>CAZEJK010000333.1:0-279 GCA_964512045.1 uncultured Thermoanaerobaculia bacterium
GCCCCGGCGTAGCCGCGGTGGGTGGCTGGGGGTAGCGAGGCCGGGCCTCGCGGGCCGGTTGGGCGGGTCACGAGCGGCTCGACCGCCGAGTCGATCTGAGCACCGACCGGCCCCGGCCCCGGTCAATGGCCCCGGTCCTGGTAGCCGGCAGCCGGACCCGGATGATGGGCTCCCGTCAGCCGGAACGCTCTGTGTCGACCCTTGTGCTCAGCTCAACCTGACCGAATGGGGCGGGGGGCCTGCGGCTCTGCGCCTTTGCGTCTCTGCGTTGTTTCTTCT
>CAZEJK010000333.1:289-5358 GCA_964512045.1 uncultured Thermoanaerobaculia bacterium
GACAGCGCGGGTTCACGTGGTCGACCCGGTGGCCGGGGCCGGGGCCGGGCCTGCCCCGGCGTAGCCGCGGTGGGGGTCTCGGGGGTATCGAAGCCGGGCGATCAACAGGCAATGGCGAGATTGCGTCCCGTGTTCGAAGGAGTATTGTGGAGGCAGGAGGAGCACGATGGCGCAGGACGCTGATGATTGTCTACTGAACGTCTTCGGACCGGTACCGTCCCGCCGACTGGGCCGGAGCCTCGGGGTGGCCACGATCCCACAGGACTACTGCACGGCGAGCTGCGTGTACTGCCAGCTGGGACGCACCCGTCACATGTCGATCAACCGCTTCCCGGGCGCCGCGCCCGAGTCAGTTCGAGCCGCAGTGGTACACGCACTCGAGGCTGCCGCCGCACATGACGAGCCTGTGGATGCGATCACCCTGATCGCGGATGGCGAGCCGACCCTCGATAGCAACCTGGGCGCAACGCTCGAAGCCCTCTCTGGGCTGGCGCCTCGGCGCGCCGTCATCACCAACTCGACGCTGATCGACAGCCACCAGGTACGCTCTGAGCTCGCTGCGGCGGAATGGGTCTCACTCAAGCTGGACGCTGCGACCGAGCCCATGTGGCGGCGGATCAACCGGCCCCACGGTCGCCTCCGCTTCGCTCCGATGATCGAAGGCATGCGCCGATTCGCTCGCGACTTCAACGGCACTCTGGTCACCGAGACGATGCTGGTGGCCGGATGCAACGATGACGATGAGCACCTCCGCGCCCTGGCGGAGCTCGCCGCATCAATCGGACCCCACACCGCCTACCTGGCCGTACCGGTCCGTCCGCCCGCCGAAAGCTGGGTGGAGCCGCCGAGTGAGGCGACGATCATCCACGCGCACCGAGCGTTCACCGAGCAGGTCGAGCGGGTCGAGCTGATGCTCGGGCTGCCGGTCGATCCGATCGCCAGCACGTCGGATCCGGTTGCCGATCTGCTCGCCACGACCGCGGTGCATCCGGTCGAGGAAGCCGAGGCCGTTCGCATCCTCGGCGGCGGAGACGCGGCGGCCCACAGGCTCGACCGTCTGATCACAGAAGGCCACCTCGCACGATCGCGATACCACGACCGAGCCTTCGTCGTTCGAAGGTATCAGGCGCCGGAACGCTCCTGAGCTTCGAGCGCAACCCTCCTCCCAGCGCCGAGCGCCTGCGAGTACACGTCCGCTAACGACGGATCGGACCGAGCGGTGCGAGCCCGGGACGCTTCGGCGTGAAGTAGCCGTGGTACTGCTGCCGCACCTCTTGCACGGTCACAATCGCATCAGGGTCGTGCGCCCGGATCAACGCCAGCATCTCTTGGGTCCGCCTGCGATGCGACATGGAGAACACAACGCCGACCTCGGTGCCGCGTCCTCCGTGGGCCTCCACGAAGGTGACGCCGAAGCCGGACGCAGTGAGCCCCTTGACCATGCTGTCACAGGATGTGCTGATCACCCGAACGATCACGTCGCCCAGGCCGATCCATCGATCGATCGTCATTCCGAGGTAGGTTCCCGCGGCAAAGCCGGCACCATACCCCAGAACACGCAGCGGATCGAGAGGGCCCTGAACGACCGTCGCCACTGCGGTAATGAACACCGAGACCTCGAAGAAACCGATCAGCGCCGAAAGGAGCCGCCGGCCCTGTACAGTCAGGATCAGTCGCAGTGTTCCCAGCGACACATCGAGACACCGCAAGACGAAGATCAGAGCAGCCGCAACAACGGGCTCGGGCATCGGGTACCTCCCAGTACAGATGACCGCGCTACGCCGGGCCTGTCGCCTCCCTCTCGGGCGGGCGCACAGTCCGTCGCAGGCGCCCCATTGTCACCGAAACTCGCCGCTCCGGACAATCGCCGAGGTGCACTGCGGTGGGGCAACGGGCTACCGGCTCAACACGTCCGCCAGAGCACGCGGCTCGCTCCCGATCTCCTCGGCGAAGACGCGGTCCAGCCGCCCCTCGACACAGGCGATCTCCAGCTGGCCGCCGCCGAGCTGCACCGCCATCAGGCCGCGCACCATTCCGTCCGGCCCGAGCCGTACCAACACCACCGTCGCGTCGCTGGAGCCCACCTCGGTCACCGCCATCTCCCAGCCGCTGCCCTCGAGCTGCTCGCGCAAGGCCAGCAGACGGGCCAGGGCGTCGCGGTCCGGAGTGCCAATGACGGTGTAGGTCGCGACCTCCGCCCGCCGGACGCTGTTGAGCGCCGCCCGAGCCGTGGTGTCCAGATCGCCGGCCCGTTTGGCAACGCCTCGGGCGAGGGACATGACCAGAGGCCCCACTGTGACGTGGGAGGTTCGCTCCAGCCGGCACTCGGGGAGCCGACTGTCGATGGCCCGCGCCACCTCCGAGGTCCCGAGGCTGCGACCGCAGGCGAGCAGGATCACGGCCAGGAGGATGAGCACCAGCGCAGCCGCGAAACGGACCCAGCCTCGGCGACTCTCCGTGATCTGTGGCTGCATCACTCCTCCTCTCCTGTCTCGCCGTTGGCCTCCAGCTGGGGCACGCCGTCCAGCTCGGCGAGGATCCGTCCGATCAGCTCCGGATCGATCGTACCGACCAGGTTCACCATCGCCACCTTGGAGCCGTCGAACGCCATCAAGATCATGCCGTGGACCTCATCACCGTCGGGTCTGAGGAGCATCGTGACCTCGCTGGCGCCGTCGCGGACGAACAGGTTGCGCTGCCAGCCACCCCGCTCCAGTCCGACGAGCACACCGTCGACGCGTTCGCGGGCCTGCTCGAGCCGCTCGCCGGTGAGAGAGCCCACTCGCACCCGGATCCGAACCAGCCGACCCACGGCTTCGGCAAAGTCGGGGTTCTCTGCCCGGGTCGCGGCAGCGACCATCGACAGCAGAGCGCCGCTGATGTTGATGTCCACCTCGGTGTCCTCTGGGCTGAAGACGTCCATCTGCTCGATGGCGACGAAGCCGGGATGGTCCTGTGGCTCGACGCCGTACGCCGTCGCCGGCAACAGCACGACGAGCATCAGAGGTACAACCACGTGGGGTACAAGGTTTCGCATCTCAAACTCCACTTCTATCCTTCGCGGACGGCGAAGGCTCCCGGTCAGGAGGGGTCTGCCCACTCTGGTGCAGGACCCCGAGAAGCTCGTGAATGGCCGGGCTCAGGACCGGTCGCTCGAGCAGCTCGTTCTCGACCCCCGAGCTCGCCTGGCGAGTCGCCCGCGCGATCAACGACAGCGCGTACTTCGCCTCGGCCGTGGCGCGGGCCACTTGCGCGGCCTGCGGATCGGGCCGACGTGCCTGATGGATCCCGAGCCCGATCGACAGCATCACCGTCGCCGCTGCAGCAACCACACCCACGGTGATCCAGCGTTTCGGGAGTAGCGTCTGACGGCGGACCGTGTCCAGTACGCGCGGCGGGGTCTCGAGGGATGGAAGCGCTCGCAGCTCGTCACGCACCGTCCTGGCTGCCACCGCCTCCGCGGCGCACTCGGAGCAGGCAGCCAGATGTGCATCGACAGCCGCGCTCTCGTCTCTGGGAAGCTCACCGTCGAGCCAGGCCTCGAGGCGAGCATCGACGTCGGCACAGGAGAGCGGATCAACAGGCCTGCGCATGATCGGCCACCTCCTTCAGCTCGTCGCGAAGATGACGCCGCGCCCGGTGCAGGTACGCCTTGACCGTGTTCAGCGGAAGCTCGAGCAGCTCGGCGATCTCCCGGTACGGCAGCGCCTCGATCTCACGCAGGATCACGATGCTGCGTTGTGGCTCGGACAGCCGCGCCAGCGCACGTTTCAGGTGGCCGCGGACCTGGCCGGACTGCGCCAACCGCTCCGGATCCGGGTCTCGGCTCGGGGCGGAGGGCGCCGCATCGTCGACGGGCTGCAGCACGGCGGACACTGTCTTGCGGCGCCTGGCGCGGTCGATACAGGCGTTGCGTGCGACCCGCATCAGCCATGCACCGAGCGTGGGCGAGGCCAGCACCTGCCGCCGATTGGTCCAGAGCTTGAGAAACACCTCTTGCGTCACGTCCTCCGCCTCCTCGCGGCTGGCCAACGAGTAGTACGCCACCGTGAACACCTTCCGCTGGTGCCGGGCGATTGCCGTCTCGAACGCGGTGCGCATCATCTCCCGTCTCACCTGTATCCACGAACGAGACGGTAAGAAGTTACAAGCTTTCCGTGCTCACTCGCGCCAGGCCCCGGAGACCGGAACCGACCGATCCCATGGCCACCGAGGCAGCCGTCAAGAGTACACTCACACGTTGACGGAAGGAGGTGGACATGTCGGTCACCCTCGAGTGCGCCCGCTGCCCTGTCACCAAGTACGAACGCGCCTGCGACAGCGACGACGGCCCCGGTCCCGGAGGCTGCCCGACCCGCTTCGCGGACGAGGCCATCGAAGCGGCGATGGAGAGGTACCAGGACCCCGGAGTGGCGCGCTTCGCAGCCGAAGCCTCCCGCCAGGAGGCGGAGGGCTACCGCCACGAGCGCGGTGTGCCGGCGCCGCTGCTGACCCGCATCGAGGAGGTCTGCCGGTTCGCGCGACGGATGGGGTATCGGCGGCTCGGCCTCGCCTTCTGCGGTGGCCTGATCGAGGAGGCCCGCCGTCTCGACGAGATCCTGACTGCACAGGGGTTCGAGGTGCACTCGGTCGTGTGCAAGGTGGGATGCACCGACAAGCAGGAGCTCGGCCTCAGCCGCGACGAGCAGATCCGGCCGGGCGGCCTCGAGACGATGTGCAACCCGATCGCCCAGGCGGAGCTCCTCAACCGCGCCGGAACCGAGCTCAACCTCGTCATGGGTCTCTGCGTCGGTCATGACGCCCTGTTCTTCAAGCATGCGGATGCGTACACCACAGTCATTGCGGTCAAGGACCGGGTGCTCGGACACAATCCGCTGGCCGCGCTCTACACCTCGGGCTCGTACTACCGCAAGCTTGTTCAGCCGCCAGACGACGACGCTCGTACATAACCCGGCGGAGCCGGAACCAAACAGGGCCGGACCTGGTCGCAGCGCGTGGTCGGTTCTCGGACCTCAGCTGAGCGGTTCTTGCCGGCGATCTGCACCAATCTCCTGCGCTCCAGACACTTC
>CAZEJK010000334.1:0-5345 GCA_964512045.1 uncultured Thermoanaerobaculia bacterium
ACTGGAGCATCAGGATCTTGGCACATCTCATCCGGCAGAACCGCTCAGCTTAGGTGACCAGAGACTCGGCGGCCGAGTCATTCGCGACCGAGACTGCGAGGTCAACGTCGCGGGTGAAACGCGGTTCGGCCCGCGCCGAGACAGCGAGCCCACCGATCAGAGCAGAATCAGCGCTGAGCCGGCTCAGCCGCGCAATCACGTCCGAGAGCGTGGCCTCGAGGCGATTCACGGTGACCTGGGCAAGGTGATCGATCGACCTGGTGCATCGCCCGACTGTGCGCCGGGCCGTTCACGCAGCCACTGCGAGATCATGGATTCGACCTCGGCGGGCGAGGCGTCGGGATACATGCGACGGAACCGCATCCTCATCATGCGCAACCCTGCCTCGAAGAGCTCGAATGCGGTTCGCAGGCGTTGTGCTTCGGGTGTCAAGGTCATGTATCGATTATAGGCCACAGTCTACTCGAGTGCGGCGTGTCTTCGATGGCCGTTGGCGACTCAGAGCTCCGTATCTTCGAAAGCTCGAGGCATCCGCCGGGGACCGGATGGCCAGGATCCGGCTGTCGGGGCCGGGACCGGCGCCACCGCACCATCACTTTGGCTGCGGCCCGCGGCCGCGTTGGAGACGACGGGACAGTGTTGCGGAAAGGTCGGTCACGGCCGATAGTGCGGGCCAGGAGCACGTGGACGTGTTCGGGTGCAGCACCGGAAGTGACCGGGAGTGGTCGCTCGCTGACACCTTCGTGCAGACGCTGCGTGAGCTACTCGGCGGGCGCGGGTGGGATCAGCTCGACGGTGTGGCCGTCGGGGAGGTGGAGGCGGGCCCAGACGATCTGCACGGTGTCGCCTCCGGTGGTGCAGCGGGCGGTGATGCGAGCTGTGCCGCGGGTGCCGGTGGCGGTGAAGACGAAGGTGTCCTCCCCGGGCTCGGTGAGGGTGGCCGCGAGGTCGAGATCGATGCCCGTGAGATCGCCGATCTGCTCGTGGAGCTGCGGGTGACCATCGAGCTCGGCGGCGATCTGCTCGATGAAGCCTTCGAGTCCGAGACCGACGAGGAGGGTGCCGCCGCCGAGGAGGAGCACGGCGATGAGTGAGGCGCACCCGACGCAGCCGACGAAGGTGCCGCCGCAGCCCAGAATCCACGGGGCGAGACGGCGGAGTCGGGACGGTCCGGTTGCCTGCGGTGGGACGGGCGGCGGCGGTGGCGTGCTCATGGTCACACGAGAATACCGCGCTCGGTGTGCAACCGGAACGTTGTTCGTGGCGTATCTGTTGTTGAGAGGGCGGCTCAGGTCGCCGTGGAGGGTGCCGTGAACCCCGTGGAACGTCGGACACTTCAGATCGCCCCAGAGCGTCGCAGCGCGTGGATCGACCCGTTCGATCCGGTCGTCAGCGAGCTCATCGAGCGCGATGCGGACGAGCGCGCGCGGTTGCGGCGGGCCGGGGTCGTGGTCGCGGTTGTGGCCCACGTGCTGGCGTTCTTCATCACCTTCCCGGAGATCGAGCGGCTGGCCTCCGCCGCGTCGGAGCCGCCGCAGGCGTACAAGCTCGACATGGTGCAGCTCGCGCCGCCGGAGCCCGTCCGGCAGAGTGCTCCGCCACCGCCGCCGGATGCGCGGAAGGTGCCGGTGCCGGATCCGACGCCGGACGAGCCGGAGCCGCAGTTCGAGTCGGTGGAGTCGCACGTGCACGACGACGTGGCGGATGTGCCGATGGAGATGCTGGTGACGGTGCCGGAGGGGCCGCCGCGGCGCGCGTCGATCGGTCCGGTGCTCGACGTGACCGAGGGCATCGATCCACCGGTGCGGATCTTCGCACCCCAGCCGTACTTTCCCGAGGAGGCCCGACGCTCGGGTCTGCAGGGCTCGGTGATCCTGCAGACCGTCATCGACACCAACGGCAGCGTGGTCGACATCACCGTGCTGCGGGGGCTCGCTGGTGGTCTGACCGAGGCTGCGGTGGAGGCGGTGAGCCGGTGGCGGTTCGAGCCGGCCCGCCGGAACGGCTCGCCGGTGGCGGTGCGCTACGTCGTGCGGGTTGGGTTCAGCCTGCAGTGATCCCCGCGCCACGGTGCGCGGGATCTCCACGGGTGTGCAGAGCGAGTGTCCGCAGGCGCAAAGTCGAGACTGCGGACGTGCACAGTGGTAGCCTCAGCGAATGAACCGGAACGCTCCGAGGCAGCGGCAGGCCCTCAGCCAGGCTGGTTTCACGCTCCTGGAGGTCGTTGTGTCGCTGGTGCTGATCGGGCTGGCGCTGTTCACCGCTGCGGCGCTGCTGGTGGCCCATCCACGGGCGGTGCGCCAGGTGGAGGCCGAACGGGAGCTGCTGGCGGTGGCCGAGGCGGCGATCGAGGGTGTTCGGAGCGGGCTCCTACCTCTCGCTGACGCCGATCTCACGGAGGTCGTGCCGCGGCCGACACCCCAAGTAGTTACGGGGCTGTCGGTGCGGCTGACTGTGCGGGAGGCGCCGGATCGGGACGGGCTATACCGCGTCACCGTGGTGGTGCGGGGGACGGTTCTCGATCGCGACGTGCGTCGTGCCCTCGAGACCATGGTGTGGAGAGCTTTGTGACGGGCCGCCAGTCGGGTGTGAGCCTCGTAGAGGCGCTGGTGGCCCTGGCGTTGACCGGTGTCCTGGTGGCGATCTCGTTGCAGCTGTGGGCCATGGCGTACCGGATGGTGCACGCCTCCGGCAACTTCTCGCGCAACCCATCCGCCGAGCTCGCGCTGACGTCGCTCCGCCGGGATATCCACGCGTCGGTGGGTGTGTCGCTGCCGATGCTCGCGCCGCTGTGGTCCACCGAGCCACTGCGGCTGCAGACCAGTGACGGCGGGCATGTCCGGTGGGAGCTGGATGGCGACGGGCTGGTTCGAGTGGAACGGGCGAAGTCGGGCGATACGCGATCGCGCCAGCTTCTGGTGCGGCCGGTCGCTGGGTGGCGGTGGCGGCTGTACCCGGGTGGCTTGCTCGAGCTGGAGATCGAGCGCCGGGTGGCGGGTAACGTGTGGCGGGTGGACCAGGCCACGGCAGCGCCCGAGGTGCACACGGACCGCTACTGGTTTGCGAGGCGAGGGGGCGTGAGGTGGTAAGGGGCCGGTCCGGCGAGAGGGGCGTGTCGCTGCTCGCCGCGTTGCTGGTGGCGTTGCTGATCGGAGCCGTGGTGGTCCTGGTGGGCGAGCAGCATCAGCTGCGACTGCGGGCCTATGAGATGGCCCAGCGGGAGGTGGTGCTGACCGTTCTCGTCGATGGAATCACGGCGGAAGCGATCGCCGAGGTGGCGCACGACCCGGACAGCAGTGGTGTCGCGGAGCATGCACTGGGAGACGGGGTCGTGTGGGCGCGCTCGCGGCGTCTGGACGAGCACACGGTATCGGTGAGTGCCCGGGCGCAGCTCGGAGGGTGGGAGAGCGTGCAGCTGCTGGAGCTCCGTGTCAGCAAAGAGCACCCGCCGGTGGTCACGAGGTGGCAGCGGCGGATCGTACGCCGCGTCGGGGAGTAGCTCCCGTGGGCGTGCGCAACGGTGGGGCCGGATCGGAGCCGAGTGGCTCAAGACCGCCGCATCTTCGAAAGTTCGAAGCATGATCGTCGGGGGCCGCGGGCCGGCCTCCGGATGGCCTGGTCCGGGTCCGGGATGTTGCGTCGTCGCTCCTTCGAGGCCATGGCCGTTGAAATAAACCACGATGATTCAATACCATGTGGTCTCGGATTGTAGCGGCGGGGTTCATCCCCGCCGAGGTTGTGCTCCGGCAAACGCTGTGGGCGTAGCCCAAAGGTCGCAGGAGCGGTAGACTGCCGCCGGCCGGCCGCCTTCCTCCGGCTCGACCGTCCAGCGGAGCGCTCCGCGGATACGAAGGGACCCATGGCGTCATCACTCAGCCTCCGTCGTGTGCTCAGCTTCTGGCTGCCTTTGGCCGCCACGTGGCTGATGATGTCGTTGGAGGGTCCGACACTGGCGGCACTGATCGCGCGGCTGGCGGAGCCGAAGCTGAACCTGGCGGCGTACGGTGTGGCGTTCTCGCTCGCCCTGATCGTCGAGGCGCCGATCATCATGATGCTGTCAGCCTCCACAGCGCTGGTGAAGGACTGGCAGTCGTACTGCTCGCTGCGCCGCTTCAACCAGCTGCTCAACCTGGCGATCACTCTGGTGATGGGCGTGCTGCTGATCCCGCCGGTGTTCTCCGCCGTGGCGTCCGGTCTGATCGGCCTGCCCGAGAGCGTGGCGTGGCGAACGCAGGTGGCGGTAGCGCTGCTCCTGCCGTGGCCCGGTGCCATCGGCTTCCGGCGTTTTTACCAGGGGATCCTGATCCGGCACGGGATGCCGCGACGGGTCGCCTACGGCACGGTGCTCCGCCTGGCGGCGATGGCGCTCACCGCGGTGACCCTGTTCGCCTGGGGCGGCATCGAGGGGGCGTGGGTCGGAGCTGCGGCGCTGTCGGTGGGCGTGGTCGTCGAGGCTTTGGCGAGTCGGGTGATGGTCCACCGTCTGCTGGTCCGATTGCGATCCGGTGAGATCTCGGAGACCGGAGCCGGGGCGCTGCCGTGGCGGTTCATGACGGCGTTCTACTGGCCACTGGCGACCACGTCGGTGCTCGCCCTCGGTGTCCAGCCGCTGATCACGTTCTTCGTGGGGCATAGCCGGTTCGCCATCGAGTCGCTGGCGGTGCTGCCGGTGATCAACTCCCTGGTGTTCATCTTCCGCAGCTTCGGTCTGGCGTATCAGGAGGTGGTGATCGCACTCCTCGGGCCGGCCGAAGAGGGTTTGGCCCTGCTGCGACGCTTTGCTCAATTCCTCGGGTTGGGCGTCGCGTTGGGCCTGTCTGCGATCGCGTGGACGCCGCTGGCTGGCGTGTGGTTCGGGACGGTGTCCGGGTTGCGGCCGGAGCTGGTGGAGCTCGCGATCACGCCGACCCGGATCGTGGTGATCCTACCGGCGCTGACAGTGCTGCTGTCCTGGCAGCGGGCGCGGCTGGTGCACGCCCAACGCACGGCGCCGGTGACATGGGCCACGGGTATCGAGGTGCTTGGGGCGGTGCTGGTGCTGACGGTGGCGATCCACGGCCTGGATGCGATCGGAGCGATCGCGGCTGCGGTGGCGCTGCTGGTGGGCCGGCTGGGGGCGAACACTTACCTGGCCGTGTCGATGTACCGGCATGGGTCGCGGGATGCGAGGGGATAGAGGTCTCCGGAAGAGGCGGTACTGAGTCGCTGTAGCGGCCTGACGAAGCGCTGAGGTCGGAGCAGACGCTGCGGGTTTCATGCGCACATGGTCAGCGAACCTTGAGAGCTCCGAGGCCGTCGCGCTGATGGATCGTGTCTGTGCGATGACCTGGAAGCTCATCGGGCCG
>CAZEJK010000335.1:0-5293 GCA_964512045.1 uncultured Thermoanaerobaculia bacterium
TAGAACTCAACCCAGGCGCTTTGCTTCGAATTTTCGAAGATACGGCTCCGTGAGCTGCTAAGGTACTCCGATGCGCTCTGGAGTGCTGAGGTGACGGAACGCTCCGATGCGACGGCGGAAGAGGCCACCACCGCCCGGCTCGATCTGCGCCGGATGGTGGCGATGGTGCGGCCGGAGTGGCGCCCTTTGGCGGTGGGAACGGTGTTCCTGGTGGTGGGCAGCGGCATGGGGCTGGCGTACCCGCAGGCGATCCGGGTGCTGGTGGACGGGGCGGTGGCCGGGGGGATTCCGGCGATCAACCGCGCGGCGGTAGTGATGCTGGTGATCTTCGCCGTGCAGGCGGTCGCGATCAGCCTTCGCTTTCACCTGTTCAGCGTTGTAGGGGAGCGGATCGTGGCGCGGCTGCGCGAGGGTCTGTACCGCAGCCTGGTGCGCCAGGAGGTCGGGTTCTTCGATCGCCGGCGGACCGGCGAGCTCGTCAACCGGCTGTCTGCGGACACAACGGTCTTGCAGAACACGTTGAGCGTGAACCTCTCGATGGGGCTGCGCCACCTGGCGATGGTGATCGGCGGGCTGGTGCTGCTGCTGGTGACCTCTGGACCCTTGACCCTGGTGATGCTGGCGATCGTGCCGGCGGTCGCTCTGGGAGCGGTGGTGATCGGACGTCGGATTGGACGGCTGTCACGGCAGGTGCAGGACCAGCTCGCGGAGGCCGGTGAGGTGGCCGAGGAGACGTTCTCCGGTATTCGCACGGTGCGCTCGTTCGCCCGTGAGGAGGCGGAGGCGGGTCGCTACGGCACCAAGGTGTGGCAGGCGTTCGCACTGGCGCGCAAGCGGATCCGCGCAATCGCGGTATTTTTGGGCGCCGCAACGTTCTCGGGCTACGCTGCGCTGGCGTTGGTGCTGTGGTTCGGTGGCCGCCACGTGGCGAGCGGCTCGATGACCGTCGGCGAGCTGGCGTCGTTCCTGCTGTACACGCTGATCGTGGCGTTCTCGCTGTCGGCGCTCGGCGACCTGTGGGCGGACTTCGCGCGTGCCCGCGGCGCCTCCGAGCGAGTGTTCGAGCTGCTCGATCGGATTCCGGAGATGCCCACCAGCGGCGGCGTGCAGCTGCCTGTGGTGGAGGGACGTGTGACCCTCGATCGTGTGGACTTCGCCTACCCGGCGCGGTCTGACGTGCAGGTGCTGCACGGAGTCGATCTCGAGCTGGCGCCCGGCGAGGTGGTCGCGCTCGTGGGGCAGTCGGGCTCCGGAAAGTCCACGATCGCCGCACTCTTGCTGCGCCTCTACGATCCCACAGGAGGAGCGGTCCAGCTGGACGGTCACGACCTCCGCGAGCTGGATCCGTCCTGGCTGCGCGAGCGGATCGGTACCGTCTCCCAGGAGCCGGTGCTGTTCGCCACCTCGATCGCTGACAACATCCGCTACGGTCGGCCGCAGGCCAGCGACGAGGATGTGCGCTCCGCGGCCGAGGCTGCGAATGCGCATCCGTTCATCGTCGAGCTGCCAGAGGGCTACGCCACCGAGGTGGGCGAGCGAGGAGTGCGGCTGTCAGGGGGCCAGAAGCAGCGAGTGGCGATCGCCCGTGCCCTGCTCAAGGATCCACGGCTGCTGATTCTCGATGAGGCAACGAGCGCTCTGGATGCAGAGAGCGAGCACCTTGTGCAGGAGGCGCTGCACCGCTTGATGGAGGGCCGCACGGCACTGATCATCGCCCACCGCCTGTCGACAGTACAGGGGGCGGACCGTGTGGTCGTGCTCGACAGCGGCAGAGTGGCCCAACAGGGTCGCCACGGCGAGCTGATGGTCGCCGATGGTGTGTACCGGCGGCTCGTCCAGCGCCAGTTCGTCGAGTCCGACTAGCCCGTCCGACCCACGATCCAGGCTCGATTTCGTCAAGTCATCGTCAAGTTTGTTGACGGACTGTCAACAAACCATCGTCGTCTGTGAAGCCTGTGTGTGCCTCGTCATGAAACTCTATGCACTTGAATTCAGGGGTTTAGATTAGAGGGCAGAGACACGGTAACGGTCGTGATCTCGGAGGTCAACATGACGTGCCACCCTCACCACGTAACGCGACGGCAGCTCGGTTTCACCTTGATCGAAGCTGTCCTCGTGGTGTTCATCCTTGCGATGGTGCTGCTCATCTCCCTTCCGAACCTCCACCGGTCGCGGGTGATCTCCCAGGCCAGCATGGAGACGCGGGCTCTGGTGGGGCTCCTTGAGCTGGCTCGGCTCGAGGCGCTGAACCGCCACTCTCCGGTGGGCGTTTCGATCTCGTCGGTGGGCGAGTGCGTCGTGTTCGAGGACTGGAACGATGCCACCCCGACCGCGACAACGAACGACGATGGTGTGTACGCCGGCGCTGGCGAGGAGCTCATCCGAAGGGTCTGGATCACCCAACACCTCCAGCTCGAGCATCCCACAGGAGCGTCCCCGATCCAGACCGGCAGCGTGTCCGCGTTGATCTACCGCTCGGATGGCGCCCTCAAGCAGGTGAGCGGTCTGCCTGCGAACCCCGGGGTATATCTCGGCGACGAGTTCGGCAACTTCTTCCGTGTCCGGGTGAACCGGCTGACCGGAAGCCCGAGGGTCGAGAAGCACATGGGCGGCTCGGCGTGGAACCCCCGGGATGAGCAGTGGACCTGGGAGTACTGAGGAGAGTGTGATGCAAGGCCAGAGTGGAACCACGCTCATCGAGACCCTGATCGCGCTGCTGATCCTGTCGGTCGTGGCGATCTCGGTTCTCGGCATGTTCAGTCAGGGCATGCAGCTGAACGCCTCGGGCGCCGACTACACCGCGCTCACCAACGTGGCCAAGGACGAGCTCGAAGCGCTGCTGTCGATGCCGTACTCGGATCCGACGAACCCGGGCAACACCGCCTACGATCTGGCCCCCGGTGCGCACGAGAAGACCCGTGGGGATCTTCTGCTACGGGTGAACTGGAGGGTGACGGAGCATCAGATCACCGCGGCGGATGCCGATCCGGTGCAGGCGTTCGGTAACGACCCCGTCACCACCTCCACGGTGGGGCTCAACAACGGCAACATCAAGCTCATCACCGTGACAGTGGCGACCGAGAGCGCTGCGTTCTTCGGGCGTCGGGACGTCACGGTGCAAGGTCTGAAGATTCGGGAGTGATGGCATGCGAACGAACCGATCTCCGCGCTGGTCGCCTCAGGCAGGTGTGACACTGATCGAGGTCCTCGTCGCTCTGGCGCTCCTGTCCGTGGTGTTCATCGTGTTCCTGTCGATGCTCGATGGCTCGGCGCAGCTCGCCAAGAGTCAGGGCAACATCTCCGATATCACCGAAGGTCTGCGCTTCGGCATGTCTGCGGTCATCCGGGTGTCGCGAATGGCAGGAAGCGGTGGGCTCCCAGTGGTGAGCCCGGACTCGTCCGGGAGCCTGCAGCCGCTGGCGTTCGAGGTCCAGGACAACGTGTCGTCCGCATCAGCAATCGGTGGCCGGACTCCACTGGACGGAACGGATG
The DNA here is from genome assembly GCA_964512045.1 of uncultured Thermoanaerobaculia bacterium. GTDB lineage: Bacteria > Acidobacteriota > Thermoanaerobaculia > Thermoanaerobaculales > Sulfomarinibacteraceae > CAZEJK01. The sequence goes on from CAZEJK010000335.1 coordinate 3,493, forward strand.
TGCTCGTGGTGCGAGGCGTCATGACCGGCGACCTCTGGGATGTGGGGGGCGCGGATGTGACGAGCTCCGGCGGCACTGGTCAGGTGCTGGTGCGCGATACGTCACCCTACACGGGCCAGGACCAGGAGCTGTCAGTTCCATCGTATGTGGTCGGCATGCCTGTGGCGATCTCGAGCCAGCTGCCCCTGGATATCGGCTCGTCCCTGGGCGGTGTTCGACGCTACAGCGACTTCCGCATCGGGATCGTGTCCTCCGTGACCGAAGGGCCGGGCTCGTTGACATTGAGCTACCGAGAGACCGGCAACGAGAAGATTCTGGATCTGAACCGAGGCGGCACGTTCCAGGCGTTGGAGCCGGAGTTCGTGGTCGCGACGGGGCTGATCGATGACATGACGCTGTTCGTGGCCGACGATGGCTTCGGGCGGCCCACGCTGTATCGGGTTCTGGGAACCGTCGGCGCTGCGGAGGAGCTCGTACCGAACATCTCCGACCTGCAGATCGCCCTGGGCTGTGACCTCAACGGAGATGGGGTCCTTGCGGCAGCAGAGTGGTTTCAGAGCTCCGCGAGCTCTGCGAGCCCGAACGGCGATCAGCTCGCGCTCCTGCGGGAGGTCCGGATCTCTCTGGTGGCGCGCAGCGAGGACCCGGAGCCGAGCTGGACAGGCGCCGTGCCGGTGATGGAGAACGCGGCTGCCGCCACATCCGGAGAGGAGCGCTTCCGTCACCGAGCGTTGACAGTTCAGGTTGGCCTGCGCAGCCACCCACCCGTGGAGGCATCATGAGTCACAACAGAACGGCTGAGCATTCGATCGGGATCGATGGGGCGGAGTCACGGTCGCAGCAGGGGTCGGCTCTGGTGCTGGCGTTGTTCCTGATCATCATCTTGGGTCTGCTCGGGACCGGATTGCTGACACGCTCCCTGCTGATCACCCGACTCGCGGGCTCCGAGCGCTGGATCACGAAGACCTTCTACGCAGCGGACTCTGGCCTGAACGCGGCGCGGGCGCGAGTGCGGATCAACCAGCTTGCCGGCTTCAACTTCAACTTGACGGACCTGCGCGGCGCGGCAGGAGCACAGAGTGCGGGCAATATCGAGGTGGCAGTGGCGCCGCTTCAGAACACCGGCGTCCCGCGTCTTGCGGTCGGCTCGCAGCTCGGTGGCGGTCAGGGCGGAGCGGAGGGGCTGTACGTCCTGTTCTACCGCACCGAGTCCGAGGCCCAGCAAACGTTGACTCGTTCGCGCAGCATCGTGAGCTCGATTCTGTCGGTGGGACCGATCCCGCTGACGATTCCGGAGGACTGAGCATGAGAGCGCACAGCTTTCTCGGTGTCGCTGCAGTGGTTGTGGTGGTTGTGGCGGTGACGGTTCCCGGAGTCGCAGATGATCGCGACCTGCTGCGAGCGGAAGGAGCGCCCCCGAACGTGCTGGTGATGCTCGACTCGGGCGCGAGCATGACCCACGATCCGAAGACGAACACGCTCAATTACCTGGCGGCGGGCGATGACGACGGGCGCTACGTCGACTTCATGGAGCGTCAGTACGGGGCCACCTACCTGCAATCGCTGCTCGGCACGGACTACCGCGAGCTGCTGGCCCAGGGCTCGAAGCTGACCCAGTCGAAGCGCGCTCTGAGGAGCTTTCTGAACAGCGGCTTCGACTTCAACTACGGCTTCTCGTACTACGAGAAGACCGCGATTGCGGTGCGCCACGTGAACGTGATCTACCGGGTGGCAGCACCGCCGGAGACCGAGAGGGTCACCTACGGTCTTCTCGACGGGACGCCCATCGGTGGTCCCATTC
>CAZEJK010000336.1:0-5290 GCA_964512045.1 uncultured Thermoanaerobaculia bacterium
CGGGCGCTCGCGCCATCACCAGCCGGTTCAGAGCGTCGTAGCGAAGCTCTCTCTGGCCCTTCGTCTCCAGGCTGCACCCCTCTATCACATACTCCTCGACAGGGCTCGCGATCACATTACCACGGCTGTCGTAGTCATAGGCCGGATCGACCACGTGGTTCGACGGCCCCACTGCCGGCAGCATGTTTTTGCACTTTGCGAAGGACCTCCATGTGAGGTTTCCGAAGTCGTCGTAGTTGTAGTTGTACCAGGACATCGACTTCCCTCTGTTCATCTGAGTCAATCGTCCAAGGGTATCGTACTTAAAGTCAAAGGGTTGCATCCAGACGATAGCGCCATCGCCGGCATAGGCATAGCTCGTTGACCACAGTGTGTCATCCGCGGAGCTCCTCGCACTGATCGAGGTGATGCGGTCGCTGCTTCCAGACGTGGCGACCTCGTGCTGGATCTGGGGCGCCAGGCTCGTGGGTGTCGCCATGCCCGCATAGGTCCTCCACTCCGTCAGCCGGCCCGAGTCCTCGTGGAACCTGAGATTGGTAACGGCCCGGACGGTCCCGACAGAGCTTGGGGTCCCATCGTCGATGGTGACATCGACGGCCTCGAGGGCGACGCTCGAGTAGTCGTAGTCAACCGTCGGTGGAGCTGGCAGCTCCGCGCCGGTACTGACGTCTGGATATGTCACAGTGCTGGTATTGCCCCAGCTGTCATAGCCATACGACATCGTGAAGTCCCAGCCGGTCGAACCCGTTGCCGGTCCCACATGCGTCACTCTGTCACTCAGTGCACCCCCGGCGCCACTGTAGGCATAGGCATGCTCAACAGCGATCGCCGAGTCCTCGATGAAGTCGTTGTCCTTGTCCTGATCCGACCAGATCTCTCGAGTGGTGTTGTACTGCACGGACCGCTGCAGCTTACCGACCGTAACGACGCCGGGCTCGCGGTACTCGGCCTCGCCGTACAGGAACCAGCCCTGACCGGGGCGATGCAGCCAGCGCTCGATCAGGCGTCCCGCTGCGTCGTAGTACACGTCGATCGCGTCCATGGCCGCGCAGGAATCACCGGGATCACACTCGCACGGACAGTAGTCGCTATTCAGGACGGATCGTTTCGGATTGCCGAGCGGGTCGAAGCAACCGTACCTCAGGAAACCCTGTGAACCGCCGTCTCGAAGCTCAGGGTACGACTCGCGGATCAGGTTCCCCAGCCCATCGTAGGCGAAGCTTCGTGTCTGGGACCCTTTCTTGCCGTCGCTCCTCAAACCGTCGACCCGCACCATTGTGAGCTGATCGGCCACATCGTAGTGGTATGTGCTGTGGATGAAGTCATCCGGGTTGTCGAGCTCGGCATCAGTCGGTATCGAGGAGAGATCCTGCAGCGTCTTGTCCTCCCACGCCTCCAGAACGTTTCCTCGAGCATCCCGCTTCACGACGGTCCGGCGGAGACCGCTGTCCACTGTCTGCACCTTGGCGCCGCTGCGCAGAATCGATGTCGTCTCCCAATCGGAGTGGATGCTCGCCTCGGTGCGGCCAAACGGATCCACAGACTGGATGAGGGAGAAGTCTGGGTCGCCCTGGAGCGAAGCAGGCGCAGGTAGCTTCTGGCGATGCCAGTTACTGACAGCCCACTCGGTGCCGTTCCCATCGCGGTAGACTGTCTGATGGCGAAAGTCATCTGCTCGGTACGCGCGAGACGTCGCGTTGTTCTCACCGAGAACCGCCACGTGGCTCCTGCGACCAAGGCCGTCCCTCTCGATCCTGCGGACAACAGCCATGTAACTTTCTTTTTTCCCGAAATGCTCCACCATCACGTCAGCGGTCCGCAGGTCCCAGTACTGAATCTCTGTGCGGGCAAGCGTGGCATCGGTGGGATCGAGTGCCGTCAACCGCCCGAGGTCATCAAAGGTGATCGAGGCGATCCCGTCTCCGTTGCCGTCAACCACTCGCGATGGCCGGTTCCACAAGGTATCCACCGTCTGTTGGGAGGAGAGCTCACCGCGCCCGCCGAAGAGCGTCGGCGCCGCGTCCCACCCTTGACAGCGCTCGACGATCAGTCCCTTCTCGTCGTCGATGACCCTCGAGCCTGACTGCGGACAGAGATGCCAGGTCTCGAACGTCGTCTCGCCACGCCACGGGCCGTTCGGGCACTCGTACACGAAGCCCGTGCGGTACTCCAGCTGCGTACACTCGGGGTTGGAGCCGTCGTCTGGACACGTCACATCCTTGGTGACACGGGCCACCTTGCCGTAGCCCTCGGCGCAGCTCGAGCTCAGGCCACCTCCTCCGGCCCCGTCGTAGTGCTCATAGGTGGTGATCCTGTCCTGCACCGTCCACCGGCTGAGATCGCTGTGCTGGGTCGTCGAGGTCAGTCGACCAGAGCCGTCATAGCCCCGCGTCGACCGGCGGAACGAGCCATCGCTGGCCTGCTCGCGAGCCTCCTCGCCGACAAGCCCGGTCAGCCAGAGGTCATCGATGAACACGGAGTCCTTGCGATACGATCGAGCCAAGGTCAGATCGAAGTCCTGCTCGGCTGGCAACGAGTCGCGAAGCTCTCGGTGAGTCCGCGTCAGCACCGAGTTGGTCGCAAACAGGGGCTCTTGCGGCGGGATCGCATCGGCGGGCAGGCTGGCATCCGTCTCGTACCAGCTCTCGGTGACCTTGATGTCGGCTGGATCCGCGGTCCGATCCTCAACGACTGAACGCCTGGGCCTCACTGTATCCGGCCGCATCGAGCAGTAGGTTCCGAACGTCCCGTGGCCGACGGGCTCCGGAACGCCGTCTTGTGCCGGCATCGAGGTGTCGGTGCAGAGGTGCTCTGAGAAAGACCCCGACGGAGGCTGCGCGCTCTCGAGATCCAAGGTCACTCTGAAGGTGTCAACGCGCACCGGCTGATGAGAGTCGGTCCACCACGGAAACGTATCGATGTCCGCGCGGTTCTCGTCGGTGACGACGGTGTCGGTACAGCTGCCGCGGTAATGGCGGATCTCCAGCGGCTGCCCCTCGATCGGAAGCGTGCCATAGTGGTCGCCGGTCAGTGCGTCCCCGTCGGGGTTCCAGGGCAGCGGCACATCGTTCTGATCAACCCACGAATGGATCTTCGGGCATGCCGCATCACCCGACTGATCACCCGAGTCCACCCAGCGAATCCGGTCATAGAAGACGCGACCGTTTGCGAAGACGTGCACGGTATCGTCGAAGCGCCAGCTGGGGACATCGGTCGTAAGGCCATCCGGAAGGCTCTTCTGGCCACCTTCAGGCGGCTGGTCGTCGGCGATCACGTGACGCCGGACTATGGTATTGCGAAAGCCCAGGTAGAAGCTCTGAAGCTCCTCATCGTTGCCAACCGGGAGTCCAGCAAGAGCCTCCTCATTGGCCAGATCGAACGGAATGCCCCAACGGTTCATCATCCCGATGGTCCCGTGCGGGAAGTACTCGGTCCACTCGAGCAGCAGGTTTCCCTCATCCGGATCGATAACACGTCTCTCAGCAACGCCGTAGATGTCGTTGCGGTCGGTGGGATGGCATTCCAGCGACGTCGGTCGGGAGCCGCTGTTGCTGACATCGTGGCTCCCGAACTGACAGACCTCATCGTCGTGGTCGAAGACCGGCAGATTGTGATAGTGGTTCGTCGGTGAGGTTCTTGGCGAGCAGAAGTTGGCGTAGTAGGTCGTCCAGGATGCAAGCTCGTACTCGATCTCTGCTCCGTTTGGTAGTGTCGCCTTCGTCATGACGCCGCTCGCTTCAGTGGGAAGATGCGGGGGATCATCATCAAGCACCTCAGCCTGATACTGGAACGACCAGCTGAGCAGGACCTCCGCCTCGTTTCCAGGCATCACACGCCGCACCTCCTCGAGGTTGAGAAACGGCCGAGTCGTCGTGCGCCATGGAGAACCATCCAAAGGAGCGCACGACGGCGCCTCCAACAGCGAGAGCTCTCGTTGATCGGAGTAATGGAGCTCGTACTTCGCGAGCTCCATGTCCATGGAGTCCAGGACTACGAGCTCGGAGATTACGCCGTACGGGTACTCCTCCGCATCCGTGTCCACCCGCATGGTGAGGTTCTGGTCGACATCAAAGGCTGCGATCTCATGCGGTACTGGCCCTTCGCCGACGCTTCGAGAGCTCGAGGAGTATGACACGGCTATGGCAGGGAAGGCCTGGCCGGTTGAGCCAACACTCCAACGAACGCTCTCGATGCGCGTGCAGAACCAGCCCCGCGACTCGGTCGTGAAGTCACTCTCGCCCGCCGTGTTGGTATACATCCCGGTGACTTGATCAGCCTCAAGCAGGTTCTTACGGCCGAAGATGTACCGATATCCACCCTGCTCGGCAACGAACTCAGTCGATTCCTTCAGGCTCTCGTAGGCGCCGTCCTCGCTGTCAATCAGTCGATACACGCGCCAACCGGAGCCGTCCGCGGCGTACCAGTACTCGCGCCACTGTCCATCGACCTGCGCAACATGCTCCTCACACGCGCTATCCGGGTGGTCGCCCCAGCCGTTTGGGCACGGCCGGAGGGCATGACGGCTCCCGTCAGACCCGATCACGGCGTCGAGGTAGTAGCGTCGTTCTGTGCACCCTGCACCTGGTGACGGATGAATCGGTTCATCCATCCGACGTAGGTGCACGTGCGGAAGCTTCAGGAGCCAGCCGAGACCGACGTAGCTGTCCCCCGTAAGGACCCCCTTGCCTTCTGTCCCAGCGTACCCAAAGTCATCCCCGTTGTTCGGACGGCAATCATCGTCACAGGCGCCGTCCTGGGTTATCGTGAACAGATCGTCCCGAAGCTGGTTCGACCAGATCTTCGAGCTGTAGTGAAGCGCCAGCGGCAGCTCGAGATCTGCGCCGGCGGTGATTGCCGGCTCTATCGGGATCGTGAAGCTCAGTGCCCCGTTGTAGAGGTTGATCGAGTCAAACTGCCCCGGGTCGAACACCGTCGGGTAGCTTCCTTTCGCCCTCTTCGGGTAGTACATGTCGTAAGCGTACTGATCGTCACCAGAGCCGCCATCCTGACCTACCACGGGAGTGCAGGCCAGCAGAGCGATCAGCATCATCAACAGACCACGAGCTCGCATACGAGTTCTCCCCTTGAGCTTCGCCGCTACGATGTCTCTACACCGGTTGGCGTGTCTCGAAATCTCTGCGCAACATGAACAAGGTGAGCGTTGCATGGCCAGGAGAATCAAAATGTGATTCACATCACAAAATAGTGAACTTTGAAAATACTGTTAATATCGGTAAAGGGGGGTAGACGGTTAGCTCCACCTGCCACAAGATGTAGTGGTGGAGCCCCC
>CAZEJK010000337.1:0-5226 GCA_964512045.1 uncultured Thermoanaerobaculia bacterium
GGGATCCGGCTGTCGGGGCCGGGACCGGGGCCAGGACCGGAGCCGGGCTGCGGCGCCATCGGAGCATCACTTTGGTTGCGGCCCGCGGCCGCGTTGGAAATGGGAGCAAGGCCGTCATCACGAGGAGGAGAAGCATGACTGTTCGACGCGGGAGCTGTTTGTGCGGTGCGCGGACGTACGAGATCGAGGGGGAGCTCGAGGGTGTGTGGATGTGCCACTGCTCGCTGTGTCGCAAGGTCTCTGGGAGCAACGGGATCGCGATCCTGATCGTGCCGCGGGAGCGGTTCCGCTGGCTGACGGGAGCGGATCACGGCCGGACGTACGAGCTGCGCCCGACGTACTCGGTCACTCGCTGTGCGACCTGCGGATCGCCCCTGCCCGTAGAAGAGGATGAGAGGAACATCTACCTCCCGGCCGGCTCCCTTGACGATCCCCTGGGCGTCGGGATCGCGCACCACATCTTCTGCGAGTCGAAGGCGGACTGGGACTTCGAGTCCTCGGACGTGCAGCACCACGATGAACGTTCTGGCTGAGTGCGATCGGAAGCTCGTACGCAGAGATGGCTACTGGGTTGGCGTGCCGAGTCGTCTGCTGCTCGGCGGCTGTCGCATGCGCCGCCGAGTGGTCAGGGAAGAACGTACTGCAGCTGTGCGTGGGTCGTGGGCGTCAGCTGCAGCAGCGCCCGTAGGGCAGACCGATGCGCGGCTGGGTCCGCAGTCGAGCTGATGTACAGCTCAGCCACCAGGTCCCGCCAACGGAGCAGCTCACGTCTCAGGCTTCGTCGCGCGTTCACCTCGACCGTCAGGTCGGTAAGTCGCAGGACCGGTTCATAGGCCAGCCGGCGGCTCCGCTCATCGTCTGGCGACATGAGCTGCGTCGCGCGGTTCATCTCGTTGGCGATCATCAGGAGCTGGCGATCCAAGCCGAAGTGCGCCCATCGCTCGCCCGAGAGCTCGGCGTGCTGCGTCACGGCAACGGCTCCCCGCGTCCGACAAGCGTGAACGTGAGCTCGCGGACCTGACGGCGCACCTCCTCGTCCTGAATCACCATGCTGCGGTGACCCTGCGCGGGCCGGATGTTGATCAGCTAGGTGTACTCGATACAGTCGTTCTCACCGCGCCCGGGGTAGTAGTTCGCTCCCCAGAGATCGTTCTGCTGGCTCCCCTGCTCGAGCAGGAGGGCTTTGGCATCAGCATGCAGCTCGCCCCCGACCGCAATCACTCCACGCCGAACATCCGCAACGTACTTGACCATGTCCTCGAAGAACGCAGCCGTCAGCCGCGCGAGCTCCTCGTGGTCGAGCATGCTCGAGACGACGACGATATCGGGCTCGTGCTCCGTCATGCTGCGAGCATATCAAGAACGACGACTCCGCGAGGACAGCCCAGCTTCCAACGCGGCCGGGGGCCGGACCCGGACCAGGTTCCGGTCCCGACAGCCGGATCCCGGCCGTTCGGTCCCCGGCGGATGCCTCGGCTTCTCGGAGTTCTCGGCTGCTTGCGTCGCAAGAATGACTCACCAGGCTTCCGGCCGCGACCGATGGCAAACGGGTGTGTCAGTCCCGATGCACCGGGCGGTGAGTTGGCACCCGGTCCTGCAGTCGGGCACAATGCGTCGACTGATCCGAGAATCCGTGTGGAGGTGTCTGTGGAGACCCCTGCTGCGACGAGTGAGGCCCGACCTGCGACCCCGACCGAGCCGGTGGCGGCGAGCGACCGGATCCATGCCCTGGATGCCCTGCGCGGCTTCGCCGTCCTCGGGATCCTGGTGATGAACATCCAGTCGTTCTCGATGCCGGACCCGGCGTACTTCAATCCGACCGCCTACGGAGACTTCACCGGGATCAACCGGCTTGTGTGGCTGGTGTCGCATCTGTTCGCCGACCTGAAGTTCATGGCGATCTTCTCGATGCTGTTCGGCGCCGGGGTCGTGCTGCTGACCAGCCGGCTCGAGGCGCGCGGGGCCCGGTCGGGGCGGATCCACTACCGGCGGATGCTCGGCCTGCTTCTGTTCGGAGTTGTCCATGCGTACGGCTTATGGACAGGCGACATCCTGGTCTGGTACGCGATGACCGGTATGCTCATCTTCCCGCTCCGGCGCCTGCGGCCTGGTGTCCTGCTGGTGATCGGCATCGTGTTGCTGCTGCTGGGGACCGCGCTGTACGGCTTCTTCCAGTGGTCGCTTCCGCACTGGCCCGCGGAGGCGCAGCAGGGGAGCTTGAGCTACTGGGAGCCTCCGCAGGAGCTTGTCGAGCACCGTCTGGAGGTGTACCGCAGCGGATGGCTCGAGCAGATGTCGTTGCGGGTCCCGGACGCGCTCGTGCTGCACACGTTCGTCTATGCGATCTGGGCGTTCTGGCGGATCGGCGGGTTGATGCTCCTCGGCATGGGCTTGATGAAGCTGGGGGTGTTCTCCGCAGAGCGGTCGCCGAGGTTCTACCGCAACCTCTTGATCGTCGGTCTGATCCCTGGCATGACGCTGACGAGCCTGGGGGTTTGGCAGTACTTCCGGCACGACTTTTCGGCGGAGTACTCGATGTTCGGTGGGACGTTGCTCAACTACTGGGGCTCACTCGGCACGGCGCTGGCCTGGGTCGCTGCCGTGATGCTGATCTGCCGCACGTGGCCGGCCGGTGGGTTTGTGCGCCGGCTCGCCCCGGTCGGTCGGATGGCGTTCACGTGCTACATCCTGCAGACCGTGATCTGCACGACCCTGTTCTTCGGTCACGGCTTCGGTTTGTACGGCCGCGTGCCGCGGTGGGGACAGCTCCTGATCGTGTGTGCGATCTGGGCAGTGCTGATCCCGTTGGCCAACCTGTGGCTGGCGCGGTACCGCTACGGTCCGCTGGAGTGGCTCTGGCGGCGGATGACCTACGGCTTTCGGCGGACCGTACGAGGTTGTGCTGGCGGTTGAGGATGGACCACCGAGTCGGGCAGCTTGGTGGAGTCCGAGGATGCTGGGGCTGTTGAGAAGGCGGTCGCACTCCACGCCGAGGGTGTGGACTTCGCCGACGCACTCCACGTTGAGTCCAGCGCAGCTGCGAGCGAGCTCGTGACCTTCGATCGGCGGTTGATGGCTGCACGAGAGCTGCGTTCGGAGGGTCCAGAGCTGCGATTGCTGAGCGCCACGGAGTGAACTGCTCCTGGGGCGCGCACCCAAGCCTGCTCCGGACGTCAGTGAATCTCGTTTTCCCGGATATCTCGACTGTGCTTTCTGTGGAGAACCACTCAGATTAGGGAGACGCAAGGGGAGAGTGGACCGTGCTGTCTGTACTGACCGGCGGCTTTTGCGCGGTCTTCATGTGCGGTTCACCGCCCAGCCCTCGATCGCGGTGTACAACCCGGTGTGTCAACGGCGCGTGCTCCGCGGGTCGTACCGAACGCGGTCCGGCTCGATCGTCAACGGTCTTTACCGCCGCCCGCTGGTACAAGGGCGAGGCGCTGCATCTGGACCCATACGCGCGGGGATTGCTCAAGACGTGGATGGCGGACTCGGTGATCACCGACTCGGCGGCTGCGGGGACCGCGTTCGCGACCGGCTACAAGACCTCCGACGGCTTTGTCGGCGTCGGACCCCGCACCGACACCACGCTGAGCACCTTCAGTGCGAGCGAGGAGCTGGCGTACCGGCCGCTGGCGACCGTGCTCGAGGGAGCGAAGCTAATGGGTAAGGCAACGGGTATCGTCGCGACCAGCCGCGTCACCCACGCCACGCCCGCAGCCTTTGGCAGCCACATCCACGACCGCGGGCTCGACAACGAGATCATGGAGCACCTCGTCTACAACGATATCGACGTTGTGTTCGGCGGCGGCAAGCGGCACCTGCTGCCGGTTGCCGACGGCGGGAAGCGCACCGACGGCGAGAACCTCGTCCAGGTGTTGCTCGATCGTGGCTTCGAGTTCGTCGAGACCCGCGACGACATGCTCGCGCTCGACTCCGGACGTGCGTGGGGAATGTTCGCCTCCAGCCACATGCTCCCGGATATCGACCGCGCCGAGTTCGGCCCCGACGAGCCGTCGCTGGCGGAGATGACGGCGAAGGCGATCGAGCTGCTGAACCAGGACCCAGACGGCTTCTTCCTGATGGTCGAGGGCAGCCAGATCGATTGGGCCGGGCACAACAATGACCCGTTTTACATGGTCACCGATACTCTTGCGTTCGATGACGCCTTCAAGGCAGCCATCGACTTCGCGAAGGCAGACGGTGACACCATGGTCATCGTGTTTCCTGACCATAACACCGGCGCCATGGCGATCGGCCACAACTTCACAGCGATGGGGTACACGGAGACGACGGTCGAGGATCTGATCGCTCCGCTCGAGGGGATGCGCCTCACGTCCGCGGGCGTTGCAACGAAGATAGCAGAGGCAGTCGGTGGTGGCACCGTTACGGCTGCAGACGTCATTGCAGGCGTCTCAGAGTGGTGGGGGATCGACCTCAGCGACGGGCAGGCTGATGAGATTCTCGACCTGACCGCGAACGCTGGTCTGTCGCTCAATTACGCAATCGCCACCGTCGTCAGCCGCGACTTCACCGTCTTTGGCTGGACGACCTACGGCCACTCCGGTGAGGATGTCCCGCTGTGGTCGTACGGGAGGTACAAGCCGGTCGGCACCATCGACAACACCCAGATCGCGGTGCACGCCGCCCGGGGCTTCGGCTTCGATCTCGATCTTGCCAGCGAGTTCCTGTTCGTCGACCTTGGGGACTACTTCCCCGGCTACACGGTCGACGATACCGACCCGGCGAACCCGGTCATCCGAGTTGGCAGCTGTGCCGTGCCGATCAGCAAGGACTACATGGAAATCGGCGGCTTCGCCGATGTCGAGATCCCGCTGCCAGTGATGGCGGTGCACGCACCGGTGACTGACAAGGTCTACGTGCCGATGACCGCGATTGCCCTGATGCAGGCGTTCGAAGGCACCGCAGCCACTGCTGCCACATCGAGCGAAGAGGTTCAGCGCAGGATCCACGAGCTGACGAAGGCGCTACGAGTGGCGCCCGAGCACCTGGAAGGGCTCCGCTAACCCCCAGCAAACGACTGCGACCACACGGCGGAGCCCGCGTCGGGCTCCGCCGCTTTCTGTTGCCTTCCCAGAGTCCCGTAAGGTCATCCCCCGACCGCGCCAGCTTGCACGAGACGTCTTCGACAAAGTCGCCGCGGAGGACCTACCAACGCGGCCGCGGGCCGCAACCAAAGTGATGCTCCGAAGGTGCCGGTCCCGC
>CAZEJK010000338.1:0-5226 GCA_964512045.1 uncultured Thermoanaerobaculia bacterium
GTTCCGCGGCGGCGAGGCCCTCGAGACGGCACAGAAGCTCGACACCGTCGTCCTCGACAAGACCGGCACGCTCACCGAGGGGCGGCCCACCGTGGTGGAGGTGGTCGTCGCCGAGGACGCGGGCGCCACGCCGGACGACCTGCTGCGCCTCGTCGCCTCTCTCGAGACCGCCTCCGAGCACCCTCTCGCCGCCGCGATCGTGGCGGCGGCCAATCAGCGGGCGCTCCCGCTGTCACAGCCGCGGGAGTTCTACGCCACCGGCGGCCGCGGCGCCGAGGCCGTGGTGGACGGCCGGCTGCTGCTCGTCGGCAACGCCGCGTTCATGGCCGAGCGGTCGATCGATGTCGGCGGGCTCGTCGCGGACTCCCAGCGCATGGCGGCCGACGCGCAGACGCCCGTCTTCGCCGGCAGCGACGGGAGGGCGCTGGGAGTCATCGGCATCGCCGACCCGCTCAAGCCGTCGAGCGCCGGCGCGGTCCGCGAGCTGAAGCGCCTCGGCCTCGAGGTCGTCATGCTGACCGGCGACACCCGCGCCACCGCGGAGGCGATCGCCCGCCGGATCGGCGTCGACCGCGTGGTCGCCGAGGTGCTGCCGCGGGGCAAGGTCGAGGAGATCCACCGTCTTCGCGCCGAGGGCCGCAGGGTCGCCATGGTCGGCGACGGGCTGAACGACGCCCCCGCCCTGGCCGCCGCCGACGTCGGCATCGCCGTCGGCACCGGCACCGACGTCGCCATGGAGGCGTCCGACGTCACCCTCGTCGGAGGAGGTCTCGACGGCGTCCCGGCCGCGATCCGGCTGTCCCGCCGCACCATGCGCGTCATCAAGCAGAACCTGTTCTGGGCCTTCATCTACAACATCGTCGGCATACCGGTCGCAGCGGGCGTGCTCTACCCGGCCTGGGGGATCCTGCTCAGCCCCGTGATCGGAAGCGCCGCCATGGCGTTCAGCTCGCTCAGCGTCGTGACCAACTCGCTGCGGCTGCGCCGGGCGGGCGCCTGAGTGAGAACCGAGGAGGAGACCGGATGGCCAGGACCACGCTCACCGTCACGGGGATGACCTGCCACCACTGCGTCCGGGCCGTCGCGGCGGCCCTGGAGGAGGTCGACGGCGTCCGATCCGCCCGCGTCGACCTCGACGCCCGCAGGGCGGTCGTGGACTTCGACGACACCCGCACCGACCCGCATCAGCTCGCCGCCGCCGTCGTCCGCGCGGGCTTCACCGCCGAGGAGGGTTGACCGCCGTCGCTCCAGGCGTCGTCCGCCACCACGACGAGGGCCTCCCCCGGGGGCCCGAAAGGTCACAGCGGCCGCGCTGTGCTCGCGTCGCCGAAGCGCCCTCGAGCTGAGCTGAGTCGAGCCTGCCGCCCGCGTCATCGACGCCGTGCCGACCCTCGGTCCACAGACTCACGCAGGCATCGAGAGCCGTTGCGGGCAGGCGCCGCGGCCACCGCGACGATTGCGACTCCCGTCTCGGTGCCGTGGCGCGCTCCCGAGAGGATCTCCAGGCGAGACGGAGCCCGTGCCCCCCACCGTCACCCGCCGAGGGGGTCGGATGGGGGACGGATCGCGACGACGGGCCTCCTCAGCGGACGGCCCGTTCGTCGTCAGGTCCTGGAATGTTTGGTTTGTACTGGTCGGGACGCGGAGATTTGAACTCCGGACCCCCTGAACCCCATTCAGGTGCGCTACCAGGCTGCGCTACGTCCCGACCTGGGTGGCCGCCGGATGCCCCGGCGGCGGTCTTTCTTTCTACGCGGTCGGTTGCGGCTTGTCAAGGAACGGCGGCGGGAAACCAGGCGCGCAGCTACTCCCCTTTTTGCTTCGCCTCGAGCTCGGCCCAGCGGTCGTAGAGGGCCTGGACGCGGTGCTGGGCCTGCTGGTGAGCCTGAAACGCCTCCTGGGCGGCGTCGGGATCGGTGGCGACCTCCGGGTCGTCGAGCCGGGCCTGGGTCGCTTCGACCTCGGCCTCGGCGTCGAGGATGGCGGCCTCCATGCCGCCAAACTCCTCCTGCTCGCGGTAGGTCAAGCCCGGTCGGCGTGGGCGCGGACGCTCGCGCTTGCGGCCTCGAGACGCGCTCTCTGCGGGCGTGCTGCGCTGACGCGAGGCCTCGAGCCACTGGTCGACGTCGGCGAAGAAGGTCACGCCGCCATCGCCCTTCAGGCCGAGGAGCACCGTGGTCGCCGTGTCGAGGAGCATCCGGTCGTGGGTGACGAGCACCACGGCGCCGGGGAAGTCGAGGAGGCTCTCCTCGAGCGCCTCGAGCGTCGGGATGTCGAGGTCGTTGGTGGGCTCGTCGAGGAGGAGCACGTCGGCGGGGCGGACCATCATCCGGGCGATGTGGACGCGGGCGCGCTCGCCGCCGGAGAGCTCGGCGACCGGAAGGTCGAGCTGGTCCGGCCGGAAGAGGAATCGCCTGGCCCACGACAGCACGTGGACCGAACGGTCGCGGTAGACCACGGTGTCGGCGGAGCCGGCGAGCGCCTGGCGCAGGGTCATCGTCTCGTCGAGCTGCTCCCGGTTCTGGTCGAAGTACACCACGCGGAGCTGATGGGCGCGGACGATCTCGCCGTCCTCAGGCTCGCGCTCGCCCGCGAGGATCCTGAGCAGCGTGGTCTTGCCGCTGCCATTGGCGCCGACGACGCCGATCCGCCGGCCCGGTGTGAGCAGCAGGTCGAGGTCGCGGATCAGGGTCCGGTCGCCGATCCGGGCCGTCAGCTGCGAGGTTGCCAGCAGGCGCTTGGTGCGTCGGCCCGAGCCGACCAGGTCCAGGCCGGCCTGGGCGTTCGGTCGATGGCTCTCGAGATCCGCCAGCTCGTCCTGGAGGCGGTTGGCCTCGTCGATCCGCGACTGGGCCTTGCTGGTCCTGGCCTTCGGCCCCCGTTGGAGCCACTCCAGCTCGCGGCGCACGCGGTTGGCGAGGCCCTCGCGGTAGCGCTCACGGCTCTTCAGGAACGCCTCACGCTCGCGCAGAAAGTCGGAGTACCTGCCGCGCACCGCCAGCAGGCCGCCCGGGTAGTGCGGAGCAATCTCGAGCATGCGGGTGGCCACGTTCTCGAGGAAGGCACGGTCGTGGCTGATCACCACGTAGGTCAGGCGGCTGGAGGAAAGCAGCTCCTCGAGCCAGAGGACGGCCTCGAGATCCAGGTGGTTGGTGGGCTCGTCGAGGAGCAGCAGCTCGGGGCTCGTGGCCAGCGCAGCGGCGATCGCGAGGCGCTTGCGCCAGCCGCCGGACAGGGTTCCTGCTGGCACATCGGGATCCGAGAAGCCAACGCGATCGAGGACGATCTGAACACGCACCAGGCGCTCGGTGGCGTCCTCGACGACGTTCGGATCCACGGCGTTCTCCGCGGCCTGGGTCACGATGTCGAGCGCCGAGGCTGCTGGATCGAACCGCTCCTCCTGCGGCACGAGCGCCACCCGAAGCTGGCGGCGAGCCACCACGCGGCCGGCGTCCGGCTGGAGCTGGCCGGAGAGGATCTGCAGGAGTGTGGTCTTGCCCGCCCCGTTCGGCCCGATCAGGCCAACACGGTCCCCCTCGTCGAGGGTCAGGTCGATTCCCTCGAACAGGGTGCGCGGGCCGTGGGCCACCGAGAGCCCCTGGGCGTTGAGAAGTGTGCCCATTGCCACCTTTCCGCCGGGATGTGCTCCGGCCGGGCGAGAGTATGGCAGATCGGAGGCACGGCCAGGGCAGTGAACGTCCGAAGGCCGCGACGATCGTGCCGGAGACCAGATGTATGGAGCTCGTACTTTGGGTTGACCTGTAGGCATCCTGGTTGCTGCGACACCGGTGTCCTCAAGCGCATTCGCTTGCGTCGAACGCCTCGCAAGCACCGGGTCCACCTCCCTGTTTCAGAGCAGCTGCATGGCTGGCATCCGGGGCCGTACTCCGGCAACCGGCGGCCGGGGCCCGGACCAGCTCCGCTACCGGCGCCGGCGCCGGGCGGTCACGGGCTCTCCTGCGGGATCTCTCCGCTCGCCGGGTACTCCGCTCGGTGACGAGAGCTTGGTTGTCCATGACTCGCCGAGAGGCCATGGGAGCTCGGTCGAGATGACGGCGGAGATGCAGCCCACCGCGACGATGTTCATGCGATCAACGAGCGCTTTGCAGGCTCAGCAGTTTGTTATCATGTTATCGGACATATGATGTAACGATGGAGGCAGCAATGGTTCGGACACAGATCCAGCTCGAGGACGGCCAGTATGAGGCGTTGAAGAAGCTGGCAGCCGAACGGTCCGTCTCGATGGCCGAGCTGGTTCGAGAAGGAGTGGAGGCCGTGCTGGCCGCGGCGCACCGAGAGCGAAGGTGGTCGACGTTGTGGCAGGCCGTCGGCAGCTGCCATGAGCAGCCGCCGACCGGTACGGTCTCCGTTGACCATGATGCGCACCTCGCGGAGATCTACCGTGATTGATGAGGTCTTCATCGATACCTCCGCACTCTACGCGCTGCTTGTCCCTGAGGATCAGATGCACGAGGAGGCCCGACAGGCTCTGACTCTCGTGCACGCGGAGGGTTGGTCGCTCGTCACATCGTCGTTCATTTTGCAGGAGTGTGCCGCCCTCCTCGCCGCGCGAGTGGGTCTCGATGCTGTCCGCCGCTTTCACACCATGGTCGCTCCGTTGCTCGAGGTAGTCTGGGTGGGCCGCTCGCTGTATGAGAGAGCAATGGCCGCGCACCTGGCCTCCGGATCGGCGAAGATCAGCCTCACGGATTGGACCAGCTTCGAGATCATGCGCGACCGCTCGATCCAGGAGGCGTTTGCATTCGACCGGCACTTCGAGGGTCAGGGGTTCACTCTCATCGGATAGCAGCTCTTGGACGAACTGTGGAGGGAAGCGCCGGGCACGGAGCCTGGGAGCCTGGCGGTTCTCCGACGGGATCTCTCCGCTCGCCGGGTACTTCGCTCGGTGGCGAGAGCTTGGTTGTCAATGGCTCGACGACAGGCCATGGGAGCTCGGTCGAGATGACGGGGTGGTTCGACGCAGGGAGAACCTTCGAGGTTCAGACCTCCCCACCAGCCACCCAACGAAGCCTACCCGGCACCGGACCTGGCCCCGGTCCCCGCCCCGGATGCCGGAAGGCCGCCCCGGAATCCGGGCGCCCCGCCTTCGGAGCTCGGTCGAGATGAAGAGGTGGGTAGACAGCGACATCTCGCTGCGGGTGGTGCGATGGGACGCTCGGCAGGGCTTTCTCCGCTCCGCCGAGGCGGACCAGAGCCTGCGTGGTA
>CAZEJK010000339.1:0-5211 GCA_964512045.1 uncultured Thermoanaerobaculia bacterium
ATTGAGAACTGAGAACTCAACTCAGGAGCTTTGCTTCGAATTTTCGAAGATACGGAGTCTTGAGCTGCTAAAATCCCCCTTGTGAATCATCTATGGTCGCCTCTTCGAGCTCCGCTCTGGCGGTGGAGCTGACCACCATGACCAACGATCGGAGCGACGCACCCTTCGCGGTTCAGCACCTGTCGCTGCCCACCGAGAACGATGTCACCTCGTGGCTGAGGCGGTGGGGATACGGCGACGGCGAGGCCCTGAACGCCGTGTTTCCAGCCGTGTACCGCGAGCTGCGGAAGGTCGGCAGCCGGATGCTCGCCGGCGAACGCGCGGGCCACACGCTATCGACGACGGCACTGCTGCACGAGTCCTACCTGCGACTGCTCGAGCAGCACCGCATTCAGGCCCGCGACCGGGGGGAGTTTTTCGCCATCGCTGCGGTCACTATGCGGAGGGTCCTGGTGGACCACGCCCGTCGCAGGAACCGTCTCAAGCGCGGCGGCGAGCTCGCACGGGTCGAGCTGGAGGAGGCGGACGACTGGCTCAGCACGTCCCAGTCTGAAGAGGTCGAGGCCCTCGACGAGGCCCTCGATCGGCTGGCCGAGGCCAACCCGCGGGGATCCCACATCGTCCACCTGCGGTTCTTCGTAGGGCTGAGCTGCGAGGAGATCGCCGAGCTCCTCGGTCTCTCGGAGCGGACCGTCCGCCGGGACTGGTCGGTGGCCCGGCTGTGGCTGAGACGAGAGATCCGCGGCGCCCTGGAGACAAACGACCCATGACGGGCGACAGAGAGAGCCGCTGGGACCGACTCGGTGAGGCGTTCGACGAGCTCCATACGATGAGCCTCGCAGACCGAGCGGCGAGACTGGGAGAGATCGCAGCCGACGACCCGGACCTCGCGGCCGAGCTCCAGGATCTCCTCGATGAGGACGAGGCCGACCGCCCGCTCGCGATCGAGGGCCTTCTGATGGAGGATGGCCTCGGCGAGGACCACCCGTCGCTGGGTCGCGAGGTCGGTCCCTACCGCCTCGTCGAGCTGCTCGGCCGCGGTGGCATGGGCGAGGTCTTTCTCGCCGACCGCATCGACGGGACCTTCGAGCAGCAGGTTGCCCTGAAGCTCGTTCGCACCGCGTTCGACGACCCGCGGGCGCGGGCACGGTTCCTGGCCGAGCGGCAGATCCTGGCCCGGCTCCAGCACTCGAACGTTGCCCGCCTGCTGGACGGAGGCGTGACCGACGACGGCGCGCCCTATCTGGCAATGGAGCTCGTCCAGGGGGAGACGATCACCGACCACTGCGACCGGCTCGAGCTGAGTGTCCGCGACCGCCTCGAGCTGATGATCCAGGTCTGCGAGGCGGTCCATGCCGCCCACAGGATGCTCGTGGTGCACCGCGACCTCAAGCCGTCGAACATCATGATCGCCGACGACGGCACGGTAAAGCTGCTCGACTTCGGCATCGCCAAGATGCTGCATCCGGCGGGCCCGGACGACGCGCCGTTGACCCAGACCGGCATGTATGTCCTGACACCGGAGTTCGCCAGCCCCGAGCAGGTGACCGGAGAGCCGATCGGGACCAGCTCCGACGTCTACGCCCTCGGGCTCGTCGCCTACCAGGTCCTCACGGGCTTGAGCGGGCAACCGATCCGAGACCGGACACCGACGGGGATCCAGCGGGCCGTGTGCGATGACAGCCCGCAGGCGCCGAGCCGGGCCGTTCTCGAGGACCCCGATGGCGCAGCGGTCGAACGGGCCCGACGGCGAGGGGGCCTGTCCCCGGCCAGACTGTCACGACGGTTGGCCGGCGACCTGGACGTGATCCTCGAGAAGGCTCTGCGCAAGGAGCCCGACCGGCGGTACCTGTCCGCTGAGGACCTGGCTGCAGACATCCGCCGCCATCTGCAGAAGATACCGGTCTCCGCCCGCGGCGACCGGTTCGGATACCGCGCCATCCGGTTCTTCAACCGCCACCGAACGGCGGTGCTGACTGCCTCGACGGTGTTCCTGGCCCTTGCCGTCAGCCTCGCGCTCTCCCTCGTCAGCCTCCAGGCCGCGCGGCGATCGGAGGCTCGGGCCCTGGCGGAGGCCGAAAGCTCACGAAGGCTCGTGGACTTCGTGGTCGGCCTGTTCGGCGCCTCCGACCCGACCGCGGCCCGGGGTGAGAAGGTCACCGCCCGATCGCTGCTCGACCAGGGCGCCAGAGCGATCGAGGAGGACCTCGGAGCCCAGCCGGAGCTCGTTGGCGACATGCTGCTGGCCATCGGCGGCGCCTACGACAAGCTGGGGTTCTCCGCGGAGGCGCTACCGTTTCTCGAACGGGCCACGCGGCTCCAGGCCGAGTCCGGCGACGGGCTCGGGCACTCCGAGTCGCTTCGAGCCCTGGCCAGGGCGCAGCTCAACTCCGGAGACTACGAGACCGCCGTCGCCAACGCCCGCCGGGCCGTCGAGATCATAAAGACCGCCGATCAGGTCAGTCCCGAGCGCGCCGCCGATGCCTACTCCGATCTTGGATCGACCCTGTTCGTGCTGCGCCGGAGTGATGAGGCGGTCGAGTTTCTCGAGCGGGCGGTGCAGCTGCGCAGATCCTCCCCCAAGCCCGATGCTCGCCGCCTCGCGATGGACCTGGACTACCTCGGCAACTCGATCTTCGACGGTGGAGACATCGACGGCGGGCTCACGCTCCTCCGGGAGGCCGTTGATCTACTGGAGCGAACCGGCGCCGAGCCATGGCAGATCGCGGACAACACCACCAGGCTCGGTCTTCGCCTCATGGCCTCGGATCGCCTGGACGAGGCCGGCACGGCTCTCGACCGCTCGCTCGGGCTCGCTCGCGAGGCCGCGGACGGGGGACATCACCCCGAGGTGCAGGACGCGCTCCTGGCGAGAGCGACCTTGGCTGAACGGCGCGGGCGCCTGAACGACGCCGCCTCCGACCTCGCGGCGGCACTGGTCGAGTCCGAGGCCATCTGGGGCGAGGAGCACCCGAAGACCGCCATGATCCTCCTGCGTCGAGGGAAGGTGCTCCTGGCCACCGAGGACTTCGACGGAGCCCTCACGGACCTTCGGAGGGGACGGCAGACGCTCGTCGCCCGGACCGCGAGGCACCACTCCCATCTCGACGCGTTCGACCTCCCACTGGCCCAGGCGCTGGCCCTCCGCGGCCGGACATCGGAGGCCGTCGAGATCCTCCGGCGGATCGCTTCACATCAGGGATCGCGATGCGCCGAGCAGGCGCAGCAGCTCCTGGCCGACCTGGAGTCCTGAGCAGCCGCCGCGAGCGCGCCTTCCTGTTTGCGAAGAACCCGGGCCAGCCGACGTCCAATTGAATGTGACGGCTCCAAGCTCACCGAGAGACCCCGAACGCTCGGCTGCCGCACCAGAGGAGAGGCGCCCGAGCCCGTACAGCTGCACCGCGGCGATCATGACCACCGCCACGGCGGCGGCTGTGGTTGACGCGCACGATCCTTCATTTCGATCGATCGCAGAGGATGGCCAACGCCCGCGTTGGTCTGCAACTGACTGAAATCATAAAGGCTTTATCTGTGGCAAGGATCTTGCAGACCTGATGGAGCGTGGACAAGGCTGATCAGACGCTTGCCCGGTTCCGGAGGCCAGAACCCCATCTGCCGCGAGGTCGGAGGAACCGTCGCGAGGAAGCGACATGGGATCCAAAGAAGGCGGCCAACCTGTGCGCAGCGTCCCCCACGGCTCGCCACTGGACGGATAGACACACAACGGCACCGAGTGCCGAGAGTCGAAAGGAGTCAGAGACATGCAGCTCAAACCGCTTGCCGACCGGGTGCTCGTGAAGCGAATCGAGGCGAAGGAGGAGGCGCGCGGCGGGATCATCATCCCGGACACGGCCAAGAAGAAGCCCCAGGAAGCCGAGGTGGTGGCGGTGGGCGACGGCAAGCTCGACGACCACGGGAAGCGGATTGCGATGACCGTGAAGAAGGGCGACCGGGTGCTGATCGGCACGTACTCCGGCCACGACATCACGGTTGACGACGTCGAGCACACCATCGTCCGCGAGGACGAGATCTTCGCCATCGTCGAGAAGTGACGGAGGGAAACATGGCAGTCAAGAGGATCGTCTACTCCGCAGAAGCCCGCTCCAAGATTCTGGCCGGCGTCAACACGCTCGCCAACGCGGTCAAGGTGACGCTCGGCCCCAGGGGCCGCAACGTCATACTGGACAAGAAGTGGGGCTCCCCCACCATCACCAAGGACGGCGTCACCGTCGCCAAGGAGATCGAGCTCTCAGACGGGTTCGAGAACATGGGCGCCCAGATGGTGCGCGAGGTCGCGTCCAGGACCTCGGATGTGGCCGGCGACGGCACCACAACCGCCACCGTGCTCGCCCAGTGCATCTACCGCGAGGGCATCAAGAACGTCACTGCCGGCGCCAACCCGATGGAGCTCAAGCGCGGCATCGACCAGGCCACCCGCGTGGCCGCCGACTTCATCAAGGGCCTGGCCAAGCCGGTAGAAGGGGACGCCATCGCCCACGTCGGCACCATCTCCGCCAACGCCGACCCGGAGATCGGCGACATCATCCGACAGGCGATGGAGAAGGTCGGCAAGGACGGCGTGATCACGGTCGAGGAGGCCAAGGGCCTGGACACAACCCTCGAGGTCGTCGAGGGCATGCGGTTTGACCGCGGGTACCTGTCGCCCTACTTCGTCACCGACGCCGAGCGCATGGAGGCGCTCCTCGAGAACGCCAAGATCCTCATCTTCGAGAAGAAGATCTCTTCCATGAAGGATCTGCTGCCGATCCTCGAGAAGATCGCCCAGCAGAACAATCCGCTCCTCATCGTCGCCGAGGACGTCGATGGCGAGGCCCTCGCAACCCTGGTCGTCAACAAGCTGCGCGGCACTCTGCACGTATGCGCGGTCAAAGCGCCGGGCTTTGGCGACCGCCGCAAGGCCGTGCTCGAGGACATCGCCGTCCTCACCGGCGGCAAGATGATCTCCGAGGACCTCGGCATCAAGCTCGAGAACGTGACCTGGGCCGACCTCGGGAGCGCCAAGACGATCACGATCAACAAGGACGACACCACGATCGTGGTCGACGACGACCCCGAGAAACAGCAAGCGGTGCTCGGTCGGGTCAGCCAGATCAAGCGCCAGATCGAGGACACGGACTCCGACTACGACCGCGAGAAGCTCCAGGAACGGCTCGCCAAGCTGGTCGGCGGCGTTGCCCAGATCAAGGTCGG
>CAZEJK010000340.1:0-5177 GCA_964512045.1 uncultured Thermoanaerobaculia bacterium
GTTTCACGCTCGACGATGTGCTGGACGCGCTCCAGCAGCGTCGTCAGCGGTGAGGTCGATGTGGTTCCCCGGATCGATGAGGGTGTCCGGCCGGTAGCGGCGCGCACGGTGCTGGAGCGCAGCGGTCGAACCCGCTCTGGCGGCCTGCCGTTGAGGTGGATGGGAGTGCAGTCTGATGAACGGTGAAGGGAGCCGTGAGATGGCAGAGGTACCGGTTGCAGCGGCAGAGGCGACAGACGGGCTGCCGACGCGGATGGGGTCGGTGAGCGCGTCCGAGCGGACAGGCCGGCGACGACGCTGGTGGCGGCTCGTTGTTGTGCTGCTGATCGTTGTGGGCGCCGTGGTCGGCCTGCGCCTCACTGTGCTGGCACCGGAGCCGCTGATCGTACGTGTGGAGCCGGTGACTCGCGGTGCGGTGGAGGAGACGGTGACCAACACCAGAGCCGGCACGGTGAAGGCGCGGCTGCGCTCGCGGCTGTCGCCGCAGATCGGAGGCCGAGTGGTGGCCCTGCCGCACCGTGAGGGCGAGCGAGTCGAGGCCGGTGCGCTGCTCGTGCAGCTGGACGACGAGATCGCGCGCTCCCAGCTGCAGCTGGCGCGCGAGGACGTGAGCACCGCCGAGGCGCGAGCCGAGGAGGCGTGTCTGGCGGCCGAGCTGGCTGCGTCCGAGCTGCGCCGGATCGCGGCGTTGCACGAGCGCGGGTACGCATCGGAGCAGACGCTGGAGACGTTGGACTCGGAGGAGAAGCGGGCAGCCGCGGCGTGTCGTGCCGCTCGCGCCACCGTCGAGCAGGCCCATGCTCGGGTTCGCGTCGCCCAGTCGGAGCTCGAGCTCAGCGAGGTTCGAGCGCCGTTCGCAGGCATCGTGGCGGACGTCTCGACCGAGGTGGGGGAGTGGATCACACCGTCACCGCCAGCGATGGCGATTCCGGCGGTGATCGATCTGCTGGATCCTTCCACGGTGTACGTGTCGGCCCCGATCGACGAGATGGACGCCGAGCGGGTTCAGCCCGGGCAGCGGGTCCGGTTAACCGTGGACTCCCGGCGCGGCGAGACCTACGGCGGTGAGCTGGTGCGGGTGGCCTCCTATGTGCTCGATGTGGTCGAGCAGAACCGTACGGTGGAGGTGGAGGCGCGGTTTGACGATCCGGAGGTGGCCGCCAGCCTTCTTCCGGGGACGTCGGCAGACGTCGAGGTGGTGATCGAGAGTCGCCACGACGTGATCCAGGTGCCGACGGCGGCGGTGGCGCAGGGCGACACCGTGCTGGTCCTCGCCGGCGACCGGCTCGAGGAGCGGACGATCGAGGTGGGGCTCGCCAACTGGCGCAGCACCGAGGTGCTCGGCGGGCTGGAGGTCGGCGAGCTGGTCGTTGTGGCGCGCGACTCGCCGAAGATCGTGGATGGTGCGCTGGCCCGTGCGCAGGGCGAGGATGAGCGATGATCACCCTGGACGATCTGTGGCGCAGCTACACCGTTGGTAGCTCTCAGGTGCACGCGCTGCGAGGGGTGAATCTGCGGATTCAGGAAGGCGAGCACGTGGCGGTGATCGGCCCGTCGGGCTCAGGGAAATCGACGCTGCTCCATCTGCTCGGCTGTCTGGACCGGCCGACTGCGGGCAGCTACCGGTTCGACGGTGAGGAGGTGAGCAGCCTCGACGAGCGGCGTCTTTCGTGGATTCGTGGGCACTCGATCGGGTTCGTGTTCCAGTTCTTCCATCTGCTGTCCCGGCTCACGGCGCTCGGTAACGTCGAGGTGCCGATGCTGTTCGCCGGTCTGGCGCGGGAGGAGCGCCGCGAGCGGGCTCGTCGTGCGTTGACCTCCGTAGGTCTTGCGCACCGATTGGACCATAGACCGGACCAGCTTTCCGGCGGAGAGCGTCAACGGGTGGCGATCGCTCGCTCGGTGGTGATGGGGCCGAAGCTGCTGCTGGCCGACGAACCGACTGGCAATCTCGACAGCCGCTCCGCAAACGAGGTCATGGGTCTTTTGGAGGCGATGAACCGGGATGGACTGACCTTGGTGGTGGTGACGCACGACCACGAGGTCGCTGCGCGCGCCGATCGGGTCGTGAGGATGCGGGACGGGTTCCTCGAGGAGGCGGCGTGAGGCCGATCGATCTGGTCCGGTTCGCGGCCGGGGGGCTGGTGGGCCACCGGTTGCGCGCGATCCTTTCGGTCGCGGGCGTGGCGATCGGCATCGCCGCGGTGATCGCCCTGACGGCGCTCGGTGAGGGGGCGCGGCGCTACGTGATGCGGGAGTTCGCCGCTCTTGGGAGCAACCTGCTGATCGTGATGCCGGGCAAGGTGGAGACCACCGGCGCGATCCCGTACGGCGGAGTGACGCACGATCTGACGACCGAGGATGCCGGTGCGATCGGGACGTTGCCGAGGGTCCGCCGGGCCGCGCCGTTGTCGATCGGCAACGAGACGGTCCGCTTTGGCGGGCGAGGACGCGCAGCGCCGGTGCTCGGGACGTCGGTCGCATTTGCCGAGATCCGCGAGCTCGAGATGGTCTCGGGACGGTTCCTGCGCGCCGGCGACCTGGACGAGGGCGCCGCCGAGGTCGTCCTCGGCACGAAGGTGGCCGACGAGCTGTTCGGCGGAGTCAGCCCGCTCGGTCGGGTGGTGCGGATCGGGGAGTGGCGGTTCCGGGTCGTCGGCGTGCTCGAGCCCCGGGGCCGGTCCCTCGGCTTCGACATGGACGATCTGGTAATGGTGCCGGTAGCCACCGGGATGTCGATGTTCAATCAGAGCTCGCTGTTTCGAGTGTTCGTCGAGGTGCGAGACCAGAGCGAGATGGAGACGGCGCGCGACGACATCCTCGCGCTGATGGCCGAGCGGCATCGCGCAGAGGATGTGACGGTGATCTCGCAGGAGGCGGTGCTGGCGTCGTTCGGCTCGATCCTGCAAGCGATGACACTCGCGCTGGCAGGGATCGCGTCGGTATCGCTGGCGGTTGCCGGAGTCGGGATCATGAACGTGATGCTGGTGTCGGTCACCGAGCGGCGTGCCGAGATTGGGCTGCTCAAGGCGCTCGGGGCTACGACCCCACAGATCCTCGCGACGTTTCTGGCCGAGGCGGTGGTGCTGTCGTTGCTCGGCGGTCTGGTCGGTCTCGGGATCGGGCTGGCGGCCGTGCTCGCATTCGTCCAGGTGTACCCGACCTTTCCTGCGTTCCCGCCGTGGTGGGCGCTGGCGGCTGCGGTGACGCTGTCCGTGGGTGTCGGGGCGGCGTTCGGGGTCCTTCCGGCGCGGCGCGCCACCCGCCTCGACCCGGTGGCGGCGTTGAGCCGGAGGTGAACGGTGGATCTCCTGCGCTTCGTGACCACTGCTCTTGCCGGTCACCGGCTGCGGACCTTTCTCTCGTGTCTGGGTGTGGCGATCGGTGTGGCTGCGGTGATCCTGCTGACATCGCTGGGCGAGGGAACGCGGGAGTACGTGGTCGGCCAGTTCACCCAGTTCGGCACCAGCCTGATCGCGATCAACCCGGGCAAGGTCGAGACCGTCGGTGTGCCCGGCGCCTTCGGTGGGACCACCCACAAGCTCGACATCGAGGATGCCGAGGCGCTTCGTCAGATCCGGGGTGTGGACGAGGTCGTCCCTGTCGTCTTCGGGCAGGCGCGCGTCGAGGGCGGAGGGCGGGGACGGTCGGTCTATGTCATGGGTGTCAACCATGAGATGCCGGCTGCGTGGAGCTTCGAGATGAGCCAGGGGTCGTTCTTGCCCGAGATCGATCCGCACCGTCAGGGGTCGCACGCGGTGCTCGGCCCGACCCTTGCGCGAGAGCTGTTCGGGTCGCACTCGCCCCTCGGCGAGCGCGTCCGGATCGGTGGACGGTCGCTCCTGGTGATCGGTGTGATGGCGCCGAAGGGACAGATGCTCGGTTTCGATCTGGACGACTGCGCGTATGTCCCGGTGGCGACCGCCATGGCGTTGTTCGAGCTGGAAGAGCTGAATGAGATCGACGTTGTCGCCTCGAGCACGGAGGTGATTCCCCAGGTCGTGGAGTCGATCCGCACGGTCCTGACCCGCCGGCACCGCGGTCAGGAGGACTTCACGATCACCACCCAGATGGAGATGCTCGAGACGTTCGGCCGGGTGATCTCGATGATCACGGTTGCGGTCAGCGGCATCGCCGGGATCTCGCTGGTCGTCGGAGCGATCGGGATTCTGACGATCATGTGGATCTCGGTCCACGAGCGGACCCATGAGATCGGTCTTCTGCGTGCCCTCGGGGTGACGCCAGCGCGCGTGGGTCATGTGTTCCTGCTCGAGGCGTTGGTGCTGGCGGTGGCCGGCGGAGCGATGGGGATCGTGCTCGGTCTCGGCGCGGCGGGGCTCGTGCGGCTCGCAGTGCCCGCGCTGCCGCTGTCGACACCGCCGTTCGCGATGCTGGCGGCGCTGGCGATGAGCCTGGTGGTGGGCCTCGCCTCGGGCTATCTGCCGGCGCGCAGGGCCGCAGATCTCGATCCCGTCGACGCTCTGCGCGCGGAGTAGGCCGGGCGTGCCGCGGCAGAGCCGCGGTGGACGGCTTGGGAGGAAGCGCAGGTCCGATGCCGGTGACGGGCAGGATCGAGATCGCGATGCGTGCTCGCGGTGTGTCGTCGCGGACTCCTGATACACTCAGACAGGGGTCTCGGACTCCTTCCGGAGGACACAAGGGGGCACAAGGTTGGCGGGGGGCTCGGAAGCCACGAGAGCTGCTGTTGGAGGTCGCGCACGGTTCGGGATGATGATCCAGAAGAACCGCGTGGTGGTCCACTCTCTGGCTGGAGTGATTGGTATTGCCGCGAAGACGGCCGGGGTCCTCGATGCCACCTTCACGGACATCGTGCTCCTGCTCAGCCTGGCGTACGTGTCCGCGGCGGTCTTCTACGGTCTGTACTGGTGGCGCGGTCGGACGGGACGGCGCGTGACGCTCTCGGCGTACTGGCTGACGATCGATGCCCTGTTGATCACGTGGGCGGTGCATTTCTCCGGTGGCGCGCTCAGCCCGTGGTTTCCCTGGTACCTGGCAAACATCTCCGCCGCGGCGTTCGTCGCCGGACGAGCCGGCGCCTATGCCTTCGGCATGGTGGATCTGCTGCTGTACCTCGGCTTGCTGCTCGTTCGGGGTGACGTGGGCGGGTTGGAGTCGTTGTACCGGCCGTTGGCGCAGATGGCGTTTCTGTACGGCGC
>CAZEJK010000341.1:0-5138 GCA_964512045.1 uncultured Thermoanaerobaculia bacterium
CGCGGTCCGTATGAGGCTCTCAACATGCGACAGGACCGGGGACGTCCTGTCCGCATCGCCGGCCTCGCTGCATGGCCCGATGCGGACCAGAGGTCCGCGGTCCGTGCATGGTTGTCGGTGCTCTTCGTGTCAGGCGGCGGCCTACCGCTTCATCGGGATCGTGGTGGGATCCGATGTGGCGTTGTCCACAACCGACGCGTACGCGATCACGCCAGAGCCGGAGACCACCCGCACTCGCGCGTACCCCGATGTGTTGGTGCGCCCGTAGCGAGTGCTGTACGGCTCGTTCTCCTGCCGCCACTGGCCCGCGGGCACGGCCACGTTGAACGTGCCGACGATGCTCCCCGTGAAGTCGTACAGCGTCACCTGCACCGTCGCCGCGCTCGTGCCGGTGTTCGCAAAGCCGATGTTGGTGCGGAACGCGCTGGTCTGGATCAGATGCGGTAGCCACGCGATCTCACCGCTGTCGAGACCTTCGCTGGAGGTCGTCCCATCCAGGTACTGGCCAAAGGTCCCCTGCGACCCCTGGTTGAACACCCGCGCGGTGACGTGCAGCGGCTCGGTGGACTCGATCTTCAACGCACCCGCCCCCGAGATTCCGAGCTGATCGACGATGTCGTCGAAGATCGACTGACGGCCCGCCGCGAGCTCGGCCGTACCTGTCAGGGTCTGCGACGAGGTGAACAGGGTGAACGTCAGATCCGCCGATCCCAGACCTCTGTTGAGCGTACCCACATCCGTACGCCACTGGCTGCCCTGTGCGCCGGAGTCGTGGATCGCCGCCGGCACCCAGTAGACGTAGTCAGCCGACGGTCCGGGTCCACCGCCGGTGAGGTAGTCGTACGCTGCCATGGCGTCGATCCGCCGTCGTGTGATGCCGTTGCGGGCATCCGTAATCGCTTTACCGGTGGACGTCAACGCACCACGGAGCTCGCTGACGGTGGTGGATGGCCGCAGGGAGAAGATCTGAGCGGCCACTCCGGCGGCGTACGGGCATGCTGCCGAGGTCCCGCCGAAGCAGGAGTGGTAGCCGCCGCCGAGCTGCGGCGTCTGGGCACAGTGGGACGGCGCCAGAACATCGAGCTGATCGCCTGAGTTCGAGTAGCACGGGATCTGGTCGGCGCTGGTGGAGGGATCTTCGCAGCCGTTCGGGGTGCAGTTGCCCTCGCTGAACGAGGCGCTCCCGAGGCTTGCGTCGTACACGGCGCCGACCGCGATTGCGTGCGACACACATGCCGGAAAGCCGATCCCGTTCGAGCATCCGTCGTTCGACGAAGCGACGAAGACGGCGATCCCGGCGTTCACCAGCCGCTCCATCGCCTGGGTCATCGACGGCATATCGAAGTCGCAGACCGAGTCGATCGGCGCCCCACCGCCGAGCGACATGCTCACGACGCGGACCCCACCGAAGTCGTTGCGGTTCTCGTAGACAGCGTCCAACGCCTGAGCGCTCCACGAGAAGTTCCCGGAGCCGTCCGCGTCGAGGACCTTCAATGCCCACAGGTGGGCCTGGGGCGCCACACCGCCATTGAGACCAGCGGCAATACCGGCGCAGGCAGTGCCATGGCCCTCGTCATCGACACCGATCTGATCGCCGGACTGGGTGCCCGTGTAGTCGCCCCATGCGACGGTCTTGCTGTTCCACAAGAGCTCTGGATGCGTCCCGTCGATGCCAGTGTCGAGGATCGCGACCCCGATCCCGCTGCCAGTTCCGCCCTGGTTCTGCAGCGCTGGGACGTTCATGAGCGCCTTGCCCTCGGAGCGCTGCGCCTTCAGCTGAAAGTCATACTCGACCGCACGGACCATCGGCAAGGCAGCAAGATCGGGCACCGCACCGGCAGCGATCGTGCCGGCGACCACCGGGCTGTGGCGCAGACCGAAGCGGACCTGGAAGCCGGTCCTGGAGGCCTCCTCGGCGAACCGGTGCTCGAGCGCCGCCAGGTGCTCGGCCCGCACCGCGTCGTTGTCGGCAGCGCCACGGCTCAGCACGGTCGGGACGGTCGGCTCGACCAGGGTCACGACCACGTCGACGGGCGACTCGGCAGACACCTCCGCCATCCGCATCGCCAGCATCGGCACGATCTTGGCCTGTGCAGGCCGCGCATCGGGCACGAACTCGACAGCTCGCGCGGGCGGCGGCTCGGACAGCGGGTCGATCGGCTCGATCCGCGGCAGGTCGATGGGTTGCGCAAAGCTCACCGAGGTGACCAGCGCGAGAAGACAGACTCCAATGGCGCGACGGAACATGCTCGAAACCTCCATCTGGACACGGCCGGCACGACGAGCACCGAGCCGTCTGCTTAATGATACTCGGTATAGCGTTCTCATGCGCCGGCAGCGGTGCGTCGGCTACCATGATCAGGGCGTTTGATTGATACCCGTCACATCGGGGCTGCGATCACGATACCCGTACGAAAGGACCGTGTCGACGTGCCACCTCTCTTCGGAAACCTGCTTGCCGAGATCCCGCACCACAGCAGCGACGAGGTCTTCGAGACCCTCGTGGATCGCTCTGGCTGGCGCGTGGAGAGGATCGTGTCGCACGGTCACACGACGCCGCCAGGGAACTGGTACGACCAGGACTGGGACGAGTGGGTGCTCATCGTGCAGGGCTCCGCGCGGCTCGTGCTCGCCGATGAGCCGGCCACCGAGATCGCCCTCGCACCCGGACACTGGATCTTCCTTCCGGCGCACTGCCGCCACCGCGTCACCTGGACGACGCCGGAGGAGCCGACCGTCTGGCTCGCGCTCCACGCTCCAGCATGAGCCGGTGGAGCCGGAACCGAACAGGGACGGTACCAGGACCGAGATCGCTCTCACCAGCGAACCACAATCGTGCCAGCCGCGGGATCCGCCTTTGCCCGAAGGCTGCGCCGCGGCACGCGCGGACCGCCACAACCCGGATCGCGAGGCTCTTCGATTGTGGAAGCCGGCGTCTCGCCGGCTGG
Organism: uncultured Thermoanaerobaculia bacterium; assembly: GCA_964512045.1. Lineage (GTDB taxonomy): Bacteria > Acidobacteriota > Thermoanaerobaculia > Thermoanaerobaculales > Sulfomarinibacteraceae > CAZEJK01. Next base: position 2,949 of record CAZEJK010000341.1, read on the forward strand.
GGGTTCGGGTGGGTCTGGGTCCGACGCCGGGGAGTGAGGCGATCGGAGCTCGTGGGCGGGGGCTCTCCCGCGCGAGCCGGCGGTTTGCTACGCTTTGGATCAGGTCGCCGTGGAGGAGGGGATCCGATGGCATCATTCCGGTCATGGTCGGTCGTTCTGGTCGCGCTGGCAGGTGCTGGCAGTATCGGCTGCGTGAGCAAGGCGAAGCTCGAGCAGTGCCAGCAGGAGCTCGCCACCTGCACCGAGCAGCGCCAGGTGCTCGAGGAGTCGGTGGACATGTGGCGTCAGCGGTTCGACCGGGAGGCGCTGCGCTGGGACTCCGTCGAGGCATCGATCACCGATACCCTCCCCCGCCAGCTCAGTGAGCTCCACGCGGAGCGAGAGCGCATCGTGGAGCTGGTACCGGAGCAGGTGAAGCACGAGGTGGAAGGCTATCTGGACGAGTACTTTGCCACCGTGATGGGCGGTCTGACAGCGCTCAAGGAGGACAACGACGAGATCCGCCAGGAGCTCGCTGCCACCCGCCGACAGCTGGAGTCCGCAGGCCAGCAGCTCGACAGCGTGAGCGCCGATACCCAGTCGATCCGAACGCTCGGCAGCTCGATCGACCAGCAGCTCCGGGAGGAGCGGCAGCGACGCGAGGCCATTGCGCGCGGTATTGCCGACATCGCCGACCTGATCACGACGTTCGACCAGGAGAAGATCAACTGCCGCGACTGCCCGGACCGGCTCCGCCTCAACCGCAACAAGCGCGAGGCGATCACCGCGTTCCACCAACAGCTCCTCACCGCCCTCGCCGACCTGCAGGTCGACACTCGGTGAGCTCACAGCTCGCTCCCGAATCGCCTCTGGACGCTGCCCGGCGGAGCGTCCGTCCCACACCACAGGCAGCGATCCGCGCAGGGCGGTCGATCGCCTTCACACCCACGACTTGGAGGTCCCGATGCGCTCAGTGATCATCGGCACGGGGATGTACGTGCCCGCCAACGTTGTCGACAACCACCAGCTCTCGAAGGTGATGGACACCGACGACGAGTGGATCCAGGCCCGCACTGGCATCGTCGAGCGACGCTTCGCCTCGGCGGATCAGGCTGCCAGCGACATGGCCGTACCAGCGGCTCGGCAGGCGATGGAGGCCGCCGGCCTGGGGCTCGCCGATGTGGACTGTCTGGTGCTCGCGACCATGACGCCGGACTGCTACTTCCCCGGCAGCGGGCCGTTCGTCCAGCACAAGCTGGGGTTGCAAGGCAACGTGCCGTGCTTCGACATCCGCCAGCAGTGCACCGGCTTCGTCTACGCTCTGCAGGTTGCGGATGCCATGATCCGCGCCGGTCAGTACAGAAACGTGCTCGTCATCGGCACCGAGGTCCACGCCGCGCTCCAGCCGTGGCAATCGTGGGACATCATCCTCGGAGAGTCCGACCGCGACGTGTCACCGGAGGAGTACGAGCTGAACACGCGGTACCGCGACCGTACCGTGCTGTTCGGCGACGGCGCCGGCGCCGTGGTGCTCACCGCAAGCTCGGACGACGGCCGCGGCATCCTCGACACCCTGCTGTACACCAACGGCGGGCTCATCGACAAGCTGTGGACCGATGCCGGCGGCAGCCGATACCGCCCCTACTTCCGCCCGGAGATGACCGTGGATGGCTCGGCGGTGCCGGTGGTGAAGGGACGCGAGGTGTTCAAGTGGGCCGTCACCTTGATGCCGCAGGTGGTCCTCGAGCTCCTCGAGCGGAACCAGCTGACGCTCGACGACGTCGACCTGCTGATCATGCATCAGGCCAACCTGCGGATCTGTGACGGTGTGCAGAAGCGGCTCGACCTGCCCGACGACAGGGTGTTCAACAACATCCAGCGGTACGGCAACACCACCGCCGCCACGATCCCGATCGCACTGCACGAGGCGTGGCACGCGGGCCGCATCCACGACGGCGACCTGCTGTGCTTTGTCGCCCTCGGCAGCGGCCTGAACTGGGGGGCCAACCTGTACCGGGTGTAGCCACCGTCATAGCGGCTCAAAACTGCGTATCTTCGAAAATTCGAAGCAAAGCTCCTGAGTTGAGTTCTCAGTTCTCAGTTCTCAATTCTGAATGCCGCCCGCCCTCCCGGCAGCCTGCTCTGCAAGCTTCCGGTATGGAAGGGTGTTTCGACGCCTGCTGCAAGGGCAGATGGGTGGGTGGGGGAGCT
>CAZEJK010000342.1:0-2343 GCA_964512045.1 uncultured Thermoanaerobaculia bacterium
TGGGTGATCTGGGGCAGCGAGGGCCACGACGGCTCGACGTCGGGGAAGTTCGGAGATGGTAGCTCGTATGCAGACAATGCTGACGAAGGCTTGCGAGCCGGTGGCGACACGGGAATCGTCCTTCCCGGAGACGCCGACAGCATCACTCTCACGTTCTGGCATCGTTATGGCTTTGAGAACCGATGGGATGGCGGGATGCTCTGGTACTCAACGACGGGCGCCACGAGCGGATATCAGCAGGTCCCGGATTCCGACCCGGGAACCGGGCCCTACCTGACGAGCCCAGCCTACGACAATACACTTAGCGACTTCTGTGCTCCCTCATCGGCGCCTCCGGCCGGAACAGAGATCTGGACCTCGAGCCAGAGCTGGGAGCAGGCGACGGTCGATCTCACGGATCTTGCAGGCAGCACGCTCTGGCTGGCGTGGCGAGCGATCTCCGACTGCTCGAACACCGCCGAAGGTTGGCTCGTCGACCAGGTGCGCATCGAGGCCTCCTACTCCAACGTCTGCGGCGACCCGAGCCCCGGGCCGGTGGAGTACCTCACCGTCCGGTCGACGCATCAGACGAACGATCTGCAGTGGATGACGCCGGACGTTGGCACCTACGGGCGGACGCGTATCTGCTGGGACACGAGCTCCTTCCCGGCAGACCCGGACGCCTGTGCGAGCTCCCACGACCATACGTCCACCGCACAGGGCTCTCGTGCCACCTGGCCTCACACCGGGCTTGCCAACGAAAGCACGTACCGCTACTCGGTGTGGGCCGATGACGGCAGCGACGCGACTGCGGACTGGTCGTCCGTTACACAGGTGACCGGCCGGCCGGAGGACACCACCGACCCGAGCAACCCCGTCGAGTGGATCTACACGACAACCGCATCGGCTCTGGCGCCGCCTGGGATCGGCTCTGCCTACGCGGTTGCCAACGATCGGGTGCTGCACTCGATCGTGGACGGTACATCCGGCGGCACCTGGCCTGCGACATGGGTACCGATGCCGATGAACGCCCCGTCGCAGCAGCGGCCTGCCGCCGTGGTGTTCGACGACACCACCGGGCCCAGCGGCGCCGGCAAGGCGGTTTTCCTGTCCTCGCAAGACGGTCGGGTGTACGCGGTGGACGCCGACAGTGGCGCCGAGCTGTGGTCCTCGGCGGACCTCGGGATGGTGCAGGCGGCCCCCGGAGCGGTCTTCACCGAGTTCGGTGGGGACCACAACCTGGTGTTTGCTGGTACGCGCAACGCCCTGGAAAACAACCGCCTGGTCGCCCTCAACGTGGCCGACGGAACCACCGCATGGGAGTTCACCAACTCGGCCGCGCAGGGTGGCGACGGCGCCGGCATCGGGATCATCTCCGGTCAGCCGGCCGTCAGCTATGCGACGAACCGCGTGTACTTCACCTCGCGTGAGCGCGCCGGCGGCTCCGCAGACACCGTTTGGTGCATCAGCTTCACCGGCAACACGTCCACCGATGTCCAGCTCGAGTGGTCAGAGGCGATCGGCAGCACCGACTCGGGTCCGAACATCGTCGACGGCGTGCTCTACGTCGGTACCAACGACTCGAAGGTGTACGCCCTGGATGCCGGCACAGGGGCGCCCGCCTGGAGCACCCCGTTCGACTGTGGAGACGGTCCCATCAAGGGGTTCCCCTGGCTGCGCAGCGATCCCGGCGGGACACTCGTGTTCGTTGCCACGACCAACACCGTCTGGCGGCTGCAGAGCACCGGCGCCAGCGCAACCTGTGACTGGTCGACAGAAGCCAACGCTCAGTGCACTGGGACCGGCTCATCCGTGAGCTCTCCGTCGGTGCCGCTACTGATCCCCGGAACCACCGATCTCATGGTGGGATCGTCCGATGGTCGGCTGTATCAGCTTTCCGCTGCCGATGGCACCGCCACGGTCTCGTCGCTGCTCGGAGGCGGCAGCGCTGTGGTCGGGAGCCCGACGCTCGACACCCGCAACGATCTGATCTACGTGGGAACCGAAGCAGGCTCGCTGTACGCCGTCACGGCGCCACTCCAGCGGGCGATGAGGAGAGTATCCCGATGATGTCACGTACACTCGTTATTGCCGCACTGCTCCTCACACTGGTACAGGTGGCTCCTGCGGAGGAGCCGATCAGCTTCTGTGCGCGCCTGACCGCGGTGCCGGTTGACGGCAGCTCGGCTGTTGGGCAGCGTGCGGAGTTCTCGGCACGGGAGATCACTGATCTCGAGCTGCGGTTTCTGCTGACCGGCAGGGTCAGTGGCGACCATACTCTCGAGGTGAAGCTGACCACGCCGAACGGGCACCACTATCAGACCCTGACCGCCCCCGTGACAACCGACAGCGCACGCTCGGGGA
>CAZEJK010000342.1:2353-5124 GCA_964512045.1 uncultured Thermoanaerobaculia bacterium
AGGAGGTTCCGACCTACCCGCGACCACTCCCGGTACAGCAGCTGACACCTGTCACTCGCGCAGGGGGGACAGCGTACGAGACCAGCCTTTCGTTTCCCGTTGGCGGAACCACGATCGTCACAAGCTCGCTGTACGGGATGTGGCGGGTCGAGGTGCTCCTGGACGGAGTCCCCGCCTCCTGCGAGATCCTCAACGTTTTCTGGTTGCAGGAGTAAGCTGCCGGCACGATGGGAGCCAGGGGACGCAGCGCGCAGTCGGTAGCGGAGGCGGACGCACCGCCAGTAGAACGAAACGGGATGAGGTGAGCATGGGCGTACATCCGTGTGATCATATTGCGTGGCGCACGATCGACGGCGAGGCTGTGGTCGTGGACCTTCGATCGAACCGCATGTACGGCTTCAACCGGGAGGCAACTGCGGTCTGGGAGGCGCTCGAACGCGGAAGACCGCTCGAGGAGCTCGTCCACTGTCTGACCGACGTCGAAGATCCACCGGGCGACCCACCACCTGCGGTCCTCGACGCACTCCACAGCTTCCTCCACCAGCTCGTCACGCTTGGCCTGGCCGAGGGAGTCCCACCCTCAGCCGGTGCACGCACGGACGATGATGAGATCAACGAGCGTCTTGCGTACACGCCTCCGAAGATCTCGTGGCAACAGGAGGTGCGAAGCTACGGCTCGTCGTGTGGATTCGCTCCTGGTGAGACCGGTGCGTGCGACACCGCCGCGTACGAGTAGTGTGAGCCCATCGGTCTTCCAACCCGTAGGGCCGTGACGCCCATGCGACATCGCTCGAGCTTTGCCCAAGCGCTCGACGCAGCGGACCGAGCCCACGTCCCGATCGAAGCGGCCCTCGAGCTGACGCATCGGTGCAGCCTGCGATGTCGCCACTGCTTTCTCGACCACGGGTCCGACAGGCAGCCGGTTCGCACCGCTCGGTGGCTTGAGCTCGTCGACGAGCTCGCCGACGCCGGCACCCTGTTTCTCTGTCTGACAGGCGGAGATCCGCTGCTCCATCCGGACTGGCTGGAGATTGCTCAACATGCTCGCCAGCGCCGGTTCGCGATCCGCGTGTTCACCAACGCGACCTCGGTCAGCCGCGAGACGGCCTGTCACCTGGCGGCCCTTCACGCTCGGGTCGAGGTGTCGGTGCTCAGTCTACGGCCGGAGGTCCACGACCATCTCAGTGGCGTTTCGGCCCAGCTCGAGGCGGTTCGAAGCGGCCTCGCACACCTCGCCGATGCTGGTCTCCGGCTTCGCATCAAGATGCCGGTGGTGCGCGCGAACCTCGACGAGCTGGAGGCGATCGCCGCACTCGCAGATCAGCTCGGAGCCGAGCTGTCCGCCGACGCGCGGATCATCCCGTTGCGATCAGGCGGCCTGAGCCCACTGGCACAACGGCTCACCGACGCGGAGCTCGACCGCTTCCTCGACACGCCGTGGGGAGCTCAGGAGCCGCGAGATCATGTGGCGCCGTCCCCGGACGCGGAACCGTGCGGCGCAGGCCGGCGGTTCTGCACCGTCACCGCCCACGGTGATGTGCTCGCGTGCATGGCGTTGCCGGAGGTCGCCGGAAGCATTCTCGAGGCGTCCTTTGCCGACATCTGGGAGAGCTCGCCGTGGCTGAACCGCCTCCGTCGGCTCCGGCTTCGAGACCTCCATGACTGCGCATCATGTCCCGACCTCGTGCGCTGCGGCCGCTGCCCCGGACAGGCGCTGTCCGAGGATGGCGACCTCCTCGGTCCTGCGAGCTGGTCGTGCCGACACGCTGCACTGCTCCGTCTCCGCAGAACGCGTTCCGCATGAGAACGAGCAACGGCCACCCCGTGAGGTGGCCGCTGGTGCTCATCTCTATCGAGCCGTCAGTACGCTCGGATCAGTCTCCGGCGCGTTTCAAGACGGTGCACACGGAGGCGCAGATGGGTCCACCGATGTTGAAGGTGGCCGCCATCTTCGGGTTGGCCACCTGCAGCTCCGACGGCGCCTTGCCCAGCAGCTGCCACGCAGACCATCCAACCATCGCGACCCCCGTGGCGCCCACGGGGTGGCCCTTGGCAATCAGGCCACCGGAGGTGTTGATGGCGCACTGTCCGTCGACGTTGGCCTTGCCGTCCTTCCAGAACTGCGCTCCCTTGCCGTACTCCGCCTGCCCGATGACCTCCGCACCGATCGCGCCCATCACCGTGAAGCAGTCGTGGATCTCGGCGACGTTGACATCGTTCGGCGAAGCTCCGGCCATCGCATAGGCCGCGTTCATGGCGGCGAACGCTCCCGCCGGCCGCAGGACGTCGCGCCCTTCCTTCTTCAGCGGATCCGTGGCCTGGCCGTAGCCCGCGATCTCGACACAGTCGGCCACGTTGACACCGAGCTTGGCGAGGCCCTGCTCGGTGGCCACGATCATTCCGGCGTATCCGTCGGTGATCTGCGAGCAGTCGTAGGTCTTGAGCGGCAAGCCCTCGGCGATGTACCGGTTGCGGCCGCCGATGGCGGTCGCCTCCTCCAGCCCCACCGTGATCCCCTGCATCTGGGCGTAGGGGTTGTGCTGAGCGTTGGCGTACTCGATCACCGAGATCCGGGCCAGGTCCTCCTCGGTGACGCCGTGGGTCTTCATGTACGAATCCATCACCTCGGCGAACAGGTGCGGGAAGATGAACACCTTGCCCTCGCGCTCGTCCGGGTGGGAGAAGTACCCCAGCACCTTGCCGATCAGCGCGCCGTCCATCTTGCCCTGGTCGTTGCGCATCTTCTCGAAACCGACCGCGATGCCAACGTC
>CAZEJK010000343.1:0-5111 GCA_964512045.1 uncultured Thermoanaerobaculia bacterium
CTGGCTCCAGCAGCTCGAGGCATGCCGCTTGAACGACCCGGTCGCGGACGCAGCACAGGCCAAGGTGCCGTTGGCCACCATCGGCTTTGCGGATGGTCACGCGTCGTAGCGGCTTCGCGCGGTAGCGTCCGCGGGCGAGATCCTCTCTGAGCGACTCGAGCTCATGCTCCAAGCTCGCGGCAAACTGACCGATCGTTACCCCGTCGATGCCGTGACTCGAGGCGCGCGCACGTCGCACACGAAGCCACGCCCGTCGCAGGGTCTCGATGTTCGTCAAGCGGGCATACAGGTCGGTCGATCCCTGCGAGTGGTCGCTTCGATGGGCGACGGTATGCCCGAGCCGCGCGGTCGACGCGCGGCGTCGCCCGCGAAACGCTTCGAGACGGAGGGAGTGAGCAGGCGACACGCCGTTGGCGCGATGCCGTGAACGCGCCACCACGGTCCTTTCCCACTGATTGCGGCCCACGAGGATCTGGCCTTGACCGAGCTCCGAGGCGGTTGGGAACGTCTCTTCAGGAAGCCACGAAGCACACTGTTGCCGGTCGAGCTTCGACGTCGGCCCAGCAAGCCATGTCTCCGGCTCGAGCGCCAGCCACTCCATCTCCTGGCCGCTGAGACGCCCTCCGGCGCCGTAGTGGAGAACAGCGACGTGGTACGCCGAAGGGCTGGTGGACGACACGATCCACGGCGGCGAGAACACACTGCTCTCTGGTGTGATATGAAACACGACCACGGAGGCCTTACCGTTGTCAGCCGGCTCCAGCCGGAGAAGGGCGTCCAAGACTGACATCAGAACCACAGCCGTCACGATGATTCGCTCGCCTCGCTCCGCGTGCTCAAACGGCATCTCCAGCCACACCGGACGTCCCTTGGAGACCGCGCCATACAGGTCCACGACATCAGGGCTCGCGCTCAAGGCGTAGACGAGCGGAAAGCCGAACGCCCAGCGGAGAGCGCGCTCCACCGTCGCGATATCGTCCACCGACGCCCGGTCGTGAGCCACAAGCCAGGTGCGGTTCTCACGTACCAGAAGGTGACGGTGAAGGCTGGCCAGGTTGACCGGTCCGTCATCGGCGAGCCGTGCGACGAGATCGGCAACCCAGGCGATCGTGGCAAACGGAAGGTCGCGGCGGGCTGCCATACCGATGGCGCGAAGCGTGTGCGTCATCAGATCAACCGAAGCGCCTCGAGAGGTCACCCCGGAGAGCGAGGCAGGCGCCAAGCGTGCGCCAAGATCTACCCACAGGACCCGCGATCGCTGAAGGCGTTCCGCGTCAGTATCGGTGAGCATCATCGCGGCCCGCCCCCGCCAGTCGAGGAATACGGGGGTGGCGTGCCGCATCTCTCTGCGCCGCCAAAGCCCGTGCAGCGCAGCATTGATGGCTGCGAACCCGCGGCCGACCACGACATGATGCGAGCGACGTTTAGCCACGGCGGCCATGGTCTCCTCCCTCAGACTCGTTCAGCGCTTCGGCGAGCGCCGGCGCCTCGTCGTCTGCGGCGCCAAGCGCTGCCAGTGAGCCACCCGCACGGTGTCGCTCCCGAACCGTGTCCGCCACCTCCCGCGAGCTCTGGAGACCGAGCCGCAGACAGATGCCGGTAATCGCGTTGCGGACCTTCGAACCGAGCGGTTGCCGAGGGGAGAACAGTCGTCGAGCCACGGCGCCACTGAGCTTCACAAGCCGCACCTGCTCGGCAAGCTCCATAGCGCTCAGCTGCTCCCCGTACACGGGGTGGCGCTGCAACCGCTCGGCAATGCCCACCTGCTGCCTCGCTCGGTACTCGGGGAAGGGGATGAAGAGCGCGTCGTTGCCCAGCCCCTCTGCGATCGAGCGAGCCACCGGCTCTGCGAGCAGCCGGCGCTCACGTCTTCTGACCCCTTCCCCTGGGCCTTTCGAGGACGTGTGAACGGCCACTGTCGCGCCAATCTCCTTCATCTGTCGCTCAAGCACCTCGAGCGTACTGATCAGATACCGCCGGTACCTTCTTGCCTCGTAGGTGTCGAGGACCCATGCCTCATCCACGTTGAGCTCGCGACCCGTGACATAGCATCGTGCCATGGTGCACCTCCTACTCCGAATCTGGGTCGCCAGACGGGAAGTCGGCAAGCTTACTTGCACAGAATCAAGAAAATATGTTCCAATTGGAGCTATGAGTTGGAGTCAGCAGGATGGAGTACCTGTCGCTGTCTGAGGTGCGAAGCCGCCCAGCGGAGATCCGAGAGGCCCTCGAGCAGACCCTCGCGGCGCCGTCGATGGCCGCACGGCCATCGGCCTTGCAGTGGCAGTTCCTTCGCACGTGTCTCGAGCGAACGCTCGACGAGAACGTGAGCTCGGGCTTCGATGGGCTCACCGCACCCCATGCCGCCCAGCTGAAGTTCGAGGTCGAGCGCAAGCTCCGACGGCTTGCGCAAGGTGGTGGCGACCCGTTGTCGTACGTCTTCGCTCTAATGCACCGTCGCGACGTTGAGCGTCTCGGCCTTCCCGTGGCGCCTGAGTACCCTTCACTTTGCGGGTACCTTCTGCTGGTGCGCGAGCGCAACGATGAGCCCGCAGACTCTGTCGTTCTCAACCCCCAGAGCCTCCGAGAGCTGGCCGAACGAGCCGTCGTCGAAGGCGCCCGTGCGGAGTTCGAGGCCTACCTCGCCCTGCCGGAGGTGAGGGCGGATCCCCTTCGCGAGTGGTTCGCACACGACGGCCCCGCATACCGTGAGATCCTCAACGTGCTCACCAGGCACAGCACGAGACGCTGGGTGATCTCCAACCCCTGGAACCCGTCGACGCACCAGGTGAAGGATGCTCGGGTAGTGGGGCGAGTGTCTGCCGAGCATCACGCCACGGTGCGAACGACGGAGTACTGGTACTTGCGTTGGTTCGATGAGCGGGCGGGCTCCTACATCTACCCCTACCGAGAGACCAACAGGCAGGAGTACACGCTCGTGTGGGAGTCGGAGCACTGGAAAATCCTGGAGAACCGACGCCCAGGCCCTAGAAGCAGCACGCCGCACCGGCGCTAAACGCCGGCGGTGGCGACGCGGGGCCGAGCAGGTCCGGGGCTGCCCACCGGGCTCAGTAAGGATCGCAGAGGTCCCGGAGCTGTCTCGTTTGCCGGGCAGCCGCCGCCCCCGCCCGCGGGCTGGAAGCCCGCCCCACCAAAGAGCGCCGCGGCTTCGGGGAAGGTCTGGATGGTGGGGCAGCCTTCCAGGCTGCGGGTGGTCGGGTGGGTCATGTCGGCCGCACGGCTTGCGGCACGTGGACGGGAGAAGGCGTTGAGCTTACGGACCGTTGACCTTCAACGAAGCTGCCCCGGCGCCGGTCCCGGTCCCGGTCCCGGCAGCCGGGGGCCGGCCCCGGACTCGCGGAGCCCCGACCGTCGGGTCGACCGAGCGCCCAGCGTCTGGTCACCCGAATGGTGCACTCACCACTCACCCAGGTCCGAAGAAGCCGGAGTCGCCGCGCCCGCCCGCACACGCCCGCGGGCTGGAAGCCTTCCCGACTCCGGACCAGGCCCCGAGCTCGCCGACCACGATCCCTCGGGTGTGATTGCACCGGCTCGCTGTCTGAGCTGACTGTCCGAGTCGATGGTGGTCATCGGCGGCATGTGCTACGGCTCGAGCCGTGCGTGCGCCGGGGTCAGCGCCTCGACCAGCGCGTAGATGAAGATGGCGGCAACCTTGGCGGTGTTGTCGTCGTGGTCGAAGCGGGGCGAGACCTCGGCCACGTCGAAGCTCTTGACCTTACCCGAGGCGAGCAGGTGCTTGAACAGGCGCAGCACGGTCTCGGGGTCGAGACCGAGGGGCTGGGGTGAGCTCACGCCCGGAGCGAAGGCTGACGAGAAGACGTCCATGTCGAGCGTCACGACCACGCGATCGACGTCCCGCAGAAACCGGTCGATGACCGCTGCAACGTCCTCCAGAGGTCCATCCAGCACGTCCCTCGCCAGGACGTGCCACACCCCGAGATCGCGCGCGGTGCGGAACAACGCCAGCGTGTTCGCCGAGCGCTGGACGCCGAGACACAGGTAGTGGAGGTCGTCTGCGCGGCGCTCGCACTCCTTCGCAATCTGCCAGAACGAGCTCCCGGAGTGGGCGCCTGCGGCCGCCGAACGGACATCGAAGTGGGCATCGAAGCTCACGACTCCGAGGCGCGTCTCCGGTGGCAGCACACTGCGAACCCCGAGCCAGTGGCCGAACGTCAGATCGTGGCCGCCACCGAGAACGATCGGGAACAGACCGGCGCCGAGGATCTGCTCCACTACCGCCGCCAGTGTCTGCTGCGCACGCTCCACCGGCCCGTCGTCGGACACCACATCGCCAGCATCCAGGAGCCGGACTGCCTCCGTGAAGCCGACCGGCAGGTTCCCCAGGCGCTGTCGCAGCGAGATCGGACCACCCGCCGCGCCGGGTCGGCCGAGGTTCCGCGCAATACCGTCGTCACAGCGGTAGCCGACGAGACAGAAGCTCCGGTCCTCCGCACCGCGCGCCGCAGGCACCTGCCTCGGGTCCAGTGCCTCGACGACCTGGTGCCAGCGCAGCGCTGCCCGCGGCTCCGTCGCATCGACCCGGCCATCCCAGAGCGACATGTCGGCAGATTGGAGAGCTCCCAAACCGATGTCTGTCATGCCCAACCTCCGACGAAGGAACCACCAGGGCTCATTGCGGCTCGCTCTCGCTCGCGAGCCAGCGGGCGAGCCAGCGGTGGATCTCTCGCCACCAGCGCACGTTGTTCTGCAAACCCCGAATGACATGCCCTTCGTCCGGGAACACCACCAGCCTGGAGGGCACCTCCTGGACCTGCAGCGCCGTGAACAGCTGCAGGCTCTCGGCAAACGGAACCCGGAAGTCCTGCTCGCCGTGCGTCACCAGGGTCGGAGTCCGCATGCTCGAGGCGGCGTGATGCGGCGAGAAGCGTGCATACAGCTCGGGCTCGTCCCACGGCGTCGCTCCCATGTCCCAGGCCGGGAACCACAGCTCCTCGGTGGCGCCGAAGAAGCTGGTCAGGTTGTACAGCCCGGCGTGGCTGACGGCGCATTTGAAGCGCTTGGAGTGGCCGATCATCCAGTTGGTGGCGTAGCCACCGAACGATCCGCCCATCACCGCCAGCCGCTGTGAG
>CAZEJK010000344.1:0-5095 GCA_964512045.1 uncultured Thermoanaerobaculia bacterium
CGCTGGAGCGCAGGAGATTGGTGCAGATCGCCGGCAAGAACCGCTCAGCTTAGGGGGAAGTTGTCGTGGCGGGGAAGCCCCAGGCAGAGCGGCTGGGGGAGTATCTCGAGGGAAAGGTGGAGGGAACCGATCTCCAGCGTTTTGTCATAGCAGCCGGTGGGCTTGGCCGTGGAGAGCTTGAGGCAATGGCTCTCTACCGCCAGATTGACGCCGACCTACTCCTGATCGACGACAGGCGAGCACGGGCAATTGCCAGACTGAACGAGATCAGGACCGTGGGCAGTCTCGGCGTTCTGTTGTTCGCGAGACGAAGCGGGCGTGTTCCAGAGTTGCGACCGTTGATCGAGATGATCCAGCAATCGGAGATTCACCTGGGAAAGCGCCTCGCCGAGGAGGTGCTCCGGCTGGCCGACGAGTCCTGACCAGGGGCAGAAACCCGGTTCCCTCCTCCAATTCGCGGCAGCGGCCGAAAGAGGGCGCACCGGCCCCGGACTCCCGGACCCCCGACCATCGGGTCGACCGAGCGCCATGCTGATTGGCCGCTGGTCAACGCGGAGCATGCGCTCGGCTGCCAGGCGCTCATCCGGGGCCGGCTACCGGCTACCGGGCCCGAGACCAGAGCCGGTACCGGCACCGAACGGTGGCGGTTCTCCCACGGGATCCCTCCGCGAGACTCCCTTCCCTACCGATGCCGAGAGCGCTTCTGTTCGCTCACGGCGCGGACCATCTTCGCAAACCTCCGCTCGTGCTCCCGCTGCTCGTGGGGCGAGATGCGGCGTTCGTGGGCCTCGGCCTCGGCGCGCAGCCGCAGGTACCCTTCCCACCGACCGCGGTCGAGAGTGCCGTCCTCCACCGCGGCTCGCACCACACAGCCAGGCTCGGTCTCGTGCCGACAGTCGCGGAACCGGCACCCGGCAGCGAGGGTCTCGATCTCCGGGAACGCACTGTCCACCGCCTCCGCTTCCAGCCAGAGGCCCAGCTCCCGGATGCCTGGCGTGTCGATCAGCCAGCCACCGGAGGCCAGGCCGAACATCTGACGCCGCGTGGTTGTGTGCCGGCCCCTGCCATCCGCGGCGCGCACTTCTCCGGTGGCACGCTGCCCGCTCCCGTCCAGGTGGTTGACCAACGAGCTCTTGCCAACCCCCGACGGGCCCAGAAGGGCACCGGTGATGCCCGGACCCAAGATGGCGGTCAGCTCGGACAGGCCCCGTGCCTCCACGATCGAGCACACCACCACCTGCACACCTGGGAAGGCACTGCTCACGGTGGCGGCCACCACCAACGGATCTGCGACCAGATCCGCCTTGGAGAGCACGATGACCGGCGTGGCGCCGCCGTTGAATGCCAGTGCCACACCACGCTCCAGTCGGCGCATGTTGGGCCCACGTTCGAACGACTCCACAATCAGCACGCGGTCGACGTTGGCGGCGATCCGCTGGACGCGCTCTCCACCACCTGGTCGTCGCCGTTCCAGCACACTCCTGCGGTCCAGCACGATCCGGATCACTGCAGTGTCCTGGCTGGTGTCGAGCCCGACCCAGTCGCCGATCACCGGTGGACCTGCCTCGCCCGCCGGATCGAGGCGACCAGCAACCACCGCAGGTCGCTCGCCGCTTTCTGTGATGGTCAACAGTGGCACTCCACCGTCCGCCATTACTCGTGCAGGCATCAGTCGGCCGAGACCGGCAGCGGCGAGGGAGCACGTCGCTCGTTCACACGTTGTTGAATCCAAAAAGAGTTGACTCATGTCTTCGCTCCTGAGAGGTCATGGGCACGCGCCGCGCACCCGGGGCCGAAGGGACTCGGAGACCACGGGTCGTCAGGGCGTCAGGCGTCGGATGACGCTCGTGAACGCCCCGTCTCAGGCAGCTGGTACAGCGAAAGCTCGCTTCATAAGCCGGCGATATCCTACCACAAGGGTCGGACCGCGATCCGTCGTCTGCGGTGCAGATGAGATGCGAGATGCTGGAGCTATCTCTGTGCGGGCCCTCTGAGGCTCCAGGCTGTATCGACCATGTCCTGCACGGCCTCGAGTCGCTCGAGCGGGCTCAGCTCGAGAAACCAGCGCACCAGCGTCAGGTCCACACCTTCAGAAGAGAACCTCTCGTCAATCGATTCCTCCGGAAGCTGTATCGCACTAGAATCGCCATCGCTCACCGTTTCAGAGTAGCACGATGAAAGGTCCGCGCTCCCTGCACGTACGCGAACCAGCAGATTGCAGACGTTCACCATTCGCCGCACACGAGGACCACGGACGACCCGTGAGCAGGATTGCGCCCGCATCGAGACCGGATGCGGACGGGACGTCCGCGGTCCATTCGTAAACCGTCTGCAAGGATGGCACTTCGACACGCGAGTCTCCATCTGCACTGTGCGCCGTGCTGAGAATGCCCACACCCACCCACGTGGTTGTCTCGTCCGAGCTTCCCGGCAGACGACCGCACCGCGCGGCGGCACTCCCACGAGCGGAGAGATCCCGTCGAAGCACCGCCACCTCCGGTTCCGGTCGCCGGCCCCGGACCCGGCCCGGGCAGCCGGTAGCCGGCCCCGGATGAGCGCCGCTCAGCAACCGACACGCTCCGCGTCGACCAGCGACCAACCAGCTTGGCGCTCGGTCAACCCGATGGTCAGGGCTTCGCGAGTCCGGGGCCGGCTTCCGGCTCCCGGGTCGGGGACCCGCACCGCGACCAGGTCCGCCGCCGGGGAGCTTCGCTGAACGGCGAACCGACCGCCGAGAACGCTACGGCTCTGTTCGCTCGCCGCACGCTCCATCCTGCGGACGGGACGTCCGCGGTCCCATCGACAGAGCGATGGCCAAAGGAACGTCCGCGCTCCGTGCAGGAACCCGAGCCCGGCACCAAACCCGCCTTTCGTCTCGGTGCGGAATAAACCTGCCGCGCCGCGCGATACTGGGATGACAGCCGAAAACCAGTTCCTGTTCCTGAGGCACAGCGTGACGACCCACGAAGACAGTGACACAGAACGGTCAAGTCCACGACGACCACTGAACCCAAGGGAGATCAACCCTCGGTTCGATCCGTCGTCCACGCGGCGCAGCGTGCGTCTCGCCGCGTCCCGATCCCAAGCCAGAGAGGTGCGCACATGACGGCATCAGCAGATCGACTCCCGACAACCACCCTCCAGATCCGAGACGACCTGCTCGGCAGGTACCCAGACGTCTACACCCAAGAAGCGCTGGCGGCCCTCGAGGCCCTGGCGCCGTTCAACCGCGACCAGAAGGAGCTCATGCGGCAGCGGATCCACCGGCGCATGCGGCGGTTCGCCAAGCGCGAGCCGATCACGTTCCTGGATCCGAAGACTCGCATACCGCGCACCGACCTCACGGTCCAGGATGCTCGCGACGGTCGCTTCGAGGGACCGGAGATCCCGAGCGACCTCCAGCGGCAGTGGATTCAGGGAACCGGCCCGGGCGCCAAGCCGAACGCTTCGTTAGAGTCAAGCCTTCGCAACGTGGCCTACGCGCTGCTGTCCGGAGCCGACGGGTGGATGTTTGATGGCGAGGACGCGCTCGGGCAGATCACGGCCATGTCGCTCGACAACCACCGCAACCTCAAGCTGGCCATCGCCGAGGATCCTCGGTTCCTCGAGGTGGCCGAGAAGGTCGCCGGCGACATGAACACCTGGGCCGAGGGCTTCTTCGGCCGGCCGATCATCGACGACTGGAAGGAGCAGCTCGCCCAGACCACCATCATCTACCGCGCACGCGGGCTGCATCTCGACGACCGTCACGTCCGCAACGCCGATGGCAGCTCGTTCTCCGCGTCGATCGCGGACCTTGTGCTGTACGTGGTCAACAACCACCGGCGGCTGATGGCCAGGGGCTCGTCGGTCGTGCTCTACCTGCCGAAGATCCAAACCGCCGAGGAAGCGGCTCTATGGAACGACATGATCACGGCGTTGGAGAACCACCTCGGCATCGAGACCGGAACCGTCAAGGTCTACGTTCTCGTTGAGCAGCTCGAGGCGACCTTCCAGCTGATGGAGATCCGCGCAGCGCTCGGCCGCCACTTCGTCGGCTACAACACCGGCCGCTGGGACTACATCAATAGCGTCGCCGACGCGAACGCCTGGAACGAGCACTTCATCAACCCCAACATCGAGTCGATCGTGATGACCTACGGCTACATGTGGAACTACGAGGACCGTGTTCGGCGGGCCGTGAACACGCCGGATCTCAACGGTCGCTGCGCCCTGTGGCAGGGGGGCATGGAACCCAACATCCCCGTCGGCTCGAAGGAGGGTGTCAGCAGCAGCATGGAGAAGGCAGTCGTCGGCGCCGAGCGCGAGCAGCGCGAGGGCGCCAGCGGCAAGTGGGTCGCGCACTGGAAGATGGTCCACATCGTCCGGCCGGTGTGGGAGAAGGTCGGCGAGGCGAATCAGCTCGGGCGCGAGCTCCCGCCGCTGACCTACACCGACGAGGACGCCGCCGGGCTGCTGCTGCTCGAGCCGGCCCCTCGCACCATCCGCGGCGCGCGCAACCTGTTGAGCGTGGCGCTCCAGTACGGCAACGCCTTTGGCCAGGGAATGCAGGCAGCAGCGCTGAAACCTGCCGACTTCTTCGGCAACGACGACGTTCTGTACCTGATGGAGGACATGGCAACCGGCGAGATCCGGCTGAGCATCCTTTGGGAGTGGTTGCACAAGCGAGCGCGGCTCACCGAGACCGACACCGAGACCGGAGCCCAGGAGGGAGATCTCTTCGGCCGTACGCTGTTCCTCCGGTTGCTCGACGAGGAGTACGCCAAGCTGCAGGCTGCGTCGAACCGCGACGTGCACGACAGCTCGAAAGCAACGACCCTTCCCATCGCCAGGGAGATCGTGAAGAGCTACGTCCTGTCGAACACGAAGGTGCCGTGGTACATCGATCTCCTCAACCTCAACCTCAACAACCATGACCTCGATGTCGCACGGAAGCGGATCGGAGCCTACATGAGAGCATTTGCCGCCGACGGCACTCGCATCACCGAGAACCTCGATACTGCCGAGGAGGTTGTAGCCGACGAGATGACGGCGTTCGCTCACGCGGTGGCCGAGACCCAGCGTTGGATGGAGGGGCCTCGCTTCACCGGCACGA
>CAZEJK010000345.1:0-5042 GCA_964512045.1 uncultured Thermoanaerobaculia bacterium
ACCCACTCACCCGGCCCGCGGGACGCGGGCCGCCACAACCCGGATCGCGGCGCTCTTCGATTGTGGAAGCCTGCGCGGGCCGCCACAACCCGGCTCTACACCGTCAGGGCGAACGAGCCGGGATCGGCGAGGGTGTCGCACAGGAAGCGAGCGAACCGCGCCGCGTCCGCACCGTCGTTGACGCGATGGTCAAACGCGAGGCACAGTGGCAGGTGGTACCGGTGCTCCACGTCCGCTGATCCCAAATCGCCGACGCTGACCGGCGCGAGCGCCGCGCGCCCACACCCCAGGATCGCCACCTGCGGAAAATTGATGATCGGCGTGAAGCGCGTCCCTCCGATACCTCCGGGGTTGGTCACCGAGAACGTCCCGCCTCGCATCTCCTCCAGATCGAGCTCGCCGTCGCGCGCCCGCTCCGCCAGGCGCTCGATGTCGCCGGCGATGTCGAGGACGTTCTTGCGGTCCGCATCGCGTACCACCGGCACCATCAGCCCACGCTCCGTCGCCACGGCGACGCCGACGTGGTAGTACTGCTTGAGCACGATCTGGCCAGCCTCGGTGTCGAGCGAGGCGTTGAAGCGCGGGAACTCCCGTAAGGCAGCCGCCACCGCCTTGACCACCAGCGCCGTCAGCGTCAGCTTGACACCGGCCTCCTCGGCCCGCGCGCTCTGGTCCCGGCGGAACCGCTCCAGCTCCGTGATGTCCGCCGTGTCCTCGTGCGTCACGTGCGGCGCCTGGGTCCACGACAACGCCATCCGCTGAGCAGTCGCCCGGCGCACGCTGCGCAGCTCGGTCCGCTCCACCGGCCCCCACCGCTCGAAGTCCGGCAGCACCGGTTGGCGCGGCGTCAGCGGCCACTCGCTCAGCGGCAACGGCTCCTCGCCGGCCTCCGGCCGCCGCTTCTCGGGCTTCCGCTTCTTCGGCGGCTCGACCTCCTCGCCTTCGGCGAACCGGCGGACATCGTCGTCGGTGATGCGCTCCCCGTCGCTCGATGCGTAGACCTGCTTGAGATCCACGTCCAGCTCGCGGGCGAGACGTCGGGTCGACGGCGCCGCAGGAACCGGTCCGAACGGCACCTCGTCTTCCTCTTCCCCTCCGTCGGCGGTACGCCGTTGCGGCGTCGACCTCTCTTCTGCCTGTGTCGGAGCTTGCTCCGTTTCCTCCGGCTCCTCCGGGCTGCCGCCTTCGGCGGCCTCGCCCTCCTCGGGCTCTGGAGGCTCCTGCTCCTCCGGCTCTGCCTCGTCCTGGGTCTCCGCCGCACCGGCCTCGCTGTAGGTCAGCAGCACGTCCCCGACGCGAACGTCATCGCCCGCAGACACCCGCAGCTCCTCGATGCTGCCCGTGAACGACGCCGGGACGTCCACGTTCGCCTTGTCGGTCTCCACCGTCAGCAGAACGTCGCCCTCCTCGACCGAGTCGCCTGCACCCACCTGGATGTCGACGATCTCCGCCTCGTGGATACCTTCGCCGGGGTCCGGCAGCGTGAACTCCTTCGCCATGGTGCTCTCCCGTCGATCTGCAGTCAGAAGTCGACCGTCTCGCGAACGGCACGAACGATCTGCGGCACCGCCGGCAGGTACGCCTGCTCGCGCGCGAAGTACGGCACGATCACGTCCCAGCCGGTGACGCGCCGCACGGGCGCCTCGAGGTAGAGGAACTGGTCCTCGATCAGCCGGGCGATGATCTCGCCCGCTGGTCCGAAGCTGCGGTGGGCCTCGTGGACGATCACGGCGCGACCGGTGGAGTGCACCGAGCTCGAGATCGTCGCGTTGTCCAACGGCGAGATGGTGGGGACGTCGATGAGCTCCACCTCGATCCCGTGCTCGGACGCCAGCGTGTCGGCAGCCTCCATGCACCGCCGGAGCATCGTGCCGAAGCTCACCAGCGTCACGTCGCGACCTTCACGCACGACCTGAGCCGGCCCGATCGGCTGCGTCTCCTCCGCGTCCGGCACCTCCTCGCGGATGGAGCGGTAGAGAGGCTTCGACTCCATGAACACCACCGGATCGGGATCGCGCATGGCGCTCACCAGCAGCGCCCTCGCCGAGCGCGGCCCGGACGGGATGACCACCTTCATCCCCGGGTTATGGGCGTACAGGACCTCCTTGCTCTCCGAGTGGTGCTCCAGTGCGTGCGCGCCGGCGCCGTACGGCATCCGCGCGACCAGCGGTACAGTTTGACCGCCGCGAGTGCGCCAGCGCATCCGCGCGGCGTGGCTCTCGAACTGGTGCATCGCCAGGTAGGAGAAACCGGAGAACTGCAGCTCGCACACCGGCCGCAGACCCGCGATGGCCATCCCGATCGACGAGCCGACGATCACCGACTCGGCCAGCGGCGTGTCCAGCACCCTGTCCTCGCCGAACGCCTCTTGCAGGCCTTCGGTCACCCGGAACACACCCTCGCCGACGCCCACGTCCTGACCCAGCACCACGACGCGCTCGTCGTGGTCCATTTCCTGGTGCAGCGCCAGGTTGATCGCCTCCACCATCGTCCGTTCGCTGGACCCGTTGTCAGACATCGAGCTCCTCCTCGTGCAGTCGGACGAACGCTTCCCGCTGGGCCTCGAGGTACGGCGGCGGGCTCGCCCAGACGTGATCGAACATCACGCCGGGATCGTCGAGCTCGGCCATCCGCTGCTCGGCCTCCTCCCACGCTTCCTCGATCTCGCCGTCGATCGCGTCCTGCATCTCCGCGAGCTCGTCATCCGTCAGCAGCTCGCGGCTCTTCAGGTAGCCCTGGAGCCGGGTGATCGGCTCGCGCTCCCACCACCGCTTGACCTCCTCCTCGTCGCGATAGACGCTCGGATCGTCGACGGTGGTGTGCACGCCGAGGCGGTAGGTGACGGCCTCGATCATCGTCGGCCCCTTCCCGGACCGTGCGCGCTCCACGGCCTCCGCGGTCGCGGCGTACATCGCCAGCAGATCGTTCCCGTCCACCTGCATCGCGGGCATCCCGTACGCCAGGGCCTTCTGAGCCAACGTTTTCGACTTCGTCTGCTGCTCACGCGACACGGAGATCGCCCACTGGTTGTTCTGACACAGGAAGATCACCGGCGCGGAGAACACCCGAGCGAAGTTCAACGACTCGTGGAAGTCGCCTTCAGAGGTGGCGCCGTCGCCGAAGAAGGTCAGGGCGACGCGGTCGCTACCTTGAGCTTTCAGCGCGTAGGCGATGCCGGCGGCGTGGGGAATCTGCGTGGCCACCGGAATCGCGATCGGTAGATCGGTGCTCCCCTCCCCAAGCGCGGCGCCTTCGTTGTAGCCAGCGTTGAACAGCAGCATCGCCGTCATCGGCGTCCCCCGCCAGAGCATCGCCGCGGTCTCTCGGAACGCCGGAACCATCCAGTCGTCATCGGCAAGTGCAGCGACGGCTCCGATCTGCGCAGCCTCCTGACCCTTGACCGGAGCGAACGTGCCGAGCTTCCCCATCCGTTGCAGCTCCAGCATTCGCGAGTCGAACCGCCGCGCCAACACCATGGTGCGGTGGATCCTCCGCAGCAGCTCGTCGGAGAGATCCGGGACCAGCTCGTCGTCGAGCCCGCCGTCCTCATCCAGAATCGACAGCCGCTCCACATCCCACTTCAGGTCGATCGTGTCTCTCGGCATGCCACCTCCCAGCTCATCGAACGGCTCTCCGCCGCAGCCTGGCATCGTCGCGTCGGACCGTCGCAGCAAAGCGGCTCACCGCGTGACTCACGCGGTGAGCCGCCCCCGCTGAGCTCACGACCGCCGGTTGCCGATCGCGCTGACCACGCGGTAGGTCACGAATGCACCGAGCACGCCTCCGGCCACCCAGACCATGGGCGAGCTCTTCATCGCGCCCCAGGCGTCGCCGGCAAACTCCGACGCCGGCCGGTAGCGCACATAGTCCGCACTCCGCTCCAGCCGACGGGCGACGACGTGGGCCTCGTCCCGACGATCGAGCTCCCGTCCGAGCTGGCGCACCTGATCGGCAACGCCTTCGAGCCGGTCGGCCACCTGCTCCTTGAACTGGTCGGCGGGCGGCTCGACGCGATCTCGAATCCGCGACGACTGCTCGCGCATCACGCCCTTGGCGGTCGTTTCTACGGCTTTTCCTACAGCGCTCTTGTCGGTCATGATGTCCTCCAAACACCGCCTCGACGAGGCGCATGCGCCTCCCTTCGGCGGTCCGTTCACTGTGTCAGCTCGCTCCTTCCCAACCCATAGGGCACCTCCCCGGAACAGTGTGGGGACAGCACCCAGCTCGCTGCACCGTGGTTTCGGATACGGTGCTCCCATGGCACCTTCGGGAACCGTTCGGATCGGCACATCTGGCTGGCGGTACTCGCACTGGTGGGGACCGTTCTACCCCTCAGATGTGGCTCACGAAGACAGCCTCGCCTACTACGCTGAACGGCTACCGACGGTGGAGGTCAACCGCACCTTCTACAGCCTGCCGTCGCCGGAGGCCGCCAAGCAGTGGCTGCCTCCGGTACCAGACGGCTTCCGTTTCGCCATCAAGGCCAGCCGCTACATCACCCACATGAAGAAGCTGAAGGACCCTGTCGAGCCGCTGGAGAACCTGTTCGAGGTCGTCCGGGCGCTCGGCGAACGCGCCGGACCGGTGCTGTTCCAGCTCCCCCCGCGCTGGCGGTGCAACCCCGAACGGCTGGCCAGCTTCCTCGAGGCGCTTCCGACGAGCCACCGCGCCGCGTTCGAGCTCCGCGACCCGAGCTGGTTCGACGACCGGGTGCTCGACCTGCTGCGTGAGCACCACGTCGCATTCTGTATCTGGGACCTGGAGGGCCAGCAGTCGCCGAAGGAGGTCACCACCGACATGGTCTACGTCCGGCTGCACGGCCCCGGCGAGCAGGCGTACACCGGCTGCTACGATCGGCAGACCCTGGCGGGTTGGGCCGGCGCGTTCGATGCCTGGGCGCGCTCCGGCAACGACGTGTGGTGCTTCTTCGACAACGACGACTCCGGCCACGCCGCCAGAAACGCTCTCGAGCTGACACAGATGATCAGCTCTTAGCTCTCAATTCTTAGTTCTCAATTCTTAATTCTTAATTATAAATGGTT
>CAZEJK010000346.1:0-5035 GCA_964512045.1 uncultured Thermoanaerobaculia bacterium
CCCTACCACCAGTTCGTCGGATCTCCCGTGCGCTGGTCGATGAGCGACACGAACGCCCACGAGCGGCCCGCCACGCCAGCTGACTCGTCGTCCAACGGCAGCACCGTCAGACCGTACGTCCCCTCCGCCAGATCGCCAGGCTGGACCCCCAGCACATCGCCAAGCGGCCGCACCCAGTTCTCGAACGGCTGCAGCACGAGCTCCGTGGACGCGGCAACATCACCGGCAGCGTCATGAAGCGTCACACGGTGCGTGATCGCATGCTCGCCATCGCCGTTGTACAAACCCAGGTTGATCCGAAACCCCTGCGACACCTCGATCCCCGCGAAGTGCTGCACTGGCCACCCACCCATTGGGTACAACGGCAGCATCCCACCGTACGTCCCACCATCTTCGCGCGTCGTGTACGTCCGCGAGAACGCCGCCATCCACGACCCGGCGACAACCTCGAGCGCACCCGCCACAGTCTCCCCGGCGCAAGCGTCGAAGCGCTGCGTCACATCAGGAAACATCGACCGCGAGAAGTACTCCCTCTGCGCATCGTCCGCGCCCGTCGCCTCCATCCACGTGGCAAACCAGACGTCCAGATCGATCATCAGCTCGCCCCAGAGAATCTCCTGGTGGATCTCCCCCGTCTCCTCCGCCGCACCGCCGCACGCATCGAGGTTCCGCGGGTGCAAGAACGCGTTATGGATCAAGTGCTGGAGGTTGTAGTGCGTCCACGTGTCCCACGGCTGCCCGTACAGGTCGGTCCTCCACCACGTCCCATTCGCGCCCGGTCCGTGCATCACCGCTGGCACCGCATAGCGCGGCTCACGCTCCCGCTCCGCCGACTGGCTGTACAGCGAGTACGGCACGAACGTCGCGTCCCCAGTGCGGTTATCCACCATCGACAGCCACAGCGCGATCGGCCGGTCCGCATTCACCGACAGCTGCGACGGCCAGTGCTCCGTCAACGCTGGCGGAAACAGCGACTCCACATCCACCACCTCCACCGAGTGCGCCGGCACCGTCACATACTGTCGCTCGCCATCCGGCCGCAGCTCGATGATGCCGTAGATCCAGTCCATCCAACCCCAGCTCAGGTTGACCTCGATCGGCTCGTCACCATCGTTGACAAAGCCGACGTTGAACCGGTACCGGTGCGGATCGCGCCGGTCCAGGATCAAGTGCGCCTCGCGATGGTCTCCCCACCGGAACCCGTCCGAGAAGCTGTCGTAGATCGAACGGTAACGCACGTGGTTGGAGTACCCCACTGTGTCCGGCACTGCCGGAACCGACTGCCCGTAGGTACCGCCGGTGGCGGGGTCCCTGGTAAACACTCGCGCTGATGCCACCAGGTTCGCGCCCCAGCGGTATGGCGATGTCACCACAACCGCCTCGTGACGCGTCCCGTCCCCGGACGCTCCACCCCCCAACCACGCCAGCGCGTCGTCGATCCGCACCGACCCATGCGCCGGCACCGTGACGCTACGCTCCTCACCCGGCGCCGTCACCCGCCGCAGACGGACCTCCACATCGTCCTCCGCCGGGTTGTACAGCCACACCGTGGTACGCCACTGCGTCCCGTTGCGACCCGGCGCCTCCGCCACAATCGGAAGAGTCTGGATCGAGGCGGGTGGAAGTTCTCTCACGGCGGCAAGGTTGAGCGGAACGCCCAGGCCATTGTGCACCCATTCAGCGTGGACTGCTCCAAAGCGTAGTGTTGGATCCATTGACTGAAATGTCCATCGATATGGGTAATCCCGAAACGACACTGCAAAGAACTGATCCCTTGTATGATGCCGTAGTAACTCCAAGAGTTCGCTGTCAGGATCCTCCGAGAACGGAAAGACTCCTATCTCGAGCGACTCGATATCAGAGATCGCCTGCTGCTCTATGCGGAGCCAATCAACAGCGCCTCTTCGTCCCCGGAGGATCGATCCGTCTGGTCCCAATGATACCAGTGCAAGGACATCCTCGGGCTCCTCGGGGCGGTACGCCGGAACATCACCGATGAGGCTCAGGCTCCAGTCGGAGAATCGATGGAACAGGAGAGCTCTCGAGTCGCCCCGGTGGGTCGGTTGCGCAAAGCCCGGCAGCTGGGTCGAGTCGCACCACTTGGCCGGAGCATCCTTGACACACCAACCGAGGCCGAGAATCCCGGCCCCAAGGCCCAGCCGTCGTCCTTCCTCCTCCGACAGAACCGCCCCCTGTACGGCCCACCCTGCGTCGATCTCTCGAGCCTCGGCCGGCACGCGTCGGATCAGCTGCAACGTGGGAAGCCTCATCTCGTGGATCCCAGGCCAACCCTGGAAATACAAGCGATCACCACTCATCGTCAAGCGACCACCCCCACCCGTTCCCGCGCCGGTCTCCGGCGGCGATGCACCCCAGTCGTCGGCGTTGTACATGAAGTTGCGGAGCCACTCGTACTCACGCGCACTGGGGTCGTACCGCCAGACTCCGGACGGGCACTCCTCCAATGGGCCGTTGATGAGGTGGCTGCGAAACACGTATATGTCCTCCTGGAGCTCCTCCCACGAAGGAGGCTCAGGAAGCGCCCAGCTGGCGAAGCCAGTCACCACGAGGATCGCGACCGAAACGAAAGATCGAAGCTTGAGCACGTCTCTCTCCCAACAGGCTCGACAGATTGCTGAAGGCGATGGGGCCCGCCGCAGCAGGCCCCATCGAAGGCTCAGTACACGTCAGTCACACTCGCACGCCGCACACACATAGAGCCACGAGCCGCCCGGCACCACCAGGTCGTAGCCGATCGCTCGGAACGCGTCTACGGCGGCCGCCATCTCCGCGGGACCGCTCGTCGCGCTCCCGCAGGTGGGCGGCTGTGGGTTCTGACAGCCGTACGGCGGATCGCAGTCCAGGTACATGTGATTGGCGGCCGCATACGCCAGCCACGGCAGATCCTCCCACACCAGCGTCGAGCTCCCGTACGTCATAGCGCGATGCATGATCTTGCTCGCCTTGTCGAAGCCGAGGCCGGTCACGGCCAGGCCGCTGCACGGTGGATCCCAGGTCAACCCATTGCAGGCAGGGTTTTGACCGCCCTCGGCGAGGAGGCGGAACGCTACAGCAAGTCGGTTGCCATTTCTGTGAACCTCTCCGAGGTTCTCGCTGGCATGCCACGACCACCGCGACGGCTGATAGTCCTCGGCACTCCGGGAGTATGCTTCCGTACAACCCGTGTCGTTGCACCAGCCCCGGTCCTCCCCGAAGTGCCAGTCCACAGGGCGACCCGGGTCGAGCCACCCGCCGCTCAACGTGTCCGCGTAGTGCTCCGCCATGTGGCCGTAGACATCTGCAAAACCCTCGTTGATTTCGCCTGCTTCGTACTGCGTGCCTAGGGCAAGCTCGTCATCGACCACGCCGTGCCCCCACTCGTGCGCCACGATGTCCAGAGCGGCGCTCGGGCTCCGTAGGGCGTTCGCGTCCTGCTGACACAGCGCCACGCTGTACTCGGGCGAGTGGGTGTTCCACACACCCCGGTAGAACCTCGCCTGGTTCGCAGGACACAACGCTCGCACGGTGACCCGGGCAACGGTGCCACCCTCGCCGTTGAACCCGTAGCGGTCCAGGTGCTCGTGGAACATGTACATCGTCCGGTACGTGTTCATCATCGCATCGGCTGCAAGGTGCCCAGGAACACCGTCGTCCATGTAACCCAGCATCGGAAACTCGGAATCGGGATCTGGGTACTCCTTGTACTCCACGACGGCACTCTTGTTCGCCTGCAACGGAAGAACCTCGTAGGCCTCTTTCTGCCCAACAGTCGCCGGGCAGAGGTCTGCGGTCGTCCACCAGCCGAAGTAGACCTCGATCGGGGGAACATGCGTTGAAGGCTGGCCAACCGCGGCATCGCCGGGGAAGTGCGCCTCGTACGGATAGCTCAGGTACTTTGGATTGCGGGTGCTGGTTGCGTACCAGTCGCACCCGCTCGAGCACGCCGCTTGCGGCAGCTCGGGGTACAGGCGCGCAGAGACAACGTTCGAGCTCTGAGGAGGACAGTCCTCCGGCGGTACCGTCACGTCGTGCAGGTCGGTTGACTCCACGGCGACGATCTCCGCTGTCGCGGCGTCCATGAGGATCGCAAACCCGTTGCCGCTTGCGTCCAGGGTCGGCACCTGCCACATATAGCGGAACGTCCGGCCATCGCCGGTGCTCACGAGCAGCAGCTCGCTGGTCTCCATCTGACGCTCAATCGCCTCGGGAGGCCACTCGGATCGGTCCGCTGCTACGAAGCCCTCCACCGTCGTCACCAGATCCTGAGCCATCGTGTAGGCGCTCGCACGATCGAGAATCGCCGGCGCCGACACACTGTCAACCGCCTCGAACTGCGCGCCATACAGGAAGATCAGGCGCCCCTCGGCATCGTAGTGGAGACCGATCTCTCCACCGACCAGCTCCACGCCGTCTGCATACTCTTCAGCCAACACCGTCACCAGCTCCGGCGCAGGCTGGAAGTACTGACGGTAGCGTACGTGACGGACACCATCAGTCTCTTCGGATGTACTGACGACCTTCCATGTTACCCGGTCCGAGGATGCATCCAATCGTGCGGTCGCCCCGGGATACTCAACACCCTCACCGATGAGCTCCGCGTTCAGAAGTTGAGAAATCGCACCCCCCCCGGCAGTCGTCATGAGACGCGCACCGGTGGTTGTGCGCGACCGGTCGACAGCGTCCGCCGTGGATCCGGCAAGGACAAGGCAGGACAGAACGCCGCAGCGCATCATTCCTTGTAAGCGTACCATGCTGAACACTCCTTCATAGCTTGTTTCTCGGCTGCAGGCCCACAGGCGATCCGTGGTCACACAGGACACATTCCATGACCGGTCGTCCAACACAGTACTTTCAATATTCTTCGTAGTCAAGCAGCGCTAAACATTTAAATATGTTTTATAGTATATCTATTTTCAGCGCTTCAGCTCAGCTGGGAAAGATCAAGCGCGGGTATCTGAGCCAGGGGCCCCGATAGCCGAAAGCTCGGTCGAGATGACAAGGGATTCCGAAACACGAAGGTACTGCAAGGCCCAGC
>CAZEJK010000347.1:0-5032 GCA_964512045.1 uncultured Thermoanaerobaculia bacterium
ACAGGATCGCCTGCGAGATCGTCATGTCG
This sequence comes from uncultured Thermoanaerobaculia bacterium, assembly GCA_964512045.1. GTDB lineage: Bacteria > Acidobacteriota > Thermoanaerobaculia > Thermoanaerobaculales > Sulfomarinibacteraceae > CAZEJK01. The sequence continues at coordinate 30 of CAZEJK010000347.1, forward strand.
AGGAAGTCCTCCCAGGCCTCGGACTCCAGCTCCTTCATCTTCTTCTTGTAGGCCTTCTCATCCGGGCTCTCGTCAGCGATCCGCTGAATCGCTTCCTCGGTGCGCATGTAGATCGGGCCCTTGCCCTCCATGATGTCGAGCATGCCGAGCCAGTTGCGCAGGTTGGCGGGGATCGGCTTGACGGCGCCGTACGGCTTCCAGTTCTCCAGCTCCGGACGACGCTCGACCATGTACTCGCCACCGAAGGCGTTGGTCGCGCGCGACTTGAACAGGAGGAACCAGGCGCCCACGGGACCGTAAGCGTCCTTGAACCGCACCGGGATGAAACGCACTTCCTGGCACGTCATCTCGGCACCGGAGGCCAGCGTGAAGTACGCCGACGAGCCGGAGTTCCACGGCGGATACCAGGCACGACCCGCACCCTCACCGGAGGAACGCGGCTTGAACACGTGCACCGCGCCGCCGAGGGCGACCATGGTGGCTCGCGCTTTGAAGATGTAGAACTTGTTCTCGCGCACGGAGAAGCCGTACGCGCCGAGGCAGTCCTCACCGTCCATGATCGGGCCGATGATGAACACGCGCTCGTAGATGTTGTCCGAGCCGAGGTGGTTCTTCGCGGCCTCGGCCACGATCACCTTGTACGACTCACCGTTGATCATGAGCTGCCAGCGGCCCTCGTGGACATACCCGCCCTCGTCATCCTTCCAGATCGGCAGGCCCCACTTCTCGAACAGGTGCACGCTGGAGTCGACGTGACGTGCGATCGACGCCACGAGGTCGTCGCGGGCGACTCCCATGAGGTCGTTCTTCACGTAGTCGACGTAGTTCTTGACGGTGTTCTGACCGTCCTTGAGTCCGACATACTGGTTGATCGCGGACAGACCCATGGCCACCGCACCGGAGCGGTCCACCGCAGCCTTGTCCACCAACGTTACCTTGAGACCGTGCTCCTTTGCCCAGTGCGCAGCTTCGACTGCGGCGCCACACGCCGCCATGCCACCACCGAGGATGAGCAGGTCAGTTTCCACTTCGACGGTTGTGAAATCGGTCATACTCCCCTCCTCTACTTGGACCAGACGTCTGCCAGGCCGAGCGAATCCGGCTCGGTGAACAGCACGGGACCATCGAGACCCGGTGTCGTGGAGTACCCGCCGGCGGGCTCCGCCTGACCTTCCGCAGTCGTCCGGATGGGGAACTTGAACCGCTTCACCGTGCCGTTGCGGAACTTCACGGTCCACATGATGGAGTCGGTCGAGCGCAGGGGCACCACCGACGCACCCATCGGCACGAAGTCTGCGTAACCACGTACGTCAACCGCCTGTGTCGGGCAGATCTTGACGCAGTTGTAGCACTCCCAACACATCTCCGGTTCCTGGTTATATGCCTTCATGGCCTCCTTATCGAGGACCATCAGGTCGTTCGGACAGATGAACTGGCAGGCGGTCTTATCGAGCGCCTTGCATCCGTCACACTTCTCGACGTTCACGAAACTCGGCATGTAGGACTCCTCCTTTCAGGCTCCAACTACGTTCCGCCCCGATCTTTGCATATTCGCGCAAAGACCGTGAGCCTCTTGTACCAAATTTCACAAGGGCTGTCAACAACCCCTGTGGCCTCTCCGCCTCGTTCGATCGATCCGGCGCGTACATCATTTCACAAGCGGACCTCAGCCTACCATCGTTGAGACGAGGAGACAACCCCACCCATTTAGATGAGATTGTATCTGTGTTTCTGACCCAAGCGACTGACAGCACAACGGTTGACCTCGATCGAACACGACTGTCCGACGGTAGACCGGGATTGCCGGTCGAGGAATCTGACGAAATTCTGCGCTCGCACCGAAATCACCCCCGTCGACGGCTCCCGTACCGGCTGCACCGAACACGAAAGAACCCCTTGCCCTCGCAGCAAGGGGTCGCGCGCCGAACCATGATCGAGATGCACCAGACGGCCGCTCCGTTGAGCCCAGACGAAACGACCCGGAGATGTCAGCCCTCGATCTTCTTGAGCTCCTCGAGTATCGCCACCTTCACCGCTTCGATCGGCTGCCTTCCGTCCACCTTGATGAACTGAGGCCCGTTGCCCTCTGCGGCCTTCTTGCCGTAGAAGTCTGACAGCACCTGTGTCTGGGCGTGGTACGCCTGCAGCCGCTTGCGGATCGTACCTTCCTTGTCGTCGTCTCGCTGGATCAGCGGTTCGCCGGTGAGATCGTCCTTCCCGGCCTGCTTCGGGGGGTTGAACTCGACGTGGTAGGTGCGCCCGGACTCCAGATGCACTCGCCGGCCCGACAGCCGCCTGACGACCTCGTCGTCCGGCACGTCGATCTCGACGACGGCGTCGATCTCGACGCCAGCTTCTTGAATCGCTTCAGCCTGGGTCAACGTTCTCGGAAAGCCATCGAACAGAAAACCGTTGGCACAGTCCGGCTGCTCGATCCGCTCCTTGACGATGCCGATGATCACGTCGTCGCTGACCAGCGCCCCGGAGTCCATCGCAGCTTTTGCCTTGCGACCAAGCTCGGTGCCAGCCGCCACTGCGGCGCGCAACATGTCGCCGGTGGAGATCTGTGGAATACCGTAGCTCTCGCAGATGTAGTACGCCTGCGTTCCCTTGCCGGCGCCTGGGGGTCCAAGAAGAATCAGTCGCATATGTCCCTCCTCTGCGGCGGATCGTAGCCCGCCCAGGGTGGCACAAGCAAGTCCGAGGAGACGCGAACCGCGCGTGAAGCGTTCCTGCACACTCGTGATACTCTCCCGTCATGCGTTCCGACCCGCCCTCCACGCTTGCAACGGCGAAGCCTGAGCCCGCACCGCACACGGACAACGACAGCGCGAGCTGGACCGGCGGATTTCAGGGCTCCATGGCCCATCTGTACCGCGGCGAGATGAACAAGATGACAGTGTGGCGGGAGCGACTCGACGTGACCTCGAACTGGGCGATCCTGCTCTCCATCGGTCTCACCACCTTCACGCTCGGCTCGGTGGAGGTTCCCCATTACACCCTGCTCCTCGGCCTGGCCCTCATTGCCATCTCCATCGTTATCGAGGGCCGGCGTTACCGTCACCTCCATCACAGCAAGTGGCGACTCTACCTCCTCGAGCTCGGGTTCTTCTCCGAGCTGCTGGAGCCGGACGTCGCTGCCGAGGACAGGTCGTGGCGGCGCTACCTCGCTGAAGACCTGCGCCAAGCGGAGTTCCCGCTCAGCCTACTCACCGCAATCCGTGCTCGTCTCCGGCGCAACTATCTCATGCTCATCTACTTCGTGACCGCAGTCTGGCTCGTGAAGCTGTTCATCCACCCGCACAGCCCGGCCACGCTCGACGAGTTCATCCTCCGGCTCGGGGTCGGCGGTCTGATCCCACCGTGGTTCGTGGTCATCACGGCCCCGGCGTTCATTCTCACCGCCACCCTCCTCGGCTTGACCTGCCCCAGCGCCGAGGCGCTCGAGGACTGGCAGCGCTGGCGACGAAGAGGCATCCCGCGTTACGGCAATCCGCTGTGCAGTACCGATCCTGAGCCGCTCGATGGCCTCACGCAATCCAGCGGACGCTGATCAGCGAGGTTCTTGATGCTTCTCACCAACGTTGTCGACAGCGGCGGCGCCGCCATCAGCGTCCGCTTTGCCAACGCCTCGATCGCGGCTGTCGGTCCCGCTCTGCGGCCACAGCCGCACGAGCCCGTGCTCGATGGAGGTGGTGCCGTCGTTCTGCCGGGCGCCGTGGACATGCACGTCCACGGCCGCGTACCTGGCGGCGAGCACAAGGAGGACTACCCTCACCTCATCGCGGCCGCCCTCGCTGGCGGCGTCACGACCCTGGCAGTCATGCCCAACACCTCACCGCCGCTGGAGACCGTTCACCTGATCGACCGGCAGGTCGAGCTGGCACGTGCTATTCAGGCGGCCTTCCGTCTGCTCGTCAACGTCGGTGTCAGCGGTCGGAACTGGCGTGAGCTCGAGCGCTGCCTCCAGCATCCGGCAGTTCGCGCGATCAAGCTGTATGAGTCGGCCACGACGGGGACCGCAGCGCTCTCGGACGATGCTTCCGTTGCCACTGTGCTGGACATCGCCGCCAGCCGCGACATCCCGGTCATGGTCCACGCTCAGGACGAGCACCGGATCGAGGCCAACCGAGCTCGCCTTGGCGGCGGCACGGTTGCCGCCGATCACAGCCGCATCCAGGACCTGGAGTGCGAGCTTGCCGCCGTGCGCCGCTACCTCGCGCTCGCCGACCGCCACGGAGCCCGCATCACCATCTGTCACGTCTCGTCTGCGGACACCTTGGACCTGCTCGCTGAGCACGCCGAGCGTCGCGGCGAGCGTCGTGTCTTTGCCGAGGCTGCACCGCACTACTGGGCGCTCGACCGGACCTGGCTGGACCGCTCCGATGGTACGCTCTATCAGATGAACCCGGCGCTCCGTGAGCCAGAGCAGAGGGCACGGATCGAGCGGTCCTTGCTCGATCCGAGCCTCGTCGACTACGTCGCCACAGACCATGCACCACATACACTGGTGGACAAGCGACAACCCTACGGAATAGCCCCCAGTGGCGTGCCCGGCGTCGAGACCTCGCTGGCTCTGCTGTGGACCTTCGGACGACGCCACGGCATGACGCTGGAACGCTTCAGCGAGCTGATCACCTCCAGGGCGAGCACGATCTACGACCTCGGCGACAGTCAGCTCGCCCCCGGCAGTCGCGCAGATCTGATCCTCTTCGACCCCGATCGGGAATGGGTCATCCGCTCTAGCGAGGTCCGCTCCCGCTGCGGCTGGACTCCGTACGAAGGCTGGACTGTCACGGGTCGCGTCGAGGCCACGATCCTCGGCGGAACGCCCGTCTATGTGGCGTCCGGCTCCGCAGTCGCAGCACCCTCACCCGACTCGATACCTTAGCGCCTCAAAAATCCGTATCTTCGAAAACTCGAAGCAAAGCGCCTGGGTTGAGTTCTTAGTTCTCAGTTCTCAATTGGTGGATATCCCCGGAGGTCTGTAGTCCCGCCTGCTG
>CAZEJK010000348.1:0-4994 GCA_964512045.1 uncultured Thermoanaerobaculia bacterium
GAACGTGCTCTCGACGTTAACGTGCGCCGAGCAATACGCATCCGGCTCATCCGCCATCCAATCGTCGCAGCACTTGGACCGTGGCCTGTTGGTGCTCGATGGTTTTTCGAACGTCGCACTAACGGCAATGCTGGCCCGCGAGGACGATGGCGTCCGACGAGGCTGGCGGCCTCGACCGCCGGTGCCCCCGCCGCGCTCATAGCGCCAGCAAGCGAGAATCACAGCCTGTTCAGTTGGGCTCCATTCCAGCAGATGTATCGGCGAATCGAAAGAACGACTGCAAGAGAGTGAGGAGGAGAGGATGAAGAAGTTTGTGGTTTCTATTTGTGCGTTGGCCCTTGCGACAACCGTGTTTGCGGGTCCGTCTCTGCCGAGCGGTGGCATCGCTTTCGAGGTCACACCTGCCAGTTTCGCCTGTCCGTCTACCCTCCAGATTGACCTAGATGTGAGTTCTGGAACACTGACAGTTGGAAACGTAACAACCTCTGATACCTATGACATCACCATCTTCGATGGGTCAGCGCAGGTTTCCTTCACTCCTGACGGGGCTGGCAATGCCCTTCAGTGTAACACCGGTGCCGACCTAGTCTACGTCCTCTACCGGTCGGGAGCTACCTACGAGTTCATGACGGTCGATAACGGAACCCGCGGGACAAACACGCAGAACAATATCTACCTTCTAACATCTGTCGAGGGACTCGTTTGCGGCGACCAGAATCTGGACTTTACGGTTCTTGACCAGAATACAGGGGCGACCCAACAAGGCGTCTTGTCGTGGACAATCACTACCTCTGGAGACAGTGACACGACTCCTACCCTGAATCCTAACCCAGGGCAGTCTTCCCCTGGCGTCTTCGCACTCTATACAGGCTCCCTCAATACTGATTGTGCGAGCGGGGTCTCAGACGGTGACATCGAGTCGGGTCCGGGCTCGGACAGCGGAAGCTTCACATTCACCTCAAGCGCCGCATCCCCGCCGAACAACTTTGTCACAGCGGGACACACCTTCGTCCCCGTCGAACTCCAGACGTTCGACGTGGAGTAACCGTAGCTGATCACACATTCAGCGAACGACACCGCGCCGCGGGCCGAGCCCGCGGCGCTTTTCGCTTTCCGGATACCCTGGCACAGCCAGCAACGCGCCGCGCTCAATCCGGCGTGCCGGCGGGCTCCACGCGGATCTTGCGCACGGCACGCTCGGTGGCATCGGCCACGGTCAGGCGGTAGCCCTCCTCGACGATGCTCTCTCCCTCACGCGGAATATGTCGCAGGCGAGCCAGCACGAGGCCACCCACGGTGTGCGCCTCACTGATCGGCAGGTTCGTCCCGAGCACGTCGTTGGCCTCCGAGATGGGCAGCCGTGCATCCATCAGGTAGACATCGTCGTCCAGCTTGGCGAAGTTCCGCTTCGGGCGCGGGAGGTACTCCTCGAAGTCGTAGCCAACGTCGATCTCGCCGACCACCTCCTCGAGGATGTCCTCCATGGTGATCATCCCCACCGCGGACCCGAACTCGTCCACGACCACGGCCATATGGTCGTCGCGGGCGCGGAGCACCGGCAGGAGCTCGTCGATGGTCTGCAACGGAGACACGTAGCACGCCGGCCGAATCAGCTCGTGCAACGGCCGCTCGGCCAGCCCGCGGTCGAGCAGATCCCAGGTGTCCAGGGTCACCACGCCGACCACATTGGAGGTGTTGCCCTCATACACGGGCAGACGGTTGAAGCCGTGCTTACGAACCAGCGAGATGGCGTGCCGGGTGTCCTTGGTGCGGCTGATGGCGGTCACCTCGGCGATCGGGATCATCGCCTCGCCGACCAGGGTGTCGGCAAAGCGGATCGCCCGCCGGATTCGGCGTCGATCGAACGAGTCCACATCCGAGCCGCGCTCGGCCATCTCGAGCACCGATCGCAGCTGCTCGCGGGTGATGAACAGCGTATGGTCGCCGCGTCCCGCACCGGCGAGCCGCGCGCCGATCCGCGCCACCCGCGAGAACACGAAGATGATCGGATAGAACAGGAACGACGCCCACCGGAGTGGGTAGATGATCAACGGCGCCAGCTCATCGGACTTCTGCTGATACACGCTCTTGGGAACGATCTCGCCGAGCACCAGCAGGAGCGGGGTGAGCACCAGAAAGGCGTAGATGTCCCCGTGCTCGCCGAAGTAGTGGATCGCCACCATCGACCCCACCGTTGTCAGCACAACCGTCGAGATGTTGGTGCCCACCAGGGTCGTACCGAGGACGACGTCCGGGGTCTCGAACAGGCGCAGCGCCAGTCGCGCGCCGCGATCTCCCTGCCGCGCCCGATGGTGCAGCTTGATCTTGTCGGAGTTGACGATCGCCATCTCTGACCCCGAGAAGAACCCCTTCAGCAGCAGCAGGAGCAGCATCACAGCCGCGAGCAGGGAGATCACGATGCCACCTCCTCGCGGCCCTTCTCGGTGTCGTCGTCCGTCCATGTATCGACATCAGTCGAGGGGCTCGGCTCCGTCGTCTGCTCTTCCTCGTCGGAGGAACCACCCCGTCCCACCCGCACGCGGGTGATCCGATGCCCGTCCATCTCCAGAACCGTGATCGTGCAGCCCTCCACGGCCACCTGATCTCCCTCGCGGGGAAGCCTGTCCAGGTGACGGAACGCGACGCCACCGATCGTGGTCATGCGCGGATCGTCGATTCCGAAGTTGGTGAGGTTGTTGAAGTCCGCGAGCTTCATCGAGCCCGGCACGTCGTACACGTTCTCGTCCCGCTCCTGATACAGCTCCTGACCCGCCACCTTCCCGGAGATCTCCCCGAAGATGAAGGTCAGCACGTCCTTCATGGTGACGAACCCCTCGACGCCGCCGAACTCGTTGAGCACCGCCGCAGCTCGGGCGCGGTTGTCCTGGAAGAAGTCGAACATCTCGTCGACCTTCTTGGTCAGCGGAACCACGACCGGCGGATGGATGATGTCGTTGAGACTCAGCTGATCGAGATCGGTCTCATCGAGGACCAGACGCATGATGTCCTCGGCGTGCACGAACCCGACCAGGTTGTCGCGGTGCTCTTGATAAACGGGCACACGGGGGTGCTGCCACTGCCGAAAGCGCTCGACCACATCCGCCATCGGCATGCCGAGCGGGATGAACTTCGTCTGGGTGCGCGGCGTCATGATCTCCACGATCTCGGTGTCGCCGGCCTCGAGCAGGTTGTAGATGAGCGCACGCTCCGTGGCGTCGAGCACGCCCTCCTCGGCAACATCTGCCACGAGGCTGCGGAACTCGTCCACCTGGAGGATGTTCTCCTTGGCCTTCTCCGGGCCGACGATCATGCTCGTGATCCGGTCGGCCACGCTGCGAATCAGCCACCGCAGCGGCGAGATCACCCGCACCCACAGGTCCATCCTCGGCGCCACCACGTGTGCCGAGAACCTCACCGGATCCGAGACGGCGATGGTCTTCGGCGTGACCTCTCCGAGCAGCAGGAGCAGCGGTACCATCACCACAATCGCGATCATGGCGGCTCTCGGGCCCTCGCCGTACAGAGCAGCGAGGATCCCGGCCAGGTTCGCTGCGGCGGCGACGTTCACCAGCTCGTTGCCACACAGAATCGAGATGATCAGGCGCCGAGGCTCGTCGAGCAGCGCGTGCAGGACCTCCGACCGGGGATGCCGCCGGCGCCGGAGGTTCTGCAGGTCGAGGCGCGACAACGAGAACAGCGCTGTCTCCGAGCCCGAGAAGAACGCAGACCCCACCAGGAGCACGAGCTGGATGGCGATGCGCACCATCATCTCGGTCTCCCACAGCCGGGCGGGATCGAACGACACCAGTCGTACGAGCTCCGCCCACCAGTACGCGAGATCGTCCAGTAGCACCTGCATACCGCACTTACTCTAGCGCGACCCGGCGCGACGACCAAAACTCCGACGCCGCCGCACCACCCCAGCGAAGGTGTCGGCGACTCTGCAGGATCGCCGACCCGCCAGAGCACACAGTGAAAATGACACGTTGCGGCGTAGACATCGGGTTCATGCTGCGTTAACGTGGGCTCAACATGTCCAGTTTCCGGGCCACTCGCGCCTTGAACCACAAGGTTCGATCGATCGTGCATCCTGGCGATCTTCGACAGCTTTTCGCCGCGACCATTCCCTCTGTTCGACTGCTCCTCGAAGGCATCAGCTCGCGCAGACGGCTGACGTAGCGGCGACCTCGACGACGGCCCCGCCCATCATGGGCGGGGCCGTTTCCTACCCGTGCTCCAACGACTGCTGCATCCTCCGGAGACAGCGAGCTGGCTGCCGACAGCTGTCAGCGCGCGCTCTCCCGCTCATCATGTCGCGGTTCTCCGATGCAGCCGGGTCACTGTCCCCGTCTGTACACGTCGTCTCTCAGCTCGAAGGACCCAGGGGGAATCAGCCGGAGCGCAGTCGCTCCCACGGCTCTGGAGCGAACGAGTCGAACTGTCCGTCACCGGTACCGCACGACAGCTGCCAGATGGCGGCGGACACCGTATCGGGCAGGTAACGACCCCACATCTTGATCGGCACCGACACCACGTGCACGGTGGGCGAGACCGCAAGATGGAGCAGATAGCGGATGATGTCCGAGGCGTTGCGGGCAATCCGCCCCGAGTAGCTGACCTGGTTGCGCTGGGACACGATCCGCTCCTCGTGGATGCCGCGGCCGAACTCGGACTCCACCAGCTCCTCGACGGTCGTCAGGATCGCCTCGACGCGGATGGTCCTGGCGCCGCTTTCCACGTAGGTCGGGAAGTCGGTGCGCAGCGTCTCGGGCGTGAGGCCCCGCCGAGCCGTGTACGTCCAGTCCAGCCCCTCGATCCGCTCGATGATCTTCGCCACCGGCGGCAGCTCGAGCTCCACCAGAAGGTTGACGTCGTTGTACTGACCGGTGTGCTCCTCCCGCTTCACCACCGCCGCGCCGGGGTACTCGCCGACCGCGCGCTCGATCCGCTCCAGCTCCTCCAGCGTCCCGATCAGCTTGACGCCAATCACGTCG
>CAZEJK010000349.1:0-4972 GCA_964512045.1 uncultured Thermoanaerobaculia bacterium
ACCGTGGGGCTCTTGATCGACTCCACGCTCCTGGTCCATGCCGAGCGCAACCATCTGACTCCGGAGCAGCTCTTTGAGGACGTGATCGCTCGTTGGGGCGACGTCGAGCTCGCCATCTCCGTGATGAGTGCGGGGGAGCTTTTTCATGGCTGCTGGCGGGCGGACAGCGCCGCTCGCCGTGCCCGCCGCGAGGAGTTCGTCGAGGCCGTGCTGTCAGCGGTACCGACCGTACCGGTCACGCTTGAGGTGATGCGCGTCTTCGGCGAGGTTGATGCCGGGCTCAGCGCCTCAGGCTCACGCCTTCCGACCTCCGATCTCATCATCGGCTGCACTGCGCTGTGCCGCGATGACGCCGTTGCCACGGCCAATGCACGGCACTTCGAGCGGATCCCGGGGCTGGCTGTCCTCCGGGTCGAGTGAGGTTTGTCCGTGGCGCTCCGTGGGTGGTGCCAACGCAGTCAGAATATCGTGATCCCGACACCGAGCAGCTGCCGTCACCGCAGGCGAGTGCTCGAGCCCTGTCAGCTCCGCATCGGGGCTCCCCTGAGATCCATCGGCGCGGGAATCGCTCCAGCGTGTGGCTCGCTGCCTCTGTGTGAACCGACGGTCGGTCGGATCGCAGGCCGGCCTGCCCGTCGTGGCGCGAAGGAGGGTTGACCATGGCGCTGTATCTGGCGCAACACGGCGTTGCGCATTCCAAGGACGAGGATCCGGAGAGGAGTCTCACCGAGGGCGGTGCTGCCGAGGTTCGGCGGATCGCCGAGGTGGCTGCGGGCTACGGTGTGACGGTGCGGCGAATCGAGCACAGCGGGAAGAAGCGTGCCTCGCAGACCGCGGACATCTTCGCCGAGCACCTGAAGCCGGAGGCCGGCGTCGGCGCCCGCGAAGGGCTCGGCGCCAAGGACGAGGTCGAGCCGGTGGCTCGCGCTGCAGATCCGGAGGCCGACGTCATGCTGGTGGGACACCTGCCGTTCATGGAGCGTCTGGTTGGTCAGCTGGTGGTCGGCGACCCCGAGGTCCGAGTCTTCGCGTTCCAGAACGCCGGCATCGTCTGCCTCGACCGCGAGGACGGCGACTGGTGCATCCGCTGGAGCCTCTCGCCGAAGATCGGTTAGCTGTGTTCAACCCCGGCGGCAGCGGTAACGACGGCGAGCAGAGGAGACTCTCATGCAGGGTGCGCTTCAGCGGGCCGCGACACCGGCCGCCGGTCCGAGTGCCTGGTCCCGTGCTCGAGCCTCAACTGATCTCGCCGATCCAGCGCGCCGGGGGACCGTTGACGGACCGCAAGCCGTTGACCAGTCGCCGGTCCGTCGTCCACAGCTCGCCGTGCTCGCGTTCCGTCACGGCGACGTAGAAGCCGTCGTAGGCGGCGCGCTGCTGCAGGCGATCGGCCCACGCGGTCGCACTCCTGCACAGCAGGAGATCCTCGTTGACCAGCTCGACGCCAAGGTCGAGAACCGTCGCCATCGCCTCCTCCTCCTGCTGATGGGTCAGGAGCCCGTCGAAACGGTAGCGGTGGATCACTGATGTGACCTCGAAGCTGAACAGTCGCGGCGCGCACACCCTGGCCTGCTGCTCGCCGATCCGATACCACAGCTTCTCCGCCGAGGCGCTGAGCTGCGTTTGAACCACGAGGTGCACCGCGACCCCAGCGTCAATGACGATCGTCGGTGAGCGCACCGTCTCGATCCTCCCGCAATGCCCGGACGTCGGCGGTGACATCGACCTCGTGAGACGGGCCGGTTTGCGCCTCTCGGAGTGAGCGTGCTCGCTCCAACGCGGCCCAGCGGCGCTCGCGAACCGACTCCTCCTCCAGTGCCTCGAGACCGCGGTCGATTGCACGCCGCGCCACGACGGCCACGCTTGTCCCGGTAGCCTCGGCCTTCCTCCGGAGCGCCTCGTGCTGACCCGGCTCGAGCAGCATCTGGACGCGTTTCATGGTCTCACCCATCAATGCCTCCGACCAGTAGAATAACACATGCATATGTGTATATGTAAATGAAATCTCGTGTTCTTCTGCGACCAACGCGGCCGCGGGCCGCAACGGGATGATCCCTGGGCTGTCTGGGGTTGGCTGAGGTACCGTCGGAGCCGGAGGTGAGCTTTCCGTGCAAGAGCAGCTCGATGTCATGCATCGCCTGAGACAGCTCGAAGACAAGGCGCGAACGCTGCACGTCGACGGCGCCTACGGAGCCGCGTTTCGCCTGTGCGCGCCAGGCCGCCGCATCCTCACGGGCATGGAGCGATCGGACTCGGTGGTGCTCGACCCGCACAAGGGGCTGTTCACGCCGTTCGGCTCCGGGGTCGTGCTGGTTCGCGAGGGCCATCGGCTGCAGGCGGCGATGACCGAGCGGGCGCCGTACATGGAGGATGCGCATGCCCTGGCTCCGGGCGCAGGCGCCGAGCCGTACGAGCTCTCCGTCGAGCTGTCCCGGCCGTTTAGAGGGCTTCGGCTGTGGCTGCCGCTCAAGCTCTACGGTGCTGCCGCGTACCGCGCCGCGCTCGAGGAGAAGCTGCTCCTCGCTCGCTACTGCCATCAACGGCTCGCCGCGATGGCGAATGTCGAGGTCGGACCCCAGCCCGATCTCTCGGTTGTCACCTTCCGCGGTTTCCCGGGGCACCCCGAGCAGGACGCCATGAACCGTCGACTGGTGGACACGATCCAACGCGAGGGGCGGGTGGCGCTCTCCTCCACCGTGCTGGACGGTCGCGTGACCCTGCGGATGGCGATCCTCTCGCTGGCGACCCACCGCGAGCACGTCGACGAGGCCCTCGCCGTGCTCGCGGAGACGATCGGTCGGCTCGAGGGGAGCTGAGCTTGCGGCGCATGGTCGTCATGCAGAGCCGGAAACCCAGTACGACATTCCATGTCACGGTACCCGGTCGAGTGACTTCGACGTCATACTGTATGGAGGCCTTCACCGGCGGGACCTGTGTCGAATCGCCGACATCTGGCATCACCGACGGTCAGGCTTGAGGAGGGCACGAAGATCGAGGGTTCAGCCGCTCCCAACACCGCCGAGGTGGTCCGTGAGCTCTTCTTGGAGTCGCGGCCCGAGCTGATGCGCTATCTGGCGTTTCGAGTGCGCAACGCGGCGGAGAGCGAGGAGCTGGCGCAGGAGGTCTACGTTCGGATGATGCGGCTCGACCAGGTGCACTTGATCCGCAACCCGCGGGCGTACCTCTTCCGGGTTGCTGCGAGCGTGCTCGCCGACCGCGGGCGGCTGCAGAGCCGGAGGATCACGACCGAGGAGATGGCCGATGCGGCGGATCAGCTGGCAGACGGCAGTGCCGGGCCGTACGAGCAGCTGCTGTGGCGGCAGCGCCTGGACCGTGTCAACCAGGCCATCAACGATCTGCCAGAGCGGTGCCGGCGTGCGCTCGTGCTCCACCGGCGGGACGGCTGGACCTACGACGAGATCGCTGCAGACCTGGGAGTGTCGCGGTCGATGGTCAAGAAGTACCTGCGCAAGGCGCTCGTGCTCTGCCGGCGTGCGCTGGCCGAGGAGGAGCTCGCGGAGACCACGACGGAGGCGGGACGATGAGCGGTCGCCACGAACGGGACGACGCCGTGCGCAAGCAGGCCGCCGAGCTCATCATCGAGGACGAGACCGGCTCGGCCGCTCGCGACGCGCGCCAGCAGCTGTGGCTACTGGAGTCGCCGGAGCACGTGGAGGAGCACCTCAGGATGGATGCTCTGTGGGGGGCGCTGGCCGACCCCGAGCTTGCTGACTCGCTGTACACCCGGCGGCCGCAGCGGCGCTGGAGCCGGCTTCGCCGGGCTCTTCGGCCCCGCAGCCTGGCGGCCGCTGCTGCGCTGATCGTCGCTGCCGGGGTGCTGGTGTGGTGGCTGGCTGCAGGGCCGGATGTGTACCGCACTGCGGTGGGCGAGGTGACGTCGTTCCAGCTCGAGGACCGCTCGGTCGTCTCGATGAACGCCGACAGTGAGCTTGTCGTGGACTACACGAGGGTGCTGCGGCGAGTGGAGCTGCGCTCAGGTGAGGCGGCCTTCGACGTGTCCCGTGATGAGCAGCGTCCGTTCATCGTCGATACCGATCGCTCTCGAGTCGTGGTCCTCGGCACCGAGTTCGTCGTGCGCAAGGCTGGTGACCGGGTGGAGGTGACCGTTCTCGAGGGCCATGTTCGTGTCGAACCTCGCCAGACACAGGCAGTGCAGCGCCCGGCGGAGCCTGGAACCTCCGCTCCCGATCCAGAGCCGGCAGATCGACAGGCCGTTCCTGACGACGTGGTGGAGCTCACCGCTCGTCAGAAGGTCACCGTCGGCAGCTCCGGCGCTGTGCAGCTGGCGACCGTTGCCGACGACGAGCAGCCGGTGGCGTGGCGGCAGCGGCGGCTGGTGTTCAGCTCGGATCGACTCGAGGACGTGGCCCGGGAGTTCAACCGGTTCAACGCCGACGCCATCCAGGTCAGCGACCCCGGCCTTCGTGAGCTGCGCATCGGCGGCGTGTTCGAGGCCAACGACCCGGACTCGCTGGTCGCCTTCCTCGAGAGCCTCGACGGCGTCGCGGTTCGCAGAGCAGCGGACGGTACGGTGATCGTCTCGCGTTCCGACTGACCATCTTCCGGCTCGGACCCGTCGGCGCAGCCCGGTCATCCTGGCGCCGTCTCGGTCGAGCTGCTAGCGACGCCTGTGCCCAGTCGCCAGACCGGTGGTTGGGGCTTCCAGCCCCGACCGATGGCGTTGCAACCAGCGCTGCTGCTGACCGAACCGGAGAGCCTCAGAGCGAGACCTGGGACGTCGAAGATCCCGCGGAGCAGCGAGCCAGCCCATACCCTTGCACGGACCGCGGACCTCTGGTCCGCATCGGGCCTGCTGCGAGCCCCACCCTGCGGACGAGACGTCCGCGTTCCCCTCGAGTAGCCAACAAACCATCCAACCTGCGAGCCTCCACCCACGCACGGACCGCGGACCTCTGGTCCGCATCGGGCCTGCTGCGAGCCCCACCCTGCG
>CAZEJK010000350.1:0-4961 GCA_964512045.1 uncultured Thermoanaerobaculia bacterium
GCGGGACCGGCACCTTCGGAGCATCACTTTGGTTGCGGCCCGCGGCCGCGTTGGGAGATGGCGCTCTCAGGTGGCGTGCTCGAGTGAGCTTCCGACTCGCTCCATGAGCTCCCGCAGGAGGGCCACGTCAGTGACTGGCTGGCCGGAGATGGCGTTATCGCCGTAGAGGACCGCGACCACCTCTCCGTTGACGGTCAGCGGAATCGCCACGACCTCCTCGGGCTTGGCGCCGCCGAGCTGGTCGACGAAGAGTCCGTGGCATGGGTTATACACCAGCGGGCCGCGGAACACGGACCGGTGCTCGATGACCCACGCGAAGATCGACTCGTGCTCTTTGGGAACGACACAGTTGCGGACGACGATGTCGGCGGAGACACCTTGCACCTCGACGCCAGAACCGCCGATACCGTACACGGACTCTGAGCCCACCATCATGAGCACGCAGCGGTCCAGGTGGTCCGCGGCCGCGGACAGGATCTCGAGCGTGGCCTCGGCGGTCAGCGTCACCGAAAGCTGTGCCATCTCGTCGATCATCGTGCGGATCTCGTCGTTGTCGACACGGGTGTCGCGATGGGAGTCTTCGAGAGACGACATGCCTCCGAGGACGAGGTGCTCGGTATCGAAGCCCAGGTCGATCAGCATCGATCTCGGATCGATGGGGATGGCCCCGAGGTCGGGGATCTCGACCCTGAGAAACGTCAGCTGTCCGTTCTCCCAGGAGAGAAGCTCCGCCACGACTCTCTGAAACTGCGATCCCACAACCTCGGTCAACGTCTCGCGGCTGATCGCCCCGTTCTCCACGAGGATGTTCCCGAGCAAGGTTGTCTGCCCTTCGTCGGTGTGCCGCTGCAAGGCGGCCTGCAGCTGCTCCTCGGTGACGAGCTTGCGGCTGACGAGGATGCTGCCGAGACGCTCTCGGACCTCCGTGGAGCCGGCGTAGACGATGGAGCCTTCCCGAAAGGCGAGCATGACCTTCCGGTCGCCGTTGACGCCCTCGAGGCGACCGCTCTTGCGGTTCAGCGAGAGCATCAACAGGAACTCCGCAGCGGACAGATCGTAGAGGTCTGCAACGATGGCCATCTTCGTCCCGCCGATCAGCCGATCGGTTGCTTCG
Source organism: uncultured Thermoanaerobaculia bacterium (assembly GCA_964512045.1). Classification (GTDB taxonomy): domain Bacteria; phylum Acidobacteriota; class Thermoanaerobaculia; order Thermoanaerobaculales; family Sulfomarinibacteraceae; genus CAZEJK01. The sequence goes on from CAZEJK010000350.1 coordinate 1,115, forward strand.
ATTCTACGGCTTCCTCAACAGATGTGGGTGGCGGTGGTGTGCGATCTCGGCCGGATTGGTTTCGGCCAGCTCATCGAGCCAGCCGTATCGGCCAGAGTGCTGATGTGGCGCGTGCCGGTCGATTGCTGCACAATGGGGTCTGATACGGCATTTCAGAGGGACCCGGGCGGCAACACGAGCCGGGCAACGTGGGCGAGGAACAGGAGGTTCGCATGGCGAGCGTCTTCTTGGAGGCAGCGCAGGAGCTGGATCTCGTGGCGTGGCGGCGGGATCTGCACCGCCATCCTGAGCTGGGGTTTCAGGAGCACCGGACCGCAGGTATCGTGGCCGAGCATCTCAACAACCTCGGCTTCGATGTGCAGACGGGGGTTGCGACGACGGGTGTTGTCGGTGTGCTGGAGGGTGGGCGGCCCGGACCGGTGGTGATGGTGCGCGCGGATATGGACGCACTGCCCATCACCGAGGCCAACGATCATGAGTTCGTCTCCCAAAACCCCGGTGTGATGCACGCGTGCGGTCACGACGGTCACGTGGCGATCGGTATGGGTGTGGCCAGTGTGCTGGCGCAGCACCGGGATGAGCTGCATGGCACCGTCAAGATGGTGTTCCAGCCGGCCGAGGAGGGGCTCGGTGGCGCACCGAAGATGATCGAGGCAGGGGCTCTGGAGAACCCGAGGCCCGACGTGGCGTTCGGCCTGCACCTTTTGAGTATCGTGCCTTCGGGACTGGTGCTCGCGGGCAACGGGCCCGTGATGGCAGCGTGCGAGACGTTCCGGATTGTGGTCCGTGGGCGCGGTGGTCACGGCGCGATGCCGCACCAGGCGGTCGATCCGCTGGTGGTCGGGGCGCACATCGTGACCGCCTTGCAGACGATCGTGAGCCGCAACGTGGATCCGTCCGAGCTGGCGGTGGTCAGCGTCGGCCGGTTCCATGCCGGTGAGGCAGCCAATGTGATCGCCGACAGCGCGGATATGGCCGGTACGGTCCGCACGTTCCACGAGGCCACGCGAAAGCTCGTCATGGAGCGGATCCACCGGGTTGCGGAGGGAACGGCCCGTGCGCTCGGAGCCGTGGCCGAGGTGACGACGAGCGACCTCAATCCGGCGGTGATCAACGAGGCCGCCGTCGCACAGCGCCTTCGGACTGCAGCCGAGAGGGTGGTTGGCGCCGGGCGCGTGGCGTCCGAGCAACGGCTGATGGGCTCCGAAGACATGGCGTTCTTCCTCAGCGAGGTGCCCGGATGCTTCTTCTTCCTCGGTGCCGGTCGCAGCTCCGAGGAGTACACGCACCACCATCCGAGGTTCGACTTCGACGAAAGGGTGCTGCCGGTCGGCGTCGCGATCCTCTGCGAGGCGGTCACGGACTGGATGCGCGCGCGATCGAGCTGAGTGGGTTCAACGCGTGCTGTAGCTCCCGAAAGAAGAGCGTACCGCAGAGGCCGCGGAGGGGGCTTGCGGTGGTCGGGGCTTCCAGCCCCGACACTCCGGCGCTCGGAGAGTGAGCACCACCCAATTACCGCGTGATCTCGACCGGTCTCCCGTCGGAGTACGGCCGCCTCCGGATCCGGTCGCCGGCCACGGACCCGGCCCGGGCAGCCGGTAGCCGGTCCCGGATGAGCACCTTGCGGACATCCACAGGCTCCGGGGCAATCAACGACCAAACAGCATGGCGTTCGGTCAACGCCACCGTCGGGACTTCCGACGTCCGGTGCTGGCGGCGCCATGGCATAGCCCGTCGGGCGAAGCCCGGCGACCGACAGCCGGGCCCGCGTTCGGGCCCGGTGCCGGATGGCGTCAGTGCCTCGGAAAGCTCGTCGCTACTCAACACCCTCCGGGGCGCTCCAGGTTGGTAGGCCGCGGCCCGGCGTCCATGGGGCGTCGGCGGCCTCGAGCTGTTGCTCGAGGTCGGCGAGGTCGGTCTCGATCAGCGTGCGCAGGTCTTCGAGAACCGGAGCAAACTCGCTGGCGGCGTAGCGGTAGCCGTCCTTCTGGGTGCCCGTGGGCGCCGAGGTGACGTTCCACTGGTCGCGTGCAATCGACTCGACGCGACCGATGATCGACGGCGGCGTCGGCGCGTACCGTTCCGCCACAGTCTGGTCGCCGCGGAGCGCGATCAGTGCCTGCTCGAGACGTGTGCGGAGCTCCACGACCGTCGCCAACATGTCGGCCTCGGCCTGCGGTGTGTCGAGGATTGCCTGCTCGATGTGCTCCAGTCTGTCCTCCGCGGTTCGTGCGGCCCGCAGGGCGCCGTGCACGGCGCGGCGGAGCTCGGCCACCTGCTTCTGGAAGGCGAGAACGGCCTCACGATCCTCGGCGGCGAAGGTTGCGAGCTTGAGCGGAACCACCGTGAACTCCTGCGGCGCGGACTCCTCGGAGAGCACGCCGTCCACTCGGGTGGCCAGCGTTACCGTGTAGCTGCCGGGCGCGGCGAGCACGCCCTCGTCGCGGTCATCCGCATCCGCCTTCAGGTCAACCGGGGTCGTGGCGGGGTAGCGGAGGTCCCAGGCCACCCTGTGGAAGCCCTCGGATCGAGCGCCGACCAGGCGCCGGATCACGGCTCCGGTGGCGTCGCGAACGGTCAGTACCACCTCGGGCTCCGGCTCCATGTCCTCTGCGCGCAGCTCCTCCCATGACGGGTAGGGGATCGGCTCACCGGCCTTTCGCGCGTCCTCTTCGGCCGCACGCCGGCGCTCGGCTCGGGTGGTGATCTTCTCTGCGAGCCAGTATGTGAACACGGCGCCGTAGGGTGGGTTGTCGGCAGCGTAGAACGTGGCGCCCTGTGATCCAAGGCCACCGCGACCGAGCCGTGAGGTCTCGATGTACCTCCACGCGTCCTTGACCGGGAACAGCTTCGAGTCCTCCTCCAGCGTCTCGGCCGAGACCTGGCGCAGCGGCGAGTAGTCGTCGAGGATCCAGAAGCCGCGGCCGAAGGTGGCCAGGACCAGATCGTTCTCGCGACGCTGGATCTCGACATCGCGCACCGCGATGGTGGGGATGCCGCCGGTCAGCTGGGTCCAGTTGCCGCCGCCATCCTGCGTGAAGAACACACCGAGCTCGGTGCCGGCGAACAGTAGGTCGGCGTTCACGTGGTCCTCGGCGAGCGACCAGACCGTGTGGTTCTCCGGGAACCCCTCGACGAGCTTCGTCCAGGTGGCGCCCCGGTCCGTCGAGCGGTACACGTACGGTTTGAAGTCGCCCATCTTGTGGTTGTCGAAGCTGGCGTAGACGGTGTCGGCGTCGTGACGCGACGCTTCCAGATCGCTGACGTAGGCGAGCTTCGGGACGCCGTCGATGCCGTCGATCTTCGTCCAGCTGTCGCCCCCGTCCGACGTCACGTGAATCAGTCCATCGTCGGTACCCGCGTACAGCAGTCCTTCGACCAGAGGAGACTCGGTCAGGGAAACGATATTGCCGTAAAACGACGTCGAGCGGTTCTTCGAGACGGCATCGACGCTCCAGACCCGTCCCATCACCTCGAGCGAGTTCCGATCGAGCTGACGCGTCAGGTCGTCTGAAACCGCCGTCCAGCTGTTGCCGCGATCCTCCGATCGGAACAGCTTCTGGGCGGCAAAGTAGAGGCGAGTGTGATCGTGCGGGCTGATCAGCAGCGGTGAGTCCCAGTTGAACTTGTATGGGGTCTCTCCGGGCGCCTCGCGCGGCTTGATATCGACGATCTCGCCAGAGCGGCGGTCGTGGCGGATCAGGCCGCCGTACTGCCACTGACTGTACACGATGTGCGGATCCTCTGGGTCCACCTGCGGCTCGAAGCCGTCGCCGCCCACGGTGACGAACCAGTCCTCGTTGAGGATGCCGGCCGGGTTGCGGGTGCGCGATGGCCCGCCGAGGGT
>CAZEJK010000351.1:0-4950 GCA_964512045.1 uncultured Thermoanaerobaculia bacterium
CTCCGTGACCGTGCGGATGGCCTGTGCGGACGAGTCTTCATTGAGCTGCGCAGAACGTGGCGAGCGGAGAGATCCCGTGCTGAGTACCCCGGCCATCCTGAGCCGCCAGCCCCGTGTCGCTGGCGACGGTGAGCACCCGATGGCGTGCAATCGACCACGGGGGCTCATGCAGCGTGTCCAGGCTCATTGGTTGCGCGGGACCGTTCATCAACACCTCACCACGGGCATGGGCTTCTGTTTCCGCGCGGGGCAATGCGAGCCTCGGCTGTGGACCTCCATCGACCGGACTACTGGACGGCCTCCATCACGGCAAGCACCTTTGCAGCCATGTTGTCTTGAAACTGCTCGAGCTCGGCTGGGGTGGGGTTCCCGGCGAGCAGCTCCTCGGTGTCGCGGAAGATCTCCTGCTCGGCGTCACGGAGGGTCGGCCAGAAGCCGGTGTCGGCGCTGTTGTCGACCCGTGTGAGGTTGAGGTAGGTCTCCTTCTCGCGGATCTGGAACGGGCGCGCCAGCGACTTGATGCGGGCGGACTCGCGCCACAGGGGCGCCTCGTCGCCGCTGGAGAGCGGCGCGGGGCTCGACCCGGCCTCCACCCACAGCGGCAGGGCCACCGCTGTGATCGGTTCACCGGGTACCACCCACATCGTGGCCCGCGATCCCGGCTCCCCTGGCGTCCGGCCGACGAGGACCACCGCCGCCGAGGTGTACGACTTGTTGATGCAGTCCTTGGTGGTGATCCACCTGCCCTCGGATGGATCGAGGCTCGCCAGCTCCGACAGCGACTCGGGGTGGTCGAGCAGCGTGTGGCCCACGTCGCGGCTCAGCGTGGTCAGAATGTGCTCGGCGCGGATGGCGCCCTCGGGCAGGGTGGCGAACAGCTCGCTGGCCCGATCGAACCGCAGGTAGCCCGCTCCCTGGTCCGGCTCACCGGTGCGGGCGAAGTTGGTTACCACCATGTAGCGCTCGGGGGTTCGGAGGGGGTCGTGGACCTCGATCCCGTGGTTGTAAACCTCCAGCAGCCGCGCGTTCCCGTCGGCGTCGATCACGCCGAAGTTGGCGAGCGAGCCGAGATCGGGGCCCAGGTTGGCCTCCAGATAGCGCTCGAAGTCGGCCACCGTGCGGCAGGTGCGCAGGGCGTCGGCCATGATGAAGCCCTCGAGATCGTGCATCTCGCCGGCGCCCTCCTCGGGCAGGTTGTACGCCACCGTGTTCATGATGGCGAAGCCCTCCGAGTTGAGGCCGGCGTAGCAGGAGCGGCCCGAGTCGGCGTCGGCATTGGCGAGACAGAGGTAGTCGAACGGCGCCTCGTCGACGTACACCACCCTGTTCGAGAGCACGCTGGTGTCCCGGTTCTTCCACAGCATCGGGGCGCCTGAGGCCGTGGCCCCGGTGCTGAGCACGGCCGCGGTGCAGCCCTCGCCGGCCTCGCATGTCGCGTTCACCGCTACGACGGCCAGCACAAGACTCACGATCTGCCGAGCTCGACGGTGCATGCTGCCCTCCCTGGCCCCGACGGGCCGTGGCGAGTGTACGCTCGTCACTCGGGTGGTACCAGGAGCTGGCTCAGCACACCCGGACCGTTGCCTGGTCGCGGCCGAGATGGTTCGCGAATGCCTGCGCCTCGTTGGCTAGCTGATCCTCGAGCCCTGACTGCCATCCCGACAACGGCGTGATGTCGATCCGTACGGACCGCTTCTGCGCGGTGTGCTTCCAGGTCGCCACCAGGCGTCCGCGGTGCAGCACCGTGGCGTTGACGTGGGCGGCCTTGGCCCAGATCTTGGGCCGGTCCGCCTCCAATGGGACGGTCCAGCTCTTGTCGGCGTGGCCCATGAGGTAGGTGTCGAACTTCGGTAGCAGCCGCGGGGGCCAGTCGTCGGGGAGCTCGGCAGCCAGGTCGGCGGCGTCGGAGCGCAGGGCAACCAGCTCCGACCTGTGGTTGCAGGAGACGGTGATGAGCTCATCGCCGAGGTGCGCGAGCAGCTTGCGGGCGGCGGTCACGCGGATGCCCAGGAAGTGGGAGAGGTCTTTTGCGCTTGCGGGAGCGTTGGCGTGCAGGTAGGCGCGGGCGAGGGCGTCACCAGCGACGGGCTCGGACGGAGGAGCCCAGGCCAGGTCGGGGTAGCGCTGGTCGCGGAGGACGTAGGACTGCTCCCCGTCCACCACGGTGTGCGCGCTGAGCTCGCCGCGCCAGGCGAGATAGCGGATGAGGCGGCCGGCGGCGCCGCGCAGGGCCGGATCTCCGGGGCCGGTGAGCTTCGCGATGTGGCTGACGAACTCCTCCGGGAGGAGCTCGAACAGGTCGCTGCGAGTGACGGGACGTTCGAGGGCGCGGATGCGTTTCTCGGCGGCATCCACCTGGCTCGCGTCCATGTGGGGGCCGCCACGGTCACCGATCGTCCACTCCTGCAGGGCGGTGACGATCGCCGGCCAGTGGGTTGCCGCATCGTAGATGTGGACGGTGCCGCGCTGACCCCAGGTGCGGACCAGCGCCGGCGAGGTTGCGAGACGGTCGGCCAGATCCTCGGCCGAGGGGCGTGCCGCGGTGCGCATCGCCAGCGACCACAGCGCCGGCGCGACGACCTGAGCCTGAATGCCGAGCACGGCTCGGGCCGCGTCAGTCGGATCGCCTGCGCCGGGTCCAAGCAGGTGGTGGCGGCGCGACCGAAACGCCAGCGCCTGGTCTTCGGAGACGGTGAGATCGGTGTGGGAGTGCTGTTGCATTGGCCGGCGAGTCTAGTTGACGCTTCCCGTGCGGAGCAACACGAGAGTCCTGAGTTGTTCGGCTACCAGGCCGCCCGCTCGTGTACCCTCGCTGCCATGCGAACGGTCGCACCTTCTGTTGGAGCCATCGTGGCGGTTGTGGTCGTCGTGGTGCTGCTGATCGGTCTGGTTGCGCAGCTGCTCGGGTTCCGCTTCCTGCTGGTGGAGTCGCTGGTGGTCAGCGTCGTGCTGACGGTGGTGCTGAACTTGGTGCTGCGGGCGTTGTTCCGTCGAGATTGATGCCGCCGACTGCTCCCAGTTGTTGCGCTAGAACCGATAGCCGACGGAGAGGTTCGCCCACTCCAGAGTCGTATCGGTCGCGGTCAGGATGACATCGTCGGGGTAGTAGAAGTAGCACAGGTGGGCCGAGAAGCGCCCCTTCTGCACGTGGACGCCGTAGATCACCTGGAGCGTCGTGTCCTCGTAGTCGACGCCAGGGTGGTACTCGCCGTTGGCGGTGTCGCCACCGTCGAGGGTGGCAATGTCGGCGAAGTAGACGTAGCGGGGAACTACGGAGAAGCTGACCTGCCAGTGGTTGGACGGAACGTTCGGGATGGGCTCGCTGACGATGCCGCGTCCGGCCGGGTCCGGGATGGCGGTGAACCCTTCTGGCAGCCCCCAGCCCCAGCGGAGCTCGAGAGCGACCTCGGCCGTGTTGAAGAATGTTCCGACTCCTGCGTGCGCTCCCGCAGACAGGTCCGCGGCAAGCGTGCCAGGCTCGCCCACGGACGGAGAGGTGAGGAGCTTGCGCCGCGCGTTGTAGTTCAGATTGACAAGGAGCTCCGAGTCGAGCTGGGTGTGCCAGCCCTCCGGTGCGGCGCGGAGGCCGAGATCCTTGTGGAAGAAGGTCTGCAGGTCCTCGGCGAAAGAGTCGGGCCCCATGTACCCGAGATAGATCTGGAAGGCGTTGAACCGGCGATCGTCGATGGAGGACCAGGTGCCGTGGACGCCGAGGGTTCCGGCCCATGGAACATCATCCAGCTGAAGGCTCGGGTCCGTGATGTCGTCGGGGGTCTGCATGATCTGGGACAGCCCCCAACCGCAGCGGACCATGCGACCACCGTCACCATCGTCGCCGAGCCCGGGTATGAGGTTCCCCATGGTCTGTGTCAGCGCGCACAGCTGTGGGCTGTCCCAGCTGTCGACCGGCGGCGAGATCCGCTGGATCGACCAGCCGGCGGTGTAGCCGTTGTCCGAGCTCGAGAGGACGTCGTTGTCGGTGGCAATCCGCCACAGCACTCGCTTCGATGACGTGTCAGAAGCCTCCTCCTGTGCGGCGCCAGGCGCCGAGAGGGCCAGCAAGGCTGAGCAAACAACGAGCACGGCGAACATGGAGCGTTGTGGCATGGGTCCTCCTTCGGTCCGGCGGCCGCTCGGTGCGCAACCGCGGCTCGAATGTCGCCGAAACGCTCTGCGGGCGCACTCGGGCGATCCCCCAATCGCACCTCAGTGCTCTGCCTGCCGGCATGCCCCCGGAATCCAAATGCAGCTTTGCACGTATATCCGTGGGACGTGGTTGCCAGCAGCAGGCCGACAGCGAAGGTGCGGGCCTTCTGCTGGGCAGCTCGGTACTCACGATGGAGGCAGGAATGAGTCTACGGATAGGGTTTGCGAGAATCCTCTCGACACTGGTAGTGGCCGGACTGCTCGCGCCCATGGGCGCTGGTGCGGCCGAGATGGGAGCGGAGGACGGGACGCGTCTGCTCCGCTTCCCGGATATCCACGGTGATCAGGTGGTCTTTGTTCACGGTGGCGATCTGTGGCTGGCATCCGATCAGGGTGGCACGGCGCGACGCTTGACGGCGCATCCAGGCCGTGAGGTGTTCCCACGGTTCTCCCCGGACGGGCAGTGGATCGCGTTCACTGGCCAGTACGATGGGGACGAGCAGGTGTATGTCGTGCCGGTGACCGGCGGCGAGCCGAAGCGGCTGACGTGGTACCCGGCGCAGGGGCCGCTGCCGCCGCGGTGGGGCTTTGACAACCAGGTCTACGGCTGGACCCGGGATGGCTCCGCGGTGGTGTTCCGCTCGCTGCGGGACGCGGACGGCGGTGACAGCGATGGCCGTCTGTACACCGTTTCGGTGGAGGGCGGCCTGCCGGTGGCGCTGCCGATGGTCAACTCCGGCGCGGCCGACTTCGCTCCGGATGGCGAGCGGCTGGTGTACTCGCCGCTGTTCCGCGACTTCCGCC
>CAZEJK010000352.1:0-4946 GCA_964512045.1 uncultured Thermoanaerobaculia bacterium
ATCATCGACAGCGGCGCCGGGTCGGTGGCGGTCTCGGCCCGGCCCACCTTGCCGAGGACGCTCTCGACCTCCGGAAACGACGCGATGATGCGGTCAGTCTGTTGCAGGAGCTCCTTGGCCTTGGTGATCGACACGCCCGGGAGCGTCGTCGGCATGTACAGGAGATCGCCCTCCCACAGCGGCGGCATGAACTCCGAGCCGATCTGCTGCAACGGGAACGCCATCGACACTACCGCCAGCACGGCGATCAGCAGGACGCCCCAGCGGTAGCGCAGCACGGCGCGCAGCACCGGACCGTAGGCGGCGCGCAAGACCCGGGAGACCGGGTGCCGGGACTCGGGCAGAATCTTGCCGCGCACGAACCAGAGGATCAGGACCGGCACCAGGGTGATTGCGACCACCGATGAGGCAGCCATCGCCCACGTCTTGGTGAACGCCAGCGGCCGGAACATCCGGCCCTCCTGCGCCTGCAGGGTGAACACCGGCAGGAACGACACCGTGATCAGCAGGAGCGTGAAGAACAGGGTTGGCCCGACCTCCTGAGCAGAGCGCAGGATCACCTCGAACCGGGACCGCTGCTTGCCTTCCGCCTCCCACTCCTCGAGATGGGTGTGGGCGTTCTCCACCATGACGATCGCGGCATCCACCAGGACGCCGATGGAGATGGCGATCCCGCCGAGCGACATGATGTTCGCCCCGAGCCCCTGGAGCTGCATGATGATGAAGGAGAGCAGGATCGACACGGGAATCGAGATGATCGCCACCAGCGCCGAGCGCAGGTGGAACAGGAACAGGGCGCACACCACCGCGACAATGATCGACTCCTCGATGAGCGTGTTGGTGAGGGTCGAAACGGACCGCTCGATCAGGCCTGTGCGGTCGTAGGCGACGGTCACCTCGACATCGTCCGGGAGACCACTCTTGAGCTCCTGCAGGCGCACCTTGACCCGCTCGATGGTCTCCAGAGTGTCGGCGCCGGAGCGGACCACCACGATTCCGGAGACCGTCTCGCCTTCGCCGTTCCAGTCCGCCAGGCCACGACGGATCTCCGGTCCGAGGGTGATCCTGGCCACGTCTCCGAGCAGCAGGGGGGTTCCGCCGGGACCGATCTTGAGCGGCACCTTCTCCAGGTCCGCCACCTCGTCGATCGTGCCGAGGCCGCGGACCATCAGCTCCCGCTCGCCCATCTCGATCAGCCGGCCCCCAACGTCCGCGTTCGAGCGGCGGATGGCGCGGGCGATGCCGTCCATCGTCAGGTCGAACGACCGCAGCCGGGTCGGGTCCACCTCCACCTGGTACTGGCGGACGAAGCCGCCGAGGGAGGCGACCTCGGAGACCCCCTCGACCGACATCAGGCCGTAGCGGAGGTACCAGTCCTGCAGCGAGCGCAGCTCGTCGAGAGAGCGCTCCGGCGAGTTGAGCACGTACATGAACGCCCAGCCGACCCCGGTGGCGTCCGGACCGAGCTGGGGCTCGACGCCTTGTGGCAGCTGACCGCTCAACGTGGCGATCGACTCCAGCACCCGCGAGCGTGCCCAGTACAGGTCGGTGCCATCCTCGAAGATGACGTACACGAACGACACTCCGAAGTAGGAGTAACCGCGCACTGCCGTCGCGTTCGGCACGGACAGCATGGTGGAGGTGATCGGGTAGGTGACCTGATCCTCGACCACCTGGGGGGCCTGTCCCGGGTACGACGTGGACACGATCACCTGGACGTCGGAGAGGTCCGGAATCGCGTCCAGGCGGGTCTCTTGGATGGCCCACCAGCCGCCGAGGATCGCGGCGATGAGACCGACGACCACCAGTAGCTGATGACGGAGCGACCACTCGATGATGCGCGCAAGCATGATGCTCGAACTCCGGCCGCTCAGTGCTGGTGGGATCTGGCCGAGCGTTCGGCCACCATCCGCTGCACCGCAGCGCGCAGGTTGGACTCCGAGTCGATCATGAACTGCGCCGAGGTCACGATCTGATCATCAGCGGTGACGCCGTCGACGATCTGGATGAACCCGTCGCTTTCCACACCCAGCGAGACCTCCTTCGGCTGGAACCTGCCGTCGCCCAGCGCTACAACCACGATGTTCCGCTCCCCGGTGCGGATCACGGCCTGGCTGGGAACGGCGAGCGCATCCCGGGCCGCGATCGGTTCGAACCGCACCGTGCCGTACATGCCAACCTTCAACCGGCGGTCGGGGTTCGGGACCTCGAGCGTCAGCTGGACCGTGCGTGTCTCGGGTGAGACCTCGGGCTGGACGGTTTGGATCTGGGCGGTGATGGTGGCGCCCGGAAGGTGGTCGAACGTCACGGTTGCGGGCTCGTTCTCGTTGAGCCACGGCAGCTGGTGATCGTACAGCTCCACCTCGAGCCACAGGGTCGACGTGTCCGCCACATGCACGATCTCATCGCCCGGGCTCACCTTCATTCCCTCGAGGCCGTGTGGGCGGTACATGATCACGCCGTCGATCGGCGCGGCGATCGTTACCGTCTCGAGGACCGTGCCCGTGCGCTCGATCTCCGCCACCTGCTCGGGAGAGACCTTCCAGAACGCGAGGCGCTGGCGTGCTGCCTCGAGAAGCCCCTCGGCACGCTGCACGGCCTGGGCATCACTCGCCTCCGATAGCCGCCGGACGTAGGTAGCGGCAGCCAGCAGCTCCTGCTGCGTCTGGACGAGCTCGGGAGCATACACCTCCACCAGCGGCTCGCCTTTTAGGACACGCTCGCCCACCTGCTCGATGGCCGCCGACTCGATAAAGCCGGTGTATCGGGTCGTGACGATGATCATTCTGTCGAGGTTCCAGTCCAGATGGCCGACCGTGCGGATGCTCCGGCTCAGGTCGCGCCGACGGACGGGCTCGGTCCGCACGTTCATGTTCTGGACCGTGACAGGGTCGATGGTCACCGCCGGCTTGTCCGACGCCCCCGTCTCCTCATGCTCGTGCTCTTCGCGTACGAGCTCCATGCCGCAGATCGGGCAGTTCCCCGGCTCCGGCTCGGCGACGGTCGGATGCATGGGGCAGGTCCACGTCGGCTCGTCGCTCTGGGCGGCCTTCCCCTCATTCTCCTCGGCCTGTCGGAGCGGTACGAGGTCCATCTGACAGATCGGGCAGATGCCGGGCTCCTCCTGCAAGACCTCGGGATGCATGCCGCATGTCCACAGGCCGCTCGACGACTCGGCCGTGTCGCTACCTTCCGTGCCGGTCGGAAGCGACACCATGCCGGACGCGGCCAAGATGGCCACGGCGGCGGCGGCGCCGGCCAGCACAGCTCCACTGACCAGCAGAACGGTTTTCAGTGAGGATCGTTTCGATGAGCTCATTGCAGCGTCTCCAGAGGGCTCGCCACTGCGCCCTCGAGCCGAGCGATGGCGATGGCCAGGTCGGCGTGCAGGCGCGCCTCGGCCCGGCGCAGCGACAGCAGCGTGCGCTCGGCGTCGATCAGCTCGAGAGCCGAGGATGTTCCGGCAGCGTAAGCGGACTCCAGAGTCTGCACGGCCTGAGCCGCTTGCACGAGCAGCACCGACTCGTGCAGCTCGAGCTGTTCGACGAGGAGCGGAATGCGGAATGAAAGATCCCCCAGCTCGCGCTCGATGGCAGCGGCCTCAGCGCGCACCGCGGCCTCCGCCGCGAGACGTCGCTCGCCGGCCTCCTCGATCGCGGCCACCCTCGGCTCACGCCAGATGGGTAGGTTCAGCCCTCCGGTGACGCCGAGAATGTCGTCACCGTTGCCGCGAGGCGGGTTGGCGCGTCCCTGCGGATCGTCACGCTCACCGACGATGGTGTAGCCGATGCCAACACGCAGGCTCGGCTTCGTCTCCTGTCGGGCAAGCTCGACGCGAGCCTCTGCCGCCATCGCGGCGGCCTCGGCGGCGACGATCTCGGGCCGCTGAACGAGAGCGTTGCGCCGGAGGTCGTCCAACGGTGGTAGCGCGCTTGACACGATCGGCTCTTCGAGCTCGAGCCCCAGCTCTGGCAGCGGTGTGTCCGCCGGCTGGGTGCGAAGCGCATTGAGCTCGGCCTGGAGGGCGTGCCGACGGGACGCGATCTCGAGCATCCGGTTGTCGGCACGCGTGATCTCGGCCTGCAGGGTGATCACCGGCGCCGAGGTGCCGTCGCCTGACTCGAACCGTGCCCGCGCCAGCTCCTCGAACCGCTCGAGGGTGATCCGGTCTTCTGCAACCAGCTCGCGCTCCCGATCGAGAAACGTCAGCTCCGCTGCCAGAGCTCGCACCTTCGTGATCAGCTCGAGCGACCGCGCGGAGGCGTGTGCGCGGGCAGCGGCGGCATCGGCAGCGGCGGCCTGCTCGCGAACGCTCAGCGTGCCGAACCACGGCAGGCGCTGCGTCACCGAGACCGTGCCGCGCTGGGGTCCGACACGGGTCTCCGGCGGCATCAGGAACACCGTCAGCGACGCGACCGGGTCGGGGAGGCTCGCCACCTGTGGCACCTTCGCCGCGGTAGCCCTCGCCGTGGCTTCCAGTCGCTGCAACGTGGGATCGCGCGTCACCACCTCCCGAGCCAGCCGGAGGAGCGGCTCGTCGAGCGATGCCAGCAGCTTTTCACTGGAGTCGTGGCGCGGTGGCGAGGTCATCGGCTCTGTGCCGGCCGGCGCCACGGTGGCACCCAGCGCGACGATCAGGGTCAGACCACTGCTCAGCAACGTCGAAGGTCTCACGCTGGGAGCTAACATCAGGCGGCGGATCTCTCTTCCATTGTTCACGTTGCCTTCTGTGTTGCATGAGCGGCTGTGGTTACGTGCGGTCGTGGGCGGGCGGATCACCGGAGAGCCTCGTCCATCGCCCACCACGTCATCTCGACCGTCTCGACCGAGCTTTCGTGTCCACCGGTTCTCCGTTTTGCTTTCACCTCGTTCGACCCTCCAAAGGACCAAGGCGAGCGGAGAGATCCCGTGGGAGAACCGGCGCCTTCCGGTCCCGGTCAACGGCC
>CAZEJK010000353.1:0-4913 GCA_964512045.1 uncultured Thermoanaerobaculia bacterium
TTCACGAGCCACTCAACGACGCTGCTCCGGCCGCCCGGCGCCCGCCACAACACCAACACGGCGAGTGGTCGGAGCTCCCCCGCCCACCCGGCCCGCGAGACGCGGGCCTCCGCCACCGAATCGCGGCGCTGCTCGACTCTGGAAGCGTCGTCAGTCTACTGAAACGGATCGTCGTCGCCATGGATCGACAGCCCTGCGGCGTGCTCTAGCTCCTTGCGGCGGGTGATGTCCTCCAGAGTCCCCTGAAACACAATTGTCCCGTCCTGCGGATCGCTGACCGCCCGGCTGGTCTCACGGACCCAGACACAGCGGCCGTCGGCACGCCGCAGACGACACTCGAAGCCGCGCACGACCCCTCGCGCCGTCACCTCCTCGACGTACCGCTCACGGTCAGCCGGATCCCAGTACAGATCTCGCACGTTGGTCCCCAACAGCTTCTCCCTGTCGGAGTAGCCGAGGAGCTCGGCGAACGCCGGGTTCGCGCCGAGCAGGGTCCCATCGGGGAAGCTCAAGTAGAGCGCCACCGGCAGCCGATCGAAGAACTCCCCGTAGCGGAGCTCGGTGGTCGCACGCTCCCTGCGCTCCGCAGCCGCGGCCAGCGCGCGCCCGAGCGCATCGAGAAGCTCGTTCAGCGAGCCGTCTCGACCCTTGATGACGTAGTCATCAACGCCCGCCCGCATGGCGCGTACTGCGGCATCCTCGCTCCCGTAAGCGGTGTACACCACGATCGGGAGCTCTGGCCAGCGCGTACGCAGGGCCTTGGCCACCGCGAAGCCGTCCGACCAGCTGAAGTGGAGCTCCAGGATGGCCGCCGATGGTCGCTCGCCATCGAGCACGCGTTGCATCTGCACCGCGGCGGACACGTCAACCAGCTCGATCGAGCCAAGCTCCCGTCTCAGGTGCTTGGCCACCGCGTAGCGGTCATCCAGCCCTTCGTCGATCAGGAGGATTCGCATTGCCCAGCCGACCGTGAGGCCTCCTCAGGCGCAGACTAGCACGGTCTGCAGCGGATCGGCACCTCCGCGCCGTTGACCTGCTGCGCCGAAGGTCGCGCCCGCCAAGACGACGGCCTGGTCACTTCACCCCGGACCTGGTGTGTCCGCGCCAGTCCTGCATACTGCCGGTGGCGCCGAACAGATCGGAGGCGAAGTCTGACACTGCCGTGGGAAGGGCACCCTTGATCGCCGGGGTGAGCTTCACCAACCACGGTTCCAGCACCCACAGCTCGTCCTTGAGCACCGCCTTGACGATCCTCTTTGCGAGCTTGGTCGCATCCAGCATCTTGGTGAGCTTGGCCGGCTGTGCACCGTCGAACATGCCCGTGCCCACATAGCTGGGGCACACGGTGGTGGTGCGTACGTGGTCGTGGCCGTGTCGCTTCATCTCCAGGCGGATCGACTCGGAGAAACCGATGGCGGCCCACTTGCTCGATGCGTAGGTCGAACCGTGCGGAAGCCCGATGAAGCCTGAGGCGGACGCAATGTTGACGAGATGCCCTGCGTTCCCACCGATCAGATCCGGCAGAAACGTGTAGGTGACCTTGACCATCCCCTCGATGTTGACGCGGTAGGTCAGAATGTGCTCGTGCAGTGGCACCTCCAGGAAGGGCCCGCCGAACACCACGCCTGCATTGTTCACGAGGACATCGATCGTTCCCGCATCGTCGAGCATCTTCTGGCGGACGGCGACGATCTCGTCATGATCGGTGACGTCCATCCGATACGTCAGACAACGGGCCCCCAGCTCCTCGACCTCCTTTCGGGTCGCCGCAAGCTGGTCTTCATTGATATCCGTCAGAACCAGCTCCGCACCTTTGCGGGCAAACTCCAGCGCCATCTCGCGCCCGATTCCCTGGGCGCCGCCGGTGATCAACACACGGGCAAACTTCAGTGACCGCATGGCTCCTCCTCATCGCGACGATCTAGTCGAACTCCGTTCTACCACAGATGACCGAGTTTTGCCGCACTGCAGCGAGACGCCCCATTGCTGGATTGCTGGATATCGAGCCCGACGAGGGCAGCCCCAACGCACCACTGTGCGCGCAAAGAACGCGGAGCTGGCGATCAACCGTCTGGAGCCTCAGCTGGATATCGCGACGGCCAGACGCCGACACCCTTCCCGAATCTCGTCTGCGCCAGCAAACGTGAAGCACAGCCGGAGAAACCGCTCGGCGTCCACGAGCGAGCCCACGGTCTCCTCGGCCGCCGGCACGAACGACGGTCCGGGCAAGAACGCCACGCCAGCCTCCAAGGCTCGATCGAACAGCTCGAGCGAGGCGCCCGTCGTCAGCTCGAGCCAGAAGAAGAATCCGCCCTCGGGCACGGCCCAGCCCACATCGTCTGATCCGAGGTGCTCGGCAAGGGCTTGCGCCATGACGTTCCGCTTACGACGGTACTGGTCGAGGATCACCGTCAGGTGCTGCGTCAGCAAGCCCCGGCGGCAGTACTCCGCGACCAGACCCTGTGACACCATCGACGGGCACAGGTCGACGCCCTGACGTGCCACCACCAATGCCCGCACCACCTGCGGGTCCGCCACCGCCCAGCCAACCCGCGTCCCTGGCGCCAGGACCTTGGAGAACGACCCGGCGTAGACCACGCCCTCGCCTTCCGCCAGCGACCACAGGCTCGGCACCCCTTCCCCGTCGTACCGTACCTCACCGTACGGGTCGTCCTCGAAGATCGGAAGCCCGAGCTCGTGGGCAAGCTCGACCAACCGCCTCCGTCGGGCCGTCGTCAGACAGGTCCCGGCCGGGTTCGAGAAGCTCGGAATCGCGTACAGAAGCTTCGGCAGCCGCCCGGTGGCTCGCTGGCACTGCTCGACGACATCCGGCAGCGCCTCCACGCACATGCCGTCGCGGTCGCACGGGACGAGCGCGAACCGCGCTCCGAGGTTACGGAACGTGTGCACCGCGCCCGGATAGGTCGGCGCCTCGACCACGACGACATCCCCCGGGTCGAGCAGCACACGCCCCACCAGGTCCGCAGCTTGCTGTGAGCCAGTGGTCACGATGATCTCATCGGATCCTGGCGCCCGACCGTGGAGCGTCGCCATCCTCTCGGTGATCGCTTCCACGAGCGGGCCGTAGCCCTCGCTGGCGCCATACTGAAGAAGCGTGGCGCCGGTCGAGCGCAGGACCTCGCTGCACTCGGCGAACGCCTCGACGGGGAACACCGCGGGATCAGGGAGCCCTCCGGCCAATGAGATCATCCCCGGGCGCTGGATCACCCGAAACATCTCGCGGATCGGCGACGGACGCATCTGCCGGCCGAGCACCGACAGGCGGAACATCTCGCCGCGGCCATCGTTGCCGGAGGCGGTCACGAGGCCACCAGCTCCAGGGCGTCCACATCGCCGCGACCTTCGCGCACCAGAACCGGATCTGGACCGGTGATATCCACAACCGTGGACGGCTCCGGCAGCAGCGGTCCGCCGTCGATCAGGAGGTCGATCTTCGACCCGAACCGGTTCTCGAGCTCGGTCGGCTCATTCAGGATCTGGTCGTCGGGCGTCCGCACCGAGGTGGTAATCAGCGGCTCGCCGAGCTCCTCCAGCAGCGCCAGCACGATCGGCGTATCCGGAATGCGGATGCCGATGGTCTTGCGCTTGCGCAGCATGATCTTCGGCACCTCCTCGGTGGCCCGGCAGATGAAGGTGTACGGACCGGGCAGCACTCTGCGCATCATGCGGTAGTTCGGGGTCGAGATTCCGCGCGCATACTGACCCGCGATCCGGAGATCGGCGACCAGGATCGACAGCGGCTTCTTGGGATCGAGCCCCTTCAGGTCGTACACCTTCCTGATCGCCTCGTCCTGTGAAATGCAGCAGGCAAGGCCGTATACGGTGTCGGTCGGGATGACACCCACGCCACCGCGCTTCAGCACCTGTGCGGCACGAGCTATCAACCAGCTTTCCGGCTCGGTTGGATCGATCTGTACGAACATACGCGTCACCCTCCAGCAGTCCACACCAATCAGCGATCACGAACGCCGCTGAGACGTCACCGCTTCGAGCCCCGAAGCCACGATCCCAGCCACCCCGGAGCGAGCGGACGCTCCGCTTCCGGCGTCCGTCTCTCGTGACCCGTATCCTGACGCTAACGCTGCGCAGTTGCAATCCCCACAGCACAGCAAGGTTCCCGAGCCAACGAACACTCTGGGCTGCCAACCGCTATACTGAGCGACCGGGAGGAACCCTGGTGCAGCCCAAACAGACCGCTCCACTCGTTCTGTGCTGTGTCCTCGGGGCCGCCATCGGTGGCCTCGCTGGCGCCTTCACGCTCTACCAGCACTGGCACGACCGCTACGTCGAGCTCGAGGCCGCAAGCCTCTGCGGGATGGCGTACACGGCGCGGCTCGTGGCCAGAGGTCAGTGCGACGACATCGCAGAGTCCTTCTTCCGCACGGCACCCCAGAGCCTCCAGTGGATCGACCACGAGCTCGAAGATGAGCCCGTTCGCCGGAACACACTGCGGATGATCGTCGCCGCCTACCACGACCACGATCGTCCGCTACCGGTCACGCTGCGCCGAGCGGTCCAACGCTACGGCGATCTCGACAGCTTCGTCGCCACGTCCTGCGAACAGCCACCCCCGAACGAACGCTCTCATAAAACCCAAGGACCGAAGACCGAGCGGGAATAGGAACCCCCCTCGAGCAACTTCGCACAGAGGATGCAAACGATCCTGTCCCCGCTGCTCGGCATCGCCCTGCTGATGCTCGCCGCTTCCGTGGTCGCCTCGGCCGATCGATCGGACCATGCCACTGACGGACCAGTGAGCGTCCGGCTCCTCAGCGATCTCACTGCCCAGAACGACGGCACTCCAGGGCGGCTCGGCGTGCTGCTCACGATGGATCCGGGCTGGCACGTGTACTGGCGCAACCCGGGAGACTCTGGCCTGCCGACCGAGGTGC
>CAZEJK010000354.1:0-4912 GCA_964512045.1 uncultured Thermoanaerobaculia bacterium
CCGGCCAGTGGCAGGATCACATCCAGGCCGAAGCCGACTGCGTCGGCGCACTGTGTACCTTCCCAGGCCCGCTGGAGCGCTCCTTTAGCCTGTACGAGAACGGCTACCGCTGGTACAGGCCGGATGTGGCGCGGTATACGCAGAAAGACCCAGTGCTACACGTCCTGGGTTCTTACGTCTTCTCATACGCAACCGCAGATCCGTTTCTTTTTGTAGATCCGTTCGGGCTTGCGGCTTGTGAAGCTTGGGAGGAACTTTGGTCCCGGGAATCGACAAGGGACAAGTGGACGAACACCGGCTGGTGGCTGCCCGGAGCTGACGCCATATGGGCGATGAACAACGTCCTCCCGCTCAAATGGGGGGGAGGCCTTATACCCGAGGCAATTGCTGGCAAGTGTTGTCAAGTCAAGATTTACAGCCTCTATAATGTTAGGACAACTGACCTTCTCCGCAGCTGCGACTGTTGTACGGATAGGAAGAGGTTAGACGATCCGGGTGATCCAACGATTGAGATCACACTAGAGTTTCAAGATCCGGAGGGTGGGCCTTGTGAGAAGATTCGTCAGTATGGAGAGAAGGTGGAATGGCTAGATTTGGTAAAGGGACAGAAAG
The DNA here is from genome assembly GCA_964512045.1 of uncultured Thermoanaerobaculia bacterium. Classification (GTDB taxonomy): domain Bacteria; phylum Acidobacteriota; class Thermoanaerobaculia; order Thermoanaerobaculales; family Sulfomarinibacteraceae; genus CAZEJK01. The sequence goes on from CAZEJK010000354.1 coordinate 613, forward strand.
ACTACACGCATGATATTGAGAGAGGAACTCTGACACCCGCCCAATGTGTCCCGATCCCCAGAATTGGAGGCAAGTGTCCCCCGCCTGGCGCTGGAGGTGCGTAGTGAGAAGAAGCTATGTGATGTTCTGCTGCTACCTATTGCTAACGTTCGTTTGCGCCGGTTCCGTCCCGGCGGCATCAAAGATCAGCGTTCATGCTTACGACTGTTCAGGCCGCTTTTCGGGCACAGTCGATTGCGCCGTCATTTCTAACGATGCGGTTTGGATTCCTGAGTTGAGTGAACGGCCCTCTCTTGCACCCTGGAAGGCATTGCAGATCGCGATTGCAGCGCTCGGAGACCTTGAGCTGGGTCGAGCAGGTGGTGACGTTCAGGCAAAGGCTATTCGGCTTGTTCCGTGCGGAGAGGGTTGGATCTATCTAATCGAATTCCACCTTACACTTGCTTGCGAAGAATCAAGTCAGCCGCAGGTGAGGCCTTCAGTCGTCGCGGTGTCGATGACCGGAGAAGTGCTCGCTCCATCACGGTGTCGAGCCTCCGTGGGGAAAGCGCTGGTGCCGGAACCCGAATAGCCCGTCGAGGACATAGGCGATCTTCAAAGCTTGTAGTACCCCTATGGGAGTTGCGGCGTCGTAGTTGCGAGAGAGATACAGTCCTGAGCAAGATTTCTGGAGCGGTTTGGCCCTTAAGGCGTCAACCTGATGGTGTCCATCGCGGGCTGGGTCATCGGAGCGTGGACCATCGAAACGCGGCGTACCATGGATCACAGATGGGACGGGTCCCAGCCGGCACACGCGGGTGTCCCCGGGTATCATGTGTGATTGAAGGGGGAGCAAAGCTGTACCGGACCTATCGGGTGAGTCGAAGGGCGAAGGAGCCACTGCTGGAGTTCATGCTCGAGGGGCTGGAGGCGTCGGGCTGCCATGTGCTCAAGCATAGCTCGCCAGACGAGGCGCCGTTTCGGATCGTGTTTGAGACCCTGATGGGCGAGCGCATGGGCGTCGTGGCCTATGCGTTCTTCGCCAACTCCCGACTGACCAAGAACCGACCCGCAGACGAGCACCGATTCCAGATCAAGTATGGCCCGGATGACGGTGCGCTCCATGATGTTTGGGAGGATCCCTTCCAGCTCTACACCACGCTGTTCCTCGGCATCAACCCAGAGCTGGGCTTCTTCGTGGCTGCCGATCCGCGGCGACACTCGCCGACTCGGTTCTTCATCTCATTGGAGTTCAAGGAGGCGCATGCGGCAGAGGTGCTCGCGCGGGGGTGGCACAGCTGGGAGCGCGTGAAGCGCGATCAGCACCGGGACGAGTACCCCATCGAGGTTCTGGTGGGTGGTACGCAGTCGAGCTTTCTTCGTCTGGTTCGCTTCGAGCGTGCCGCCGACGGGCTCGACCCAGGTCACCGACAGCTCCTTGCGGAGAAGATGGGTGAGGAGCCGGGTCCGGTGCCTTGGGCTGAGCTTGAGGCAGCCGAGGCCGTGCCATCGATTACCGTTCCGCACAGGATTGCCGAGGAGTTCGATCTGACCCAGGCGGAGATCCTCGACCTGATCCAGAGCGCTCCGAGGCTGAAGATGGCGGTCCGTGGTTGGGTTGCCGAGACCCACCTCGAGCGTCAGCTACAGAATGTACCCGGTGTTGAGGAGTGCGTTCGGCTGGAGGAGGAGGGGTCGGCGGACATCCGGCTCAGCTACCGCGGCAGCCGCCCGCTGCTCATCGAGTGCAAGAACGTGCTCAGGCAGCGACTGAAGAGCGGTGCGATTCGCGTGGACTTCCAGCGCACACGGTCCTCGAAGGAGGACCCGTGCACCCGCTTCTACAGCCCGACCGACTTCGATCTTGTAGCGGCTTGTCTCCACTCCTGCACCGAGTCCTGGGAGTTTTGCTACGCCTTGACGAGGCAGCTGGACCCACACAAGCGGTGTGCTGGGAAGCTCAGCAACCTGGTCCGCATCGATGAGCGCTGGGTCGCGGACGCCGAGAGAGCCCTTCGATCGGCTGCCGAGGGGTAGCTGCTACGGCTCGAGCAGGATGGGTGAGAGGTCGGCTCCAGCGGAGGGCGGGTAGTCGTGCCCGGCGCGCTCCTGCGCACCGTAGCCCTTGCCGGTGCCCGGGTGGGGCTCGTGATCTCCAACGAGGTGCAGGTACTTCGACGGCACCTCTTGAGGCGGCTCCGGGTCTGGGGTTGGCAGTCGACGTGGGGGGATGAGGGACGGACGCAGGTCGGTGTCATCGCCAAGGAGCTGGCGGCGCATGGCACGAGCAACCACCTCGGCGAGAGCGGACGGCACGGCGTTGCCGAGCTGCCGCTGAGCAGCAGCAATCCCGCCGTTGATGTGGTAGTCGTCGGGGAACGTCTGCAGACGGCACAGCTCGCGTGCGGACAGCCTTCTGCTGCGCCAGTGGAACGGCCCGACCGCCGGCCCCGGCTGCGCCTGGATAGTCCACGAGGGCCGCGCCTTGGCGAGCTTGAGCAGGAAGCTCCAGTAGCGGCGACGCCACCCAAACAGCGGCAACCCTCCGCCGCGGTTGGTGTGCCACAGGTAGTTCTCTCCCTCTGGGATCGAGGGCAGCAGATCCGCCCACTTGCCGCGCACCTGCAGATCAGGGCCGGCGAGGTCCTCCAGATCACCGATCGCATCCCATGCCGTCCGGTACGGCTCGATAGTCGTCAGCTCCGGCGCTCCGTCTGCCTCGCCATGCGTCGGCTGCGGAAAGGCAAACCGTACGCCGTCGCGCGCACCGACCACGAGGACCCGCTCGCGCATCTGGGGCACGCCGTAGTGTGCTGCATTGAGCTGCCGGTAGTGCAGGCTGTAGCTGACGCCGCACTCGCTGTTGATGTGCTCGATAGTGCGCTGGATCAGCTCAATGCCCTCGCTCTTGCCGCGGTAGGCAAGGCCAGGGACGTTCTCGAGAAAGAACGTCTTTGGTAGCGTGTCGCGGAGCACCCGAAGGTACGCAGCCATCGTGCCGGCGCGAGGGTCGTCGAGGCGCATGGTGTCACCGTTCGCCCAGTAACCGGACTTCGAGAACGGCTGGCACGGGGGACCACCGATGAGGACGTCTGCCTCACCAACCTCAATGCCGCCCTCGGCCAGAATCTCCTCAGAGGGCACTTGCTGGATGTCGCGATGGATGATGGCCCAGTCGCGGTTTCGGCGGAGCGTCTCGACCGCCTCGTCATCCATCTCTACCGCGCAAGCGACCTCGAAGCCGGCCGCCTCAAACCCGAGGTCCAGCCCGCCTGCACCGGTGTAAAGGCTGATGACCCTCCTGGGGCTCTTCGGCTTCGTGGTCGTTGAGTGCATCGTCATAGTGACCTTAACATACGTGAGCGATGGCTAGATTATGCCTTGTTTACGCCAGCCGCGCAACCCCGTTCGAGCGTGCACAGCGAGCACTGTGGTCGCAGTGCGCGGCACACGGATCGCCCGTGCCAGATCATGTTGACGTGCAGGCCAAGGCGGAGCTGTGGAGGCACGATCTCCTCGAGCTGGTCGTGAATCCGACGCTCCGAGAGCCCACACTGCACCCACCCGATCCTCTCTGCAATGCGTCGGACATGAGTGTCGACCGGAAAGACCTGCCGTCCGAGGGAGTAGATCATCACGCATCGTGCCGACTTGATGGCGATCCCCGGTAAGCTCACGAGAAATGCCTCGACCTCGTCGTTGCTCCATCCTGCGGTCGCACTCAGGCTCAGCGCACCGAAGCGCTCAATGACGATCTCGAGCGAGCGCTTGATCCAGCGGGCCTTCTGGCGTGAGAAGCCGGAGTCTGTCAGGTGACCTGCCAGCTGATGCTCGGAGAGATCGAGAAGAGCGGCGGGCCCACCAAGGTCAACGATGCGCTGCCAGCTTCGCATGGCGTTCTTCTGGTGGGTCTGCCGGGTCAACGGGATCCACACAAGCTCCTCGATCGGATCGGCTCGGTTGCCAAGGTCTTCTGAGCGATAGAGTGCCTGGAGCCGTGCGGCAACCCAGTCGACCTCCGCTGGGACCTTCCTTCCGTACGGTGGCGCGACCCATGCGACACGCTCTCCTGGTGCGGGTACAGACATCACATCGAACACTAAACGATGGACCCCGGGAATCCAATGCCCGTCCGGCAGCGACGATGCGAGCCACGGGATCAGCCCTGGATCTACCTGGGGACGCCGTCGTGATCCCCGAGTGGAGTACGCCGCGGGTGGTTCCGTCGCTCGATGCGGTCACCTGGCACTCCCTTGCCCAGTGGGTCCATCAGCTCACGCTGTCCGATGGCGCGTGGGAGCTGACGCAGGACGGCGTCACG
>CAZEJK010000355.1:0-4903 GCA_964512045.1 uncultured Thermoanaerobaculia bacterium
GTGCGCTCACTGGTTGCGGACGCAGCGGTATCCTCCACCGGACTCCGAGCACCGCACCGCCGGAGAACGGAGCCGCCACCATCGGGTCGACCTGCACGCTCCTCGGCTGCTGCACGGCCATCATCCGGGTCCGGCTACCGGCTGCCGGGCCCGGGTCCAGCTCCGGGGCCCGATCCGGGACCGGCTGGTCGTCGGTTCTCCGACGGGATCTCTCCGCTCGCCAGGTGCTCCGCCGCTACAACAGAGCCGCCTGCTGCCGACACGCAGATGACCCACGACAGCTCGGTCGAGATGACGTGGTGGGTGATGTCCAGGGTGCTTCCAACGTCGGGTCACGAGCCGTTCAACGAAGTGACCCCGCCCAGGTCCAGGCCCGGGTCGTCGCGGGTGCTCTGGTGACGTGAACCGGGTCATGTGGCTGGAGGTGCTTTGCGAGGTCGGGGCTGGCGGAAAGAGTGGGATTCGAACCGTCCTCAGAAACAACAATGTGGCAGTCGTTTGCAAAACCGTGGCAGCGCCAGTCCCAAATTTCGTCCCCGTGTGCGTCGCCCCGTTATGTGGTCCATTCACAGAGTTCCACTTCTAGCTTCTAGGTGACGCTTCAACTGAAGCTCATCAGCATTAGGGCGATCACGGTTGCCTTCTAAGCTGGCGTTGCGACCTCGATGGACTTCTGGATTAGTGCGCGTGCGACCTTGCGGGATATCTTGGTTTCGGCGCTGATCTCCGCGTGGGCTTCATTCGTTGGAGTGGGCTTCGAGTACACGGCAAGCGGGGTGCCTAGACTTGACCCGGTTTGGACTATGTCTCGAACCACCAAGACCCGTGCACCTACCAGCTTGTTGTGAGGCTTGTCCACTTCTACTTGGAAGACAGACCAGATCTCTTCCAACGTCGACACCTGCAACCTGCTGACAGAGATATTGTTCCCCCGGAAGAGAGCGGAGCTAATCCGTCCCCTGTTCTTGTCATAATGTGAAAGCTGAACGGCACGAACGACTTCCTCGTCGTTCTTACAAGGAGTCACTTCGGCGTCTTCCAAGTCTTAGAGCTTCTCGAGCTTTCGAACGAGACTTCTTAGATCATCGAACCTCGTCAGTCCCTCTTCGTCCAGAGACTCAATGTAGTACTCCATCCCGTTCCCGGTGAACTCGATCTCTATTGTCTTGCCTGCGCTGTCTTCCCACTGAAGCTCGATGCCCTGATTGCCAAGGAAGATGCTCGTATCGTACTCCGCGATCCTTCTAAAAAGATGAAAGAACGCCTCGACTTCACCGAGCGACAAGCCGAGCGAGCGCCCCTCGGATTTTGCTATTGATAGGAGTGTCTGCAGTCGTTCTCGCCCATGTTCACCCAAGGCGTTCTGTGTTTTGTTGGATAGGTCCGCGCGCGGTGCCAACACGGAAGAAGTCTTCAGCTTCCAGTCACCAAAAGTCTGCTCCAGCCACTTGCCGACCGGACGGTTCCTTGTCGCAACGTCGGGGCTAGGGAAGGACGCCGCATCCGTGCCTACGGTAAACTCCTTCTCTGGACCGCCGAATTGCCACGCAGCGGCATTACTCTCCATTGCGCATCTCCTTCAGGTATGCAGGCTCGATCAACGTGCGGAAAGCATGCATCTGGATTCTGTGCGCCTTCGCTAGCCAATCTGATAGTGCCTCTTGACTCCGGTCAGGCATATCATCACGCGCGGATCGCACCCTCGTGGAAACAATGAGACCCGGTCTTGCGTTGATCGTGCCAACGTCGAGTTCTAGCAACAACTGCCCCGTAGGTTCCTGCGTATTGAGACCGAAGACCAGCTTACTGTCCACTTCCTCTCCGATCGAGGGATCGGATTTCAGCGCATTGGGAAGGTTGAAGTCGAGCATTAGTCGACGATTCATGAACTCCAGAGGCGACTCGTCCTCGTCAAACTCCAACCCGTCGACGTACCGGAGTTCGATGCCTGGACTCCGTAACCCACCTATGCCAGACGGATGACCATCATCCAAGATCTTAAGAGCCTGAAGCGCCGCGGGTTGAAAGGTGTCCCAGTCGTAGCCTTCATTGATCTGATTGAAAGAGAAGATCCCGAGACCGATCTGGAGCAGTGGATATCTTTTTCCTGTTCGATGAAAACGATGTGCTACCAAGAACGGTAGCGCGGGCACGTTCTCGAGAGCTTCGTGGATGTGATATCCCGCCTCTTCCGCCGCTTTCTTGAACTGTCCTGCGAACATTTGAGTATCATTCACATCGTACTTCAGTCTCGGTTCGTCAGACTGCTTTCCCTCGGCACCCCACCGTACCTCCAGAATCACCTCCAACAGCGGTGCCTTGGCAAACGTCGTCATCTAGCGTCTACTCCATCAGGGCGAACAAAGCGCCCCCGGGTCTTGAACAGACTTCTCGAACATCGTCAAGGTGAGTTTAGCGGAAACTCCAGACTATGTCTTTATCTCATCATACCTCGTTCCGTGCCAAAACATCACAACCAACGACCGTGGGAGGCGCGGGATGACGCCAGAGACGCACTCACAGCTGGCGAGCTTTATCTGGTCGATCTGCAACCTGCTGCGGGGGCCGTACAAGCGCAACGAGTACCGGAAGGTGATCTTGCCGATGACGGTGCTGCGGCGGTTTGACTGCGTGCTGGCGCCGACGAAGGCGGCGGTGCTCGAGGCGTATGCGCAGGTGGCGGACAGGCCCGAGGGCGTGGTGGAGGCGAAGCTCCGCGGCGTGTCGGGGTGGCCGTTCTACAACGTCTCGCGCCTGGACTTCGAGCGGCTGCTGGATGACCCGGACCAGCTGGCGCCGAACCTCAACGCCTACATCAACGCCTTCTCGTCGGACGTGCGGAAGATCATGGAGCGGTTCTCGTTCGACCAGCAGATCACGCGGCTGCAGGAGAATAACCTGCTCTATGAGGTGGTGAAGGCGTTCGCGAAGCTCGACCTGTCGGGCGAGCGGATCGACAGCGTGCAGATGGGCTACGTGTTCGAGGAGCTGATCCGCATCGGTTCGGAGCAGGCGAACGAGGAGGCCGGCGAGCACTTCACCCCGCGCGAGGTGATCAAGCTGATGGTCAACCTCCTGCTGTCGCCGGAGGAGGACCTCGCGACCCCGGCCGTGGTCAAGATGATCTACGACCCGGCGTGCGGCACCGGCGGGATGCTGTCGGTGGCCGAGGCGTACATCCGCGAGCTCAACCAGGACGCCACGCCGATGCTCTACGGCCAGGACTGGTACCGCGAGTTTGCGCGATCGTACGGCGAGCAGCCGCTGGAGCTGGTTGGCTCGGCGAGCCTCGGGGATGATGTCGTCGCCACAGCTGAACGCATCCGAGCGGCTCTCCACTTCGACCTGAGTGAGCGTCGTCAGACGCCAACATGGACGGAGGCGCTGCGGCGCTGTATCGGGCAGGCGGATGACGCCGGGGTCCTGGTCATGGTCAGCGGTGTGGTCGGCAGCAATAACCGTCGGCCCCTCAACCCGCAGGAGTTTCGGGGGTTTGCCCTCGCGGATGGGCTCGCGCCGGTGGTGTTCATCAACGGCGCCGACAGCAAGGCCGCGCAGATGTTCACCCTGGCCCACGAGCTCGCGCACATCTGGCTGGGCCAGTCCGCACTGTCGGATGCCCAGGCACTGACGACGCCGGACGAGGCGACGGAGCGGTGGTGCAACCAGGTGGCCGCCGAGGTCCTGGCCCCTTTGCACGACATCCGCGCCGCATCCGACACACGGGCGGAGCTCCGACACGAGCTCGACCGGCTTGCTCGCAGGTTCAAGGTCAGCACGCTCGTCATCCTGCGTCGCCTCCACGACGCTGGTCGCCTCAGCTCAGCGGAGCTGTGGGCAGCGTACGAGGAGGAGCTGGAGCGGCTGCGCAGCCTGCCCAAGGGAAGCGGCGGCAGCTTCTACCTGACGCTCGGAGCACGGGTCAGCAAGCGTTTCGGGCGTGCGGTTGTGATGAGCGCCTTGGAAGGCCGAACAGCGTTCACGGAGTCGTTCCGGCTGCTCGGTATCAAGAAGATGGCGACCTTCCGCGAGGTGGGCCACAGCCTCGGGGTTGGCTTTTGATGGCGTACCTCCTGGATGCAGATGTGTTCATCAGAGCCAAGAACCTGCACTACGGGATGGACTTCTGCCCCGGCTTCTGGGAGTGGCTGAAGGCTGCGAACGCCGCCGGGACGGTGTTCAGCGAGGTGGAGGCGTTCGCGCGGGTCTTCTACCGCCCGCCCGAGAGCCAGCGGCCGGGGGACCACGCCGAGATGGAGCGCCACCTCCAGCCGGCCGTCGATCGCTTCACCGCCATCGCGGACGACGACGAGCGCAGCGAGCTCCGCGCCAAGCTGTCCGCGTACGTGAAGCTGTATGCGTTCCTGAGCCAGGTGCTCCCCTACGTCGACCCCGAGCTGGAGAAGCTGTACAGCTTCGGCAGGGCGCTCCTGCCGCACCTGCCGACCGATCGCGACCAGACCAGAGTCCAGCTCACCGACGAGGTTGCCCTGCAGTACTACCGCCTGGAGCGCATCCACTCGGGGCCAGTGGATGTCAGGGAGGGTGAGCCTGCAGGTGTGTACGGACCCACCGAGGTCGGCACCGGCGCCGCCACCGACGAGCAGGCGCCGCTGTCGCAGATCATCAGCACGCTCAACGAGCGCTTCGGGACCACCTTCACCGACAAGGACCGGCTGTTCTTCGAGCAGACCAAGGAGCAGGCGTGCACCGACGAGCGGATCGTCGAGACGGCGCTCGCCAACCCGGAGGACAAGTTCCTCGGGGGCATCCGGCACCTCATCCAGCAGGCCGTCCTCCAGTGCCTCGGCGACAACGAGGAGATCGTCACCCGCTACCTCGATGACACGGAGTTCCAGGAGGCCGCCTACGACCCCCTCGGCCGCGCCATCTACCAGACGAT
>CAZEJK010000356.1:0-4875 GCA_964512045.1 uncultured Thermoanaerobaculia bacterium
GGCCGGGGCCTGGGCCGGGTCCGGGTCCGGGCTGAAGCGTCGTCGCTCCTGCCACGCCTGCTCGTCTCGATTGGCCCTCACGCAGAGAGCGCATGCACCTCCGCTGGCTTGCGCATCCCCAGCGTGCTCTCCAGCTCCCGCGAACACGGCGCACACGCAACTCGCCGCTCCCGGTGGTCGCCGATCCAGTGCTCTGTGAGAGCGTCGTCTACACGACGCAGTGGCGTGCGGATGGAGCTGCCGGCGAGCAACCGCTCGCCCATGCCAGCGCCAACGCTTCATCCTCGGCGTTCAGCTCCGCGAGCTCGTCAGCAGGCATCCGACGCCGCGCGGTAAACCGGTCGAGAAAGCTGCCGGTCACCGCAACGTGCTCCGAGCGGACGTAGCCCACCGGAAGACGCTGTGCGCCTGCCAGCGCCAGCTCCCAGACAGCGTCGGCGAGCGCCCCGAGGACAGGGTCGCGCACGCCCATCTCCGATGCTCGCATCCACAGCTCTGGAAGCTGAGAGCGTACCGGGAGAAGCTCGGCAAGAGAGCGCTCACGCGCCTGATCGTCATACAGGAGGCCCGCCAGCAGCACGACCGGCGCGGGTCTCCAGCTATCCGGCAGCGCCTCGCCGGCACGAAGCTCCAGGAAACCGCGTGGCCGCACCTCGAAGAACAGGGTCGTCAGGTGATAGTCGAGATCGTCCAGGGTCGGCCAGCCACACTCGGGGTGCCCGGTCCGCAACCACTCCTCGAAGGACAGGCCCGGGTACCCGCTGCGCACCCGGCCATCGGTACAGCGGATCATCATGACATCGGCTGACATGGCAGCGGACGCCCACTGCTCACGAGGATCCTCGCTGCTGCCGTCTACCAGGCGGCTCGGAAAACCCGAACGCGTCGGATCGAGGCGTTGCCAGGCGCGGGCACGCGCGGACACGAGGCCATCTTCTGGGCTACATGCGAACGATGCCGTGACCAGAGGGCTCACCAGGTTGGCCAGCAACCAACGCTCCTGCCACACCCCCTCAGGCCCCAGGTCCAGGTTCACCTGTGTGCTGGCGGACTGTCGCATCATCGTTCGGCCCCACGGCCCCCGCTGCTCGTAGTACTCCGCCTGGGCCAGGTACCGCGAGGCCCGCAGCTGCTGGGGTACGGATTCGATCGAGTGCCACGGGTCGAGACCGATCGCCGCCAACACCGCGCCTCTCTCCAGAAGCCCAGCGTGCAGGTAATCCATCACTCCCTGAACGTCCTCGATCGCGGCGGAGGCGGTCGGATGCACCGCGGTGGAGTGCTCGATCTGAGCTCCTGGCTCGAACGTCAGACGTCCGCCGTTGGCCAACAGATACTCCCACGGCCCCTGCTCGGGACCGTGCTTCGGTCCGAACGGCGCTCCAGCTTCCACCATCGCATCGAGAACGCTCAGTACACCGTCCGGACCTTCCAGACGCATCCGCCCCGCTGGGCAGCCCTGCTCGTCGAGGTAGATCGGGAAGAACTCCGGCTCCAGCCCGACACCGCCGAGCCGGTCGCCTCCGGCACCTCCGAAGGCACGTTCTCCAGCCCGGAGAAACGCCTCCTCATACTGCACTGCCTGCGCTGGATCCTGGGTCGGCATCCGGTTCTCCTTCGCAGCTCAGCCTCCTGAGCTGTCACACAACCGACGGTAACAGTCGATCCTCAGCTCGTGTTCCTGGGTGCCTCGGTCGCACTGCACAGCGAGGATGGCATGCACGATGCGACGAGCACGGCGGTACCGACAGCCGCCGACCCGCTCGGAGCGAGCTCATGCACTCCGCCTCCTCGCACCGGCGCACCCTCGCGTCCTGGCGACACGAGCAGCAGACCAACCAGCAGCACCGCCAGAAGGGCGAGGGCGAGAAGAATCAAGGCGACGCGGACTGCGGTCGAAGGCCGAGCGGAGCGAGCACCTCTCCGAGGTCGGGAGTCGCGGGAGATCGGAGGCGGCGCAGCCGTGTCCCCCTGCCGTGGAAGCTCGCCGATCTCACACGCCACCAGCGTGATGTTGTCCTGAGAGCCGTTGTGATAGGCGCACCGCAACAGCTGCTCGAGGCCCGCTTCGAGGGAGTCGCTTCCCGTCAGATGCTCGAGCATCTCGGCCTCCGACAGGTAGTCGTGCGCACCGTCGGAGGTGAGCAAGACCACGGTCCCATCTTGCGGCTGCAGACGCCCTTCCTTCGGAAACATCTCGAGGCGTTCTTCAGAGCCGTCCCCAAGATTGCGAAAGATGATGTTACGGTAGGGGGACGTCGCCGCCTCCTCCCGCGTCAGCGCGCCACGATCCACCGCCACCTGCACCGCGCTATGGTCCTTGGTGAGCTGCTCCACGCCCTCCGCCGTCACGAGCCACGCGCGACTGTCGCCCGCATGTCCGATAACCAGCTGTTGGTTGGTGATGAGTGCCGCCACCAGCGTCGTCCCGAGCCCGGCGGCTCCCGGAACCTCATGTCCGTAGCGCTCGATCTTCTCGCTCGCAGCCGCCGCAGCATCGGCCAGCGCCTCCCCAGCCCGATCGCCGGACAGCACCGCGGCATCCACCTCGGCGAGAGCCTTGACTGCGATCTCGCTCGCCACCTCACCGGCGGCATGGCCTCCCATCCCATCGGCCACGGCGATCAGAGCGCCCGACGGAAGCTCCCGAACCAGGTAGTTGTCCTCCTGGTGCGACCGCCGACCGGGATCTGTGGCCCACGCCAGCCGCACCTTCCGTCCACTCATACGGCTTCAACCTCCGCGTCGAGGACCCGGTTGAAGACGCCTCGTGGCAGGGGATCGGGAAGTCTCTCCATGGACCTTTCTACAGTAGGCACCCGAGCGGTTCCAGTCAACTCACGGATACCGAATCCCCAACGTCACCGCGTGCCCCAACCGAAGCGATACTACGGTGCGATGCATAGCCATCGTCCACTCGGCAACACACCATGCTGCAGAATGCGCGCCCAGCGGTTCCGTTTGACACCGAGAGGGCCTCCGGAGATACTCCCGAAACGACTGGCCAGACCGCCCTCGGCGCCGTTGTGGTCTATCGAGACAGTGGAGGCAACGTGACGGAGCACCTGATCCCGCCATACGGTGGGACGTTGATGAACCTCACCAGCGACCCGGACCGTGCGACCGAGCTCCGGGCGAAGTCGCGAGACTGGCCTTCGTGGGTCCTCCTGCCCGAGCAGCTCGCAGATGTGGAGCTTCTAGCGAACGGAGGGCTCTCGCCACTGACCGGATTCATGACTCGACGCGACTGGCAGTCGGTGTGCGAGCAGGAGCGCTTGTCGGACGGTACCTACTGGCCGGCGCCAATCGTGCTGCAGGTCAGCGCCCAGACCGCCAACCCCGCCCAGAAGACAGGTTGGATCGCCCTCCGGGACGCTGAAGGTGTCATGGTCGCAGCTCTCGAGCTTCACGAGATCTGGCAGCCGGACGCGCAGCTCGCAGGGCTGACCGGCCTTCAGGCGGAACGGGAGACAGTCTGCGCGGCCGGTTCTGTGTGGGCCACCACGGACTACTTCCACTACGACTTCAGACCGTTGCGTCTCGGCCCGAGCGAGGTCCGGCAGATGTTCGACCGTCTCGGCTGGCGGCGGGTGCTCGCGTTCCCATGTGCTGGACCGATCCATCGAGCCGAGCACGCCAGCATGCTCCAGGTGGCTCGCAGTCACAAGGTGAATCTGCTCATCCAGGCCCTCGTCGGTTCTCCCCAGGCAGACGATCGGACGCACTACACCACCGTCCGAGCCCTTCGGGCCGCAATGGAGCGCTTCCCGCGGAACACGACACGCCTGACTCTTGTGTCGCTGGCGCCGCGTCGCCTCCTCGGTGAGCGCCGCTGGATCGGTCTCGAGGCAATCATCGCCAGAAACTTCGGTTGTACTCACCTCGCCTGGACCGACGGACTGACGCTCAACGGCCGCTGTGGCGACACTGCTCCGCTTCCCGACGAGCTCGAGACGATCCGGAGATCCGTCGGCGTCGATCCGGTTCCTGCCGGTCCGATGGTCTGGGTCGAGGACGAGGCTGCGTTCCGCCCAGCTGGGGAGATCGACCCCACACTGCGAACCCGAACCCTGAGCCCGGCCGAGGTCCAGCAACGGCTCGACGAGGACCGTCCCCTACCCGTCTGGTTCACGTTCGATGATGTGGCATCCGAGCTGAGACGAAGCCATCGACCTCGCCATAGCCAGGGTTTCACTGTCTTTTTTACGGGTCTCTCCGGAGCCGGCAAGTCCACGGTGGCCAACGTCCTGCGCGTCAAGCTCATGGAGCTCGGCGATCGTCCCGTGACCTTGTTGGATGGCGACATCGTCCGCCGTCACCTGTCCTCAGAGCTGGGGTTCTCGCGCGAGCACAGAAACATCAACATCCAGCGGATCGGCTTCGTGGCATCCGAGATCACCAAGAATGGGGGCATCGCGATCTGCGCACCGATCGCCCCCTACGACAGCGTGCGGCGTGAGGTCCGATCGATGGTTCAGCGCGGCGGAGGCTTCATCCTCGTGCATGTGGCAACGCCGCTGGAGATCTGCGAACGGCGCGATCGCAAGGGGCTGTACGCCAAGGCGCGTGCCGGCCTGATACCGGAGTTCACCGGAGTCTCCGACCCGTATGAGCCCCCAACCGACGCCGATATCGTGCTCGACACGAGTGAGCTCTCTCCGGCCCAGGCCACCCAAGTGATCCTGCTCCATCTGGCGCAGAAAGGCTACATGGGCACCCCGGATGAAGGCTAGCAGCTCACGGAGCCGCATCTTCGAGAATTCGAAGCAAAGTCGTAAGTTCAGAGTTGAGAGTTCAGAGTTCAGAATGCCGCCCGCCCGCCCCGGAGCCTGCTCTGCGAGCTTCCGGCACAGAGGGGTGTTTCGACGCCTGCTG
>CAZEJK010000357.1:0-4842 GCA_964512045.1 uncultured Thermoanaerobaculia bacterium
CTCTGGGGCGGTCCAGTGTACCCGAAGCGGGCGAGCACGTTTCCGCAGCTGCGGTACATGGGCAGCAAGTACCGTCTTCTGCCGTGGATCCACGATGTGCTGTCGCAGCTGGAGTTTGAGACGGCGCTGGACGCTTTTTCGGGAAGCGGCTGCGTGGGCTACCTGCTGAAGTGCATGGGCAAGGAGGTTGTCACCAACGACTTTCTCCACTTTGCCCACGAGATCGCGCGGGGCACGATCGAGAACTCGTCTGAGCGGCTGACCGAGGCACAGTGCGCCGAGCTGCTGCGGTACAACCGTCGCCGTCGCCGGTTCATCGAGACGACCTTCAGCGGGATCTTCTTTACTCGGAAGGACCTGCACTTTCTCGACAACATCTGGGCCAACATTCCGGCGCTGCCGTCGGACCTGCACAGAGCGCTGACCATAGCGGCGCTGGCGCGCTCGTGCGTGAAGCGCCAGCCGCGAGGCGTCTTCACCGTTGCGGGCGACCCAGAGCACTACAAGGACGGCCGACGTGATCTTCGCCTGAGCCTGGAGGAGCACTTTCTCGAGTCGGTGGCGGCGTACAACGCCACGGTCTTCGACAACGGCAGGAGCCACCGGGCGCTCTGCGGCGACATCTTCGAGGTGGAGCCGAGCGGGATCGACCTGGTGTACATGGACCCGCCGTACGTGCCGCGGTCTGATGACAACTGCTACATCAAGCGCTACCACTTTCTGGAAGGGCTGGCGTCCTACTGGCAGGGGGAAGGCACCGAGATCATCGAGTCCACCAAGGTCAAGAAGGTGGCGAAGCGGTACACGCCGTTCTCCTATCGGCGCACGGCTGTGGAGGCGTTCGATACGCTCTTTCGGCGTTTTCGCGAGAGCATTTTGGTGCTGTCGTACTCCTCCAACGGCTACCCTGACCTGGATCAGCTGGTCAGCCTCATGGGGCGCTACAAGAGCGAGGTGGAGGTCTTCGAGCGTGACCACCGGTACCACTTCGGCACCCACAACCATGTCTCCCAGGAGCGGGTGAGCGTGCGTGAGTACCTCATCGTGGGGGGTTGATGCAGCTTGAGAAGATCACGCTCGAGGAGCTGCTCGGCGAGCTCACCGAGCTGCCGGCCGACTGGATGGACGATCTCGCGCGGGATCTGGTGATCCGCCTCAAGGAGTCAGTGGCACACCTGCGGGCCCTCAAGCGACCGGTGACGAGCACGGACTTGGTAGACCAGCTGCGCGAGAGCCCGACCTTCCTCGATGTGACGCGGCTGTTTCTCGGGCAGGGGCAGGAGACAGTGGCGCACACGCTATGCGCCGAGCTCGGTGCCTCGAGCATGACCTGGAGCCGATTGCGCAGCATCGCCAAGCAGGAGCCCGAGCGGATCGCTGCGGCGTAGGATGGGATCGGCGCCACCGCGATCATCAACGAGCACCTGAGCCGGCGGTGGGAGGTCGAGGACGTCCTGATCGACCGGTACAAGATGGGCCGAGGGCGTGCCATCTCCGGGCAGCGTCGTGGCCGTGGGCTGGAGGACGAGGTCCAGACGGTGCTCGACACGCTCGGGGTTCCGTATCAGCGGGGTGTGACCTTTGTCGGACGACGGGGCGAGACCGCCAAGTCGGACTTCGCGATCCCGACGAAGGACCATCCGAAGATCGTCATCGAGGCCAAGGGCTTCGAGGCGACCGGGAGCAAGCTGACCGACTTTATCGGCGACGTGCTGAAGATCGTGCAGGCCAAGGACTACCACATGTACTTCTTCCTGGTCACCGACGGCCGTGGTTGGCACAACCGGGTCAGCGACCTGCGCAAGATTGTGGAGTACCACAGCAACGGCGACGTGGACATGGTGTACACGCAGGCCCGGCTCGAGGACCTCGCCGCGCACGTCCAGCAAATCTACGAGAACGAGCTGTGAGGCTGGTGCTAGCCGTGGGCAGCCTTCTGTAGCTATTCGTCCGGCGCCGTCTCGTGTGAGTCGGCGTGCGCTGCAGCCAGAGAGCTCACGAGGCGGATCACGGTTCGCTCTTAGCGCTCTGTGTACTGCCCCAATGGGAGTTGCGGCGCCGGGCATGCGAGGGAGACGCAGTCCGCGTCTGAGGTTTGCTGGGTTCTCGGGTCGTGGTTTGGTGGGTGAGCCGTCGAGAACGCTGCTGATGGGTCAGGAGGTGTGTTGCGGGTGGCTTTCGCTCGGGTCCTGGTGTGAGCCACCGGGGTGTGGCGGTGGGGTGTCTGGTTGTGACGACGCCGCTGCGTCGGAGGGGGCGAGGACTGGGAGGCGGCGTTCGGGATCGGGATCGACGACCTCGAGGTGGAGTGAGTCAGGTTGCCATACCCCCACAACAGGAGCGTGCACCTCGATCGCCGCCCCCACGACCACCTTGCTGATCTCGTTCTCGGTCACTCAACATCTCCTTGCGCCCTCGCGCCGTGGCGCCTTTGCGTTGAGTCCCGGAGACTGCCACCTTCAGCGGTCAGCGCCCCCTCCGACCCTGAAGCTCGCAGAGCAGGCTCCGGGGAGGGCGGGCGGCATTGAGAGCTCTGAGCTTTGAGCTCTCAACTCACGACTTTGCTTCGAGTCTTCGAAGATGCGGCGGTTCTCAGTCGCTACGGGTTTTCGCCCGGCTGCGGGAACGGGACGACCGCCAGCAGCACTGCGGGGTCGTGCAGGGCGTTGACCTTGATCCCTGCGGACGAGATCGAGTAGAGGGCGTCTTCGATGACGACGCTGCGCCGGACCCACCCCCCGTTGACGGCCGGGAGGTCGGCATGGCTGATGCGGCCGAGCTCTGAGATGCCGTCGTCAACGTCGACCTGCATGACCACGATGCCGGAGAACCAGCCGTCGGCCGATGTCCCGCTCGCCGGGATCGAGAGCACGTCGCGGTGGAAGGTGAACGCGTGGTGGTCGTACAGCGCCTCGGACCAGGACCAGTGCTCGGCGTCTCCGGCGATCCGGAAGTGGTGGGCGCGCTGTGGGTCGGCGAGGTCGGAGACGTCGAACAGGCTTGCCGCCAGCCCGGTCAGGTTGCCGTCGTCGTCGCCGTCCATGCCAACGGCGAGCAGGAAGTCATCGCCGACCGGGTGGAGGTATGCCGAGTAGCCGGTGACCTTCAGCTCGCCGAGCAGACGCGGCGCGGTCGGGTCGGCCAGATCGAAGGTGAACAGCGGGTCGATCTGCTCGAAGGTGACGAGGAAGCCGCGTTCACCGAGGAACCTGGCGGAGTAGATCTGCTCGCCGGGCGCGATCTGGTCGATCTGCCCGACGACCTCGAGCCGGCCGCGCTGGTTGTCGCGCAGCACCGACAGGACGCTGCCCTGCTCCTCGTCGCCGGAGCCGGTGCCCCACCACCAGTCCCAGCGGGTGGTCGCCACCCGCAGGTGGTTCGCGTGCTCGCTCATCGAGAACTGGTTCAGCAGCCAGCCCGGCACCTCACCGGTGGCGGCGTAGCGCACCGGCTCGTCGGAGGTCTCGTCGAGCTCGAACTTGTGGATCGTCGTGGACATGTCGAGATCGCCCCAGCCGGCCCACCACCACAGGCTGGTCTGGGCGACGTAGAGGCTCCGGGTCGAGGCGTACACCGTCCAACCATCAGCGAGAAGCCCCACGGTCTCGAGGGTCCAGGCGGGGATCGACGGCGCCGACAGGTCGAGGGTGACGACCGTCAGCACCGATGGCGAGGCGCCGTCGGCGGGCCGGTAGAGATCGCCGCAGGCGACCATCGGCTCGAGCTGGGCCTCGGGCTGGCCCGCGTGCTGGTCGCGCATCAGCGGCACCAGCTCTGCGATCGCCATCCCGGCAACGATCCTCTCCACATGGGGCCGGAGGATCCGACGGGCGATCTCGGCCGCTGCGTCCCGCTCCACGTCCGGGGCATCCCACGGCAGCTCCGGCAGCCCGAGCTCGGGGTTGGAGATCAGCTCCCACGCCGCCTCTGGCATCGGCAACGCCGAGTACACCACGAGGTAGATGCGGTTGCCGATCTTGCGCGCACCTGTGAGGTAGCCCTCCAGGTCGAGGGTCCTGGAGACGACGGGGCTCGTCGGGTCGGACAGATCGACGATCTCGACGCGGGTGCCGCCCCAGTGGCGATCCGCGATGACCTCGCCCCAGAGCTGGCTGACCACCACGGCCTTGGAGCTGTGGTGCAGGAACAGTCCGTGGGCCCACCCGTCGAGCTCCACAGTCGAGCTGAGTGAGCTCAGCGACGGCGGCCACGAGTCGACGATGGCCAGCTGGTGGTCCTGGGCGACGAGCACCTGCTCGCCATCGGTCTTGACCAGGTCGAGCTCGTCCACCCCCTCCTCCTGGACGTTGGTCGAGCTGTAGTCGCTCGGACCGGCGCCGTCGACGCCGGGAGCTCCGCCGGCCCAGGGGTCCTCCCTCCACGGTCCTCCCCACCAGCCGTACAGTGCGCTGACGAGCTGCTCGACGATCGCCTCGCTCACGGCCGTGCGCAGCCCGTCACAGTCGTGCACGGCGTGCAGGCTCCGCTCGGATGCGTGCACGGGGGCGGCTCGGCCTCCGCCGCGCCGGGCGGCGCGCTCCGCCCACGAGGTGGTTGCGATGAGTGCCGCCGTCACGATGACGACAGTCACAATGCTCAGTTGCCGGTGCAGGCTGGTGTGATCTCGCATCGGAGCTCTCCGTTGTGCTCGAGGTATCTGCCATGAGTAGCGTAGGTCACGGAGGCGCCGACGGCAAGGCCCTGTACCAACGCGGCCGCGCGCCGCAACCAAAGGGGTGCTCCGGAGCTGCCGGTTCCGCACCCGCGCAGCTCTCAGCGGTTAGGTGTTGACCTTCCATGGATATCCCCTGAGGTCTCAGAAGGGGAGAGGAGATGGGAGGG
>CAZEJK010000358.1:0-4822 GCA_964512045.1 uncultured Thermoanaerobaculia bacterium
CTCAACGGTGGTGGCGGCAAGCCCGCCGTCGTGATGGAGAAGTTCGTGCAGCTGGCCGGTGGAGCCGACGCCCCGATCGTCGTGTTCCCGACCGCATCGGCGCTGTCCGACACCGGCGACTACTACCGCGATCTGTTCGTGGAGGAGCACGGCTGTCGCAACGTGCGGATTGCGGACGTCGCCCACCGCAGTGATGCGCGCGACCCGGAGCTGGCGGAGGTGGTGGCAGCAGCGCGCGGAGTCTGGTTTGCCGGCGGTGACCAGCGCCGTATCGTCGCTGCGCTGCTTGACACACCGGTTGGTGATGCCGTGATCGACGCCTACTGGGAGGGAGCGGTGGTCGGTGGAACCTCGGCGGGCACCGCGTGTCAGAGTGGCCTGATGATCACGGGTGATGGCGACTTCGAGGTGATTACCGCAGACAACGTGGAGCTGTGGGATGGCCTCGGGCTGTTCCCCCTGGCCATCGTGGACCAGCACTTCGTGGCTCGGCAGCGCCAGAACAGGCTCATGACGGTGGTGCTGGAGCATCCCGAGCTGCTCGGCGTCGGAGTCGACGAAGCCACTGCGGTGTGGCTGCGTCCAGATCGCACGTTCGAGGTGCTCGGGCAGGGGTGGGTGATGGTGTTCGATGCAGCCGAGGCCCAGGTGACGCGCCTGAAGGCCGACGACGGCAATGTCCACCTCGGCGTTCACGGGCTGACCACCCACATCCTCCAGCCCGGGGAGGTGTTCGACCTCGAGGCGCGACGCATTGTGCCGCAATCCCCTCCAGAGCCGTAGCTCGAGCAATGGGGCCGGGAACCTGCAGGAGAATGTGTCTGCAGCTCATCGGCTCCTGAGCGGAGAGGCGTCGCGCGGAGACGAGAGCACGGAGGGCGGACCTGGATTCCGCATCGGGGCTGACGGCTCCGTTTTTCAGTGCACATCGGACCTTTCAATGACGACACGACGAAGGCCCCGCCGTGCGGCGGGGCCTCGAAAACGAGCCGAGTTGAGCGGCTCAGTGTTGGATTGCGGGTGACAGCGGCGCGATGTCCTCGGGGTTGTCGTCACCGAAGAATAGCTTGCCCTCCTGGTAGCGGCCGCCACGGAGGGTCTCGGCGAGAACCTCGCCGAGATGCTCGACGAGATGGATCTCGAGCTTGTTGCGGATATCCTCCGGGAGGTCCTCCAGATCGGCCTCGTTGGCCTTGGGCAGCACCACTGAGGTGATTCCCGCCCGAACGGCGCCGAGCACCTTCTCCTTGACGCCACCGATCGCCAGAACGCGACCGGAAAGGGTGATCTCGCCGGTCATGGACACATCGTGGCGGATGGGGTGCCCGGACAGGATGGACACCAGTGCGGTCGCCATCGTGACGCCTGCGGAGGGGCCGTCCTTCGGGATCGCTCCGGCGGGAACGTGAACGTGCACATCCTGCTGGAAAGCATCGGGCTCGATGCGCAGCGCCTCACTGTGCGCCTTGGCGAACGTCCACGCAGCTCGGGCTGACTCCTTCATGACATCGCCCAGCTGACCGGTGAGCACCAGCTCGCCCTTGCCGGGCATCCTCGAGGCCTCGACGAACATGATGTCGCCGCCGGTCGGCGTGTAGAACATGCCGGTGGCCACACCGATCTGGTCCTCGGTGGCCTTCTCTTCGGGATGGACCTTCGGCCGGCCGAGCAGCTCGGACACGTCAGACGCCCCGAGCTCCATCGACTCCATGGTCTCTGCAGCGATCTTCCGCGCCACCTTGCGGGCCAGACGACCGATCTCGCGCTCCAGCTGACGTACGCCGGACTCGCGGGTGTAGCGGCTGATGACCTCGCTCACGGCCTCGTCCGTGATGGTGAGCTGCTCGGTGTCGAGACCGGCTTCCTCCAGCTGACGCGGAACCAGGTAGCGGCGGGCGATCTCGAGCTTCTCACGCTCGGTATAGCCGAGAAAGTCCACCACTTCCATCCGGTCGAGGAGGGGGCCGGGGATGTTCTGCAAGAAGTTCGCCGTGGCGATGAACAGCACCTCGGAGAGGTCGAACGGAACCCCGAGGTAGTGATCCGTGAACGTGTCGTTCTGCGCCGGGTCGAGCACCTCGAGCAAGGCTGCCGACGGATTGCCCTGATACGACACGCCGAGCTTGTCCACCTCGTCGAGGAGGAACACCGGGTTCTTGGAGCCGGCCCGCTTCATCCCCTGGACGATCCGTCCTGGCATGGCACCGACATAGGTCCTGCGGTGGCCTCGGATATCCGCCTCATCGCGGACGCCGCCGAGGGAGATCCGGACGTACTCACGTCCCATCGCCCGGGCGACCGACTTGGCGACCGAGGTCTTGCCGACGCCCGGAGGGCCGGCAAACAGCATGATCGGGCTTCGGCGGGCGCGCTGCCGCAGCTCCTTGTTCTCGGTGCCGGCAGTCGCCTCGTCGGCCTCGCTAGCCGGCGTGCCGTCACTCGCAACCGTCTCTTCGTCTTCGCTCTCCTCGAGCTGCTCCAGACGGTGCTGCTGCAGCTTGCGAACGGCGAGGTACTCCAGCACGCGGTCCTTCACGTCTTCGAGACCGTAGTGGTCTTCCTCGAGGACCTCGTTCGCCTTGGGAAGATCGATGTGGTCCTCGGTGCGGGTGTTCCACGGCAGCTCGAGGATGGTATCGATGTACGTCCGGATGACCTGGGACTCCATGGAGCTGGGGCCCATCCGCTCGAGGCGATCGAGCTCGCGACGAACCTCGGTGTCCACTTCTTCAGGAAGCTCGAGGGCGTCAAGCTGCTCGCGCAGCTCCTCGACGTCGTCCGACTCGGCATCCTCGCCGAGCTCCTTCTTGATCGCTTTGAGCTGCTCGCGCAGGAACATCTCCCGCTGCCGGTCCCCGAGCTCCTCGCGGACCTTCGACTTGATGTCCTCACGGGCCTTGATCATGCCGATCTGGCGTTGCATCAGCACGAGCACGCGTCGGATCCGCTCCTCGACCGACAGGGTCTCCAGGAGCGCCTGGCGCTCGTGGGTGCTCATCTCGGTGTACGCCGCGACGATGTCCGCGAACCGTCCGGGATCATCGACCTCGGAAAGGAATCGCTGGACCGCCTCCTTCGGCAGACCTGCTCGTTGACCGAGCTCGCCGGCCAGCTCCTGGGCCTCCTTGTACAGCGCCACGAACTCCGGGCTCTCGGGAGCCAGGGTCGGCATCTCCTCCGCGTCGCGGACGCTGGCCATCAGCTTGTTGTCGTCCTCATGGATGCGGATCGCTATGCCCCGCTGACGTCCGTGCAGCACCAGCTGCATCCCGGATGGTCCGCGCTGGACCTGGCCGATGCGAGCGATGGTGCCGATGGTGTAGAGGACATCCGGCGTTGGCTCGTCCACGTTCTCTCGCTGAGCGACCACGAACACCAGCCGCTCCGGGTCGGCGAGCGCGGTGTCGATGGCGCGCAGCGTTCCCGGCCGACCGGCCGCGATCGGGGTCGTAACCCCTGGAAACAGAACCGCCTCCCTGAGGGGAACGACGGGCAGGTTCTTCGGTTCGCTCATGCTGGACTCCTTCAGTAGATTCGGCGCCACCGAGTCCGCATCGGTGACGAGAAGGGAAACTTGAGCGAGTCCGGCTCATATTCCAGGTTCGTCCATCGGAGTTCGCTTCGCGCGAGCCCTGAGACCGGCGCATCTTCGAAGAGACGGGGCATGGTCGTCGGGCGCGGGATAGCCGAGATCCGGCCGGCGGCCGCGTTGGGGCCGGATGGATCACCTGAGAGACAGCGCCACTCGTGCCGAGCGATGAGAACGGATGTTCTCGTGGCTTCATCGCGAATTCATCGTCTCGGTGTACACTTCGAGCGATGGGACGAATTCGAGCGGTGTGTGAGCGGGCGGTGCGGAGGCTGCTGGTGTCGGTCACCGCGGCCTCGGACGGTGAGCTCGCTCCTGCGGGGGCGACATGGTGGCGTCCCGGTACGGTGCAGGAGTTCCTGCGGCTGGGTGGCCGGCTGCGGGTGATCGCACATCGTGGGCTGTCGGCGCGCGCTCCGGAGAACACGCTCGCGGCCATCGAGGCCGCCATCGATGTCGGCGCCGACATGGTCGAGCTCGACGTATCGACGACGGCGGACGGCGTCGCGGTCTGTCTTCACGATGCCACAGTGGACAGGACCACTGATGGGACCGGTCGGCTGCGCGACCTGACCTGGTCCGCGGTGCAGACGCTGGATGCTGGCAGCTGGATGTCCAGCGCGTACGCCGGCGAGCGGATCCCTACGGTGGACGAAGCTCTGGCGATCGCTCGGGGCCGGGTCCTGGTGAACCTCGAGCTCAAGCCGGACGGCGCCGACACCGTGCCAGGTCTGGTGACCGCAGTCTATGGCGCCGTGCGGGCCGCCGGGATGGAAGCGCAAGTAGTGGTGTCGTCGTTCGATGCCTTGGCGTTGGAGCGGGTCCGAGAGATGGCGCCCGGTCTGATGACGGCATCGCTGCTGCATCCGGAACGCGATCGTGGTACCGACCCTCTGGCGGTGATGATGGCGGTCGGCTCACACGCTCTGAACGTGAGTCGGGCGCAGGTCAGCGAGGAGCTCGTGCAACACTGTCACGGGGCCGGGCGCCCGGTTGCCGTGTACACCGTGAACCGGATCACGCATCTCCGTCGCTGCCAGCAGCTCGGTGTGCACGCCGTGTTCACGGATCGAGCGGACGACCTGATCTCGTATCTGCGCAAGGACCGTGGCTCCAGAGTGGCGAACGTTCGGCCACAGCCGCGGTTGCAAACCGCCAGCGGCAGCATCTAACGCGGCCGCGGGTCGCAATCAAAGTGATGCTCCGAAGATGCCGGTCCCGCGCCCGCGTAGG
>CAZEJK010000359.1:0-4818 GCA_964512045.1 uncultured Thermoanaerobaculia bacterium
GGCGGATGAGCCGGATGCGTATTGCTCGGCGCACGTTAACGTCGAGAGCACGTTCTCCTGCCCATTCGGGGCGACGTAGCGGAGCTGATAGGCCCAGATACGGCCTGTATGCCCGGCGTCTCTATACTGCGATGTCGAGGTGCCGGAGGTCACCGTTTGCTCGGTCAGAAGCACTGGCGTTGTGTCGATCCTGCCAGAATCGAGTGGGATGCGGTAAAGACGAAGCTGGCTAGAGTCCGGTGTCGTATGCACCTGCCAGCGAATGGTGATGGTGGTGTTGTGGGGGAAATGATGGAGTGTTCGATCTGGGGAAGACCATGTGGAGGCATGTACGGCCGGGAAGGACATGCTCACGCAAAAAAAAGGCACCAGAAGGCCGATCAGCCGACTCCAGGGAGCTGATACCCACGGAAAAGATGACATCGCGTTGCGAGATCGCAAAGTTCTTCCTGTACGTCTTGGAGAGCGTACCACAAACAATATCGTCCAGCAACGTAGGCAGAAGCGGAACCGCGATACCAGCAGTCATGGATCACTGTTCTGAGAGAGAAGTTGATTGGAATTGTATGGATGTCTGGCCTTCAGTCGGAACCAGAAGGCGAGGATCGTTCTGGCATTTCGAGCACCAATGACAGCACGACGAACGCGACCGCAGAGACCGTGATCCCGAAGACATTTCCGTCGAGTCCGAGTGGAAGCTCGGTTGCTGCGATCTCGAGAATGACCGTGGTTCCGCCGCCGAGAATCATCGCCGCCATCGCGCCTGCAGAGCTGGCACGCCGCCAGAAAAGAGCGCCGATGATCGGAACCAATAAACCCGACACCATGAACGCGTACGAGTACAGCATGAGGTCGAGCACGTTGGTCATCGTCATCGCCAGGAGCAGAGCGAAGATGCCGAGAACGAGCGTCGCGACCTGGGACATTCTGAGGAACCCTCGGCTGTTCGGGTCCAGCTTCCGGAACCGTCCGATGATGTCCGAGACGACATTGCCGGAGCATGCCATCAGGCAGCTGTCTGCGGTCGACAGGATGGCGGAGAAGTACGCGGACATCATCAGCCCCATGAGACCCACGGGGAGCACGGTGCGCAGCAGCATCGGTAAGCCCGTCTCGGGGTCGGTTGCCGCGATGTTTGCGGCGCCGAGGTAGTCGAACATCCCCTGATCGGCGGCAACTCGACCGAGAAGGCCGAGAGCGACACCCATCAGGGCCATGATAGGCCACTCCAGCAACCCGGCGACGAACCACGCCCGCTTGGCGGTGGCCTCGTCGCGGCAGGCGTAGATCCGCTGATACAGGGTCATGCCGACGAACCAGATCGGGATGATCGTCACCCCCCAGTTGACGAGGTCCTGCCACGAAAGGTTCGTGAAGGTGAGCATCTCGGGCGCCAGGGTTCCCTGGATCGCGTCCCATCCGCCGACGGCGTGGTAGGAGACCGGCAGTCCGATGCACGTCAAACCGAGGATCAGGATGGCCCACTGAACCGTATCCGTGTAGATGACCGCCTTCAGCCCGCCCATGACGGTGTAGCCGACCGCGATGGCGCCCATGATCAAAAGGGCCGCGTTGAGATCGAGGTTCTCGAACGAGCCGTGCGCGAGCTTCGCGCCGGCCAGGATCTGCGAGCTCGTGAATCCCACGTACCCCACGGCGGAGATCACACCGGCGACCAGGGCGACGCGGCCGCTGTAGAAGTGCTCGAAAACCTCCGGGAAGGTGAAGGCGTTGTCGAAGGCACGGTTCCGCTTGACCTTGGGAATCAGAAGGACGGCACTCAGCCAGGCGCCGATCAGGCCGGTGAACAGCATCCACGATCCCGAAAGCCCGATGGCGAAGCCGAGACCGCCGAGACCGATGGAGAACCCACCGCCGACATCGGTGGCCACAACGGACATTCCGACGTGCAGGCTGCCCATGGATCGTCCGCCGACGTAGTAGTCATCAGCCGCCGTGTTCCGGCGCAGGAAGTAGAATCCGATGCCGAGCATCGTCACCATGTAGATGAGGAAGATCGCGAGATCGATCGGGTGCATCGAGCATCCTTTCCGCGCATTGGACGTCGGTTCAGCGCTGGCGCTGCCTAGACCCTATCAGGTCTCTCGCGTCTTTGCCGGGCCAGCCACAGGTGGCGGGATGCAAGGGCGAGCGCGGTGCCGATGGCAACGTACAGCGGTCCGACCACCTCGGGTGGGGCTACGGCACGCAGCAGACGGCCACCGGCGATCATCACGATCACGAGACCCCAGCTCTGCCACGAGAGTGCGCCTCCGAGACATCGGCCATCGCCGCGGGTCCGGATGCGGGTGGTGATCCGGTCTGCGGTCGGACGCAGTATCCACCGCTCTTTGCCGACTCCGACGAGCGTTGCACCGAGGACCAGGAGTGTTGCGGTCAACGGTGTCAGGGTGGCGAGCGACCAGTGCAGGCCAAGGCCCACCAGCACGGTTCCCACAACGGTCCAGAGCGCTGCCGTTGCCAGCAGCTGGGTGGAAACGCTGGCGGCCGGCTTGAGGCGGCGCCATCCGTCCTCAGACGTGTGGTGTGGCCCGCGCATCGCAGGAGCCTACCACCTGTCGCGGGCGGGCGGTCGCAGCTGCAGCTCCCAGACGCCCGTTGAGTGTGGCCCGAGGGTGATCTCGATGGTTCGGTCGTGGATCTCGGCACGTACGGCGCCGATCTGAGCGAGCTGCACCGTCTGCATGATCGGGAGCGCCAGACCGGCGGTGATCTCGACTCCGCCGAGGTTCTGTGCGACGAGGACGCTCTGCTTCGGGTGGCGGCGCAGCAGCAGGATGAGCTCGTCCGGCGCGTCGGGGATCAGCTCGAGCGTTCCGCGGCGGAGTGCCGGAGAGCTGGAGCGCGTCTGGATGAGGTCACGCAGCGTTTCCAGGGTGCGTTGCGTCTCCTGCTGATTGGGGAGGTTCGGTCCGATCAGCACGGTTCCCGGCAGCGTCAACGCGGCCGCGAGGACTTGGTCGAGCACGCTGTGGTCATCGACTGACCCCGTGGTCAGCGGTACGCTGTCCTCGTCGAGAGTGATGGCGTTCAGCGCTCCGGCGGGCGTCAGGGTGTCCAGCTCGATCAACGCCGACCGGAGCATGCGGGCGTTCCCGGCGCGAACGGCCTCGACAAGCGTTCGGGAGTAGGGAAGCTGCAGCATGCTCGGAAGCCCGTCGCCACGGCGGAGCTCGAGCGTGGATCCGAAGTGGGCGGCGATGCGCTCCGCAGAGGCTCGACAGGATCCGATGAGCAGTGCGTCCCGGTGGCGCTGCCGTACGGTCTTGCTGATGTGCTGCCAGAAGCCGAGAGTGGCGGGATGGGCGCCCGGACAGATCGCCTGCAGGCGAGCTCCGTCGACGCCTCGATCCAGCCACCAGAGGAGCTCGCGCGCGGCGTGATCCGCATCTGTGACATCCAGCTCGAGATCGACCAGGACGCGGAGCTGGCGAGTGTGGGCAGCGCGCAGCAGCTCATCCAGCTCCCCCGCACTCCCAAGCCGTGGGTCGAGCGACGCGTGCGTGGCCCGCGCGCCGTGCGCGGTGCGTGAGCTGAGGCACAGCCCGTCAACTCCGAGGTCGGCGTCGGTGGACGGGTCGCCGTCGTTGAAGGCGTCCAGGCTCTGCCTGAGCCGAGCGAGCGGGGAGGTCTCGGTGACGGGATCGGCCGCAGACCACTGCAGTGGAGCCGCAGCGAAGGTGGCGCCCTCGGCCCAGTCCAAATCCCACTGGACCCTGTCCGGCGATGCGATCTCCGCCGGCGCGGGCGCCAGCGAGCAGGCGCTGGTGACCGCCGCGAGCGCGGCGACTGCGATGTGGCTGGCGATGCGGAACGAGGTCACGGCGACACCTGATCCGAGGGAGGAGCGATCGTGCTGGCGAACGTGCCATCGTCCATGGGGGCCATGGTAGCACCCGGGCGGTCGAGGCCTGCGACGGCCCCGGCGAGCGGAGCTGCGGGGGTGCGCGTGCGCGATCGTGTAGTGTTGTGGCCGATGCAGCTCGTCGATACCCACAGTCATCTCGCGGCGCCGGAGTTCGCCAACGATCTCGAGGAGGTGATCGCCCGGGCGAAGGATGCTGGGGTGGAGGCCGCTGTTGTGGTCGGGGAGGACTATGAGGACAACCTCCGGGTCCTCGATCTGGCGGCGCGCGAGCCGTTCGTGCGGCCTGCGCTGGGCCTCCATCCGTGGCGGATCGGTAGCTGGCGGCGCGATCTGCCACGCACGTTGCAGCTGATCTCCGATCACGCTGCGAGCCTGGTGGCGGTCGGCGAGGTGGGCCTGGACTACCGAGTGGCCGAGTCGGAGGACGACAGGGCGTTGCAGCGCTACGTGCTCGGTGAGCTCGTTGCGGCTGCAACGCAGTACGAGCTGCCGTTGTCACTGCACGGCCGGTCCGCTGGGCACTACCTGATCGCGCTGCTGATCGAGCTCGGGGCCCGCTCCGCCGTGCTGCATGCGTTTGACGGCAAGGTCGGCCATGCCCTCAACGCCATCGAGCACGGGTACTGCGTGTCGCTTCCCCCAACGACCCTGTTTTCCCGCCAGAAGCAGAAGCTTGCCAGAGCACTCCCGCTCGAAGGGCTCATGCTCGAGAGCGATGCACCGGCGCTGGGGCCGGAGCCGGGCGCCAGGAGCCTTCCCGAGCATGTGCGGCTGGTGGCCGCGAAGGTGGCCGAGATCCGGGGGATCGACGTGGCAACGGTCGCCGAGGTGACGCGAGCCAACGTTCGAAGGGTGTTCGATGTGTGAGAGCGTGGGGCGCGGCCGGCCTTCATAAGGTCAGCTCTGCCATGCACCTCTGTTCCCCAGTC
>CAZEJK010000360.1:0-4814 GCA_964512045.1 uncultured Thermoanaerobaculia bacterium
AGCTCGTCGAGACCGTCCGCCGCAACGTCACCATCGACTGGACCGTCAAGGAGTCTGTCCGCGCCAAGCTCCGTGTCATCGTCAAGCGCATCCTCCGCAGGTACGGCTACCCACCCGACAAGCAGGAATCGGCGACCAACACGGTCCTGCAGCAAGCCGAGTTGCTCTCGGACTTCTGGACGGAGGGAGCGCGGACATGAAGGGGGATTTTGCACCAAGTTGTCGGAAGCTTGTGAGGGTTGCGATGCTCGGCGAGGCGGTCTTGCATGCCTGGGAACACCGGCCCGAGACCCCAACAAACGCCCACCCTGGCGGCCTCGCCTGCACGCTGGTGCTGTGATGAGTGGGCGCCCACCTAGCCTGGCCGGTCCGTCAAAGCACTGGCGTCGTGCGCCCAGGCGGTGGGTCCATCCGCTGCACTCGTTGTGCACGTACTTCGCGATGTCCCCGCCCCAGGCACCGCGCGTCCTTATCCGCTGGCTGACGAAGCCGGGTGACGTCGTCTACGACCCTTTTGCCGGCCGTGGCACGGCCCCGCTGGAAGCGTGCCGCATGGGGCGCGTCGGACTGGGTTCGTACGCGAATCCCCCCAAGCGTGTCATCGATCCCGGAGGCGCACGCGGAGAGCCGAGGGAAGGCGCCCGCTCATGGTTGTCCAAGCGGACCACCGCCGCAATCGATCAGCTTCGCGCGTCCCACGAATTCCTCCGAGACGAGCCGGCGCCGTTAACGCAGGGGCCCGATGGCGCCGTGAAGTGGTGGACCTTCGCGGGTGGACTCGGCAAACTCCTCCTCGCCGCTGCCCTGCAAGCTCGCCTCGGCGAGAAGGACCCGGCCGGCAATGAGGCGGTGCGGTTTTCCGGTGATGCGGCGAAGAGTGACGTGGCGATACGACGTGTGCTTCGAGAGCTCGCTGACGGGCCGCGGCTCACGTGGACGGACGCGGCGAGCTGGACCGACGTCGGCGCCAACGTGCGCGTTTCCAAGTTCCAGCAGTGTCTCCCCGAGCGCGTGGAACAGGAATTTGTCGCGCGAGCGCTGATGGATGTGAGCGATGGCACCAAAACCCTGCGGGTGTGGCGCGGGCGCGAAGGCGCGAACGTCCCGCGGTCATGTTCGGAGCCGTAACCTGTGAGCTCGGCATCTCTCACCGACCTCTATCTCGCGTGGCGCCAAGCCAAGACGGCCCTCTATTTCGAGCGCCGCGGTGTGGGCCTGATCGACCTTGCTCAGTACGAAGCGGATCTCCCACGTCGCCTCGAGGAGCTTCAGGCTCGCATCTCCGACGAGAAATGGTTCGACCATCTGGACGTCGGTGAGGTATGGATCGTTCCGAAGCGGTTGAACGATGAGTCGGCTTCGGATGGCGTTGTTCGCGTTGGGACGACGGCGGAGATTCGGCCCCCTGTGCTCGATGTTCAGGTTCGCCTTTCGCCATCACCCGAGTTCGCCATCGCGGAACTGCTGTATCTATCTCGCTTCGGCCCGACGCTGGACCGCGTCCTCTCCGACAACTCGATCGGCTACCGGCTCGACCTCCGTGATGGTGAGCTGGACGCGACCCGGCGCTGGGCGTTCGAATACTGGCCGCGGCGCTACCAGGAGTTCCGTTCGGCTCCTTTGAACCAAGCACGCGCGGCGCTTCGCCGAGGCCGGTCTTCGCTCATGATCGTCAGCGCGGACCTCGCGTCGTTCTACGACTCGATCGACCCGAGCTTCCTGCTCGCGGAGACCTTCCTCGCCGAGCTGGAAGGGCGAGGCCTCGACGCCACCGAGGCATACGGGACCGCGACAGCGTCGCTTCTACGAGCGCTCGATCGCTTTCGCGTGACGGCGTCGGCGCGCCTTGGCACGCCTGTTCGTACCGGCGTGCCCATTGGCAGTCTGACAAGCCGCGTGGTGGCGAACCTGTCGCTAGCCACTCTCGACGAGCACATCGAAGCCCGGCCAGGAGTACTGTCCTATCGGCGCTACGTGGACGACATCGTCGTCGTCGCCCACGCCCCAGAATCGGTCACGGTCGATGCCGCACTGTCTGACCTGTTGCCGCTGCGCGAGACCAGCGAGGAGCGCTTCGTTCTCGACGTCGAGGCTCTCCAACGCCCTGGCTGCGAGTTCGTGCTCCAGCAACGGAAGCTCAAGGTGCACCACCTCGCGGGTGAGCCCGGGGAGGACTTCGTGGAGGCCGTCTTGACTGACTTTGATCGCGTGGTCAGCCGAAGTCGCGCATTCCTGGACACCGCTGCCCTGCGGGATGACGGGGCGATGCATCTCATCCGCGCTCGTGATGGCGAGGGTTCTCCACTTCGCGTTCTACGGGACGCGGACCGGACACGGCTCGAGCGCTTCGCCCTGTCGATCAGCCTTCGCACCCTCGAACGCGCAACCGTTCTGCTCGATTCAGAGGAGGCCCAACGAGTCGTGCGCGCAACGCTGGAGCGCGTTGGTCGCGTACTCGCGGCCGAAGACGACTGGGTGGAGAATCTGGACACCGCGTTGCGCCTCCTCCGAGTGGCCATCGGTACGAAAGACTGGGCATCAGCGCGGGACCTCAACGCGCAGTTCGAGGAGGTGTTCGGGACCGTCGATGCGGTCAAGTCTTGCGTCGGCACGCTCCGCTACCGAGGTCAGACGATCGACCCGGCGCGCCGCGGACCGTGGACGTGGCTTCGCAACTACCTCCACGCGCGCCGCCTCGAGTCGGTGGCATCTGCGCTTCCGGGGTCGGTCACACCGGACGAAATCGCAACGTGGGCACCGAATGGACTCACGGTTCGTACGGCCTCCGTGGGCGCGATCGCCCTGCGCCGGAGAGCCCAGGAGCTCGCAACGGCGGACCTACGCACATACGACCGCGAGGACGACCACAGTTGGCCCCAGCAGGACTTCGCTGAACGCTGGATGGAGGACGCTCTCCCCGAACTGGTGGACCGCTTCGCTTCGATCCGATTCTTTCTGGAGGCGTGCGGCCGTCTGGGGGACGGCTCTTGGCTGATGCCGCCGGCGCGGTTGTTCTTGGCTACTCGTCCGCCTTCATACTTCGATGTCGCACGAAGGCTCATGTACGTGGCAGGGTTGCAGGGAGGTTTCTCCGGCGACGTGTTTGACCGCCTCCTCGACGTGGTCAACGCGCTACGAGGTACTCGGTACCGGGACCCGGTGGGCCAGGTGCTCGACCCTCATACCGTGGCTGTTCCGTGGACCGCCTCGGATCGGTGGGGACGGCGTGTTGTCGCCTCCGACCAGGACCCGACGCTCGTTCTCGGGAACCTCGTAGTGCCGAACGAGCATTTGCATCGCGCTGCCGAGCGAACCGTGGGGTTCCCGCGCGGCAGACCGATCCACACCGTTCAGCGGCTCCTGGGCTTGATGAGAATCATCGCCCGAGCCACCTACGTGGCAATGCCGCGACGTAGCGCTGGAAAGGGCGGCCCTCCCACGCTGTTGGTTCTTCCGGAGTTGTCGATCCCGCGTCGCTGGTTCCGCTCAGTTGCGAGCCACATCGTACGCTACGGGGGCTTCGGCGCCGTGATGGGGCTGGAGTACCTCCACGACCCGTCTGGCCTCTTCGTCCTCAACCAAGCGTTCGCGGTGCTGCCTGGGCCTTTCGGCGCCGTGGCTACGTGGCCCTGGACGAAGCGCTGGCCGGCCGATGGCGAGGGGGCGGAGCTGGCGGCGATGACGCCCCCCTTGCGGTTCCGACCGCGCGCAACGGATCCTCCGCGCGTGGTCGTCGAGACGTCGTGGGGGCGGTTTTCGACCTTGATCTGCAGCGAACTCATCGAGGCGCGTCGCGTCGCGGATCTACTGGGCCGGGCGGAGTTGGTGATTTGTCCGGCCTGGAACTCGGACACCGCTTCATATGACCACCTGATACAGTCCGTCGGCTTCCAACTGCACGCCATCGTCGCGGTGGCCAACAACGGCCACTACTCGGACTGCCGAGCGTGGGCACCGCTGTCGGTTCGCTGGAGGCGCGATCTCTGTCGCCTCATTGAGCGCGATGTCGACGACATCGTTCAGGTCCCGCTGCCGATGCGCAGCCTGATCGCGTTCCACGAATCTGGGAGGTCCGCGTCCGCGGCCAACGGCTCTGAACAGGACTGGCGGCCACTGCCTCCCAACTGGCCGTGACGCGTTCGGCCGAGGCCAACGTGGAGCGTCTCGCCCCTCCTGCTGGAGTGGCGTGCCCCCTCCGACGCCCCAGCAGACGACGGCGAACCGGATGCGTGACTCGTCCAAGCGACTCTGG
Organism: uncultured Thermoanaerobaculia bacterium; assembly: GCA_964512045.1. Lineage (GTDB taxonomy): Bacteria > Acidobacteriota > Thermoanaerobaculia > Thermoanaerobaculales > Sulfomarinibacteraceae > CAZEJK01. The sequence goes on from CAZEJK010000360.1 coordinate 4,253, forward strand.
GCGCCCACGAAGGGGGCGATGCTAGTTTGCCGCTGTTGAACGGCCGCTCTCGGCATGCCCGGGCTGTTGAACGCGGCACCGTGCTCTCTCCCCGCTCTCCGATCCAGAGAGCCGGATCGCGCCGGAGAGAGCCCCAGAGGACGCCCGGCCGGTTCTCTACCCCCGTTGTCGCCGAGAGCCGATCCGAGGTGGGCGCGGGCGGAAATCCCTTTGTAGTGCATCCCTTGCACGAAGAAGCCCCGGTCGAAGGCGGCCGGGGCTTCTGTTGAAAAAAAGCCCCACCGAGTTGGTGGGGCCGAATGAATGGCTCCCCATGACGTACTTGAACTGCCAACCTAGTGATTAACAGCCACCCGCTCTACCGATTGAGCTCCTGGAGATCGACCGTGCTGCAAAGAGCTGCCCGCCTGATGGCAGGACGGGATTTGTACTGTTTTTGGACGGTGGCTGTCAAGCCATCATCTCCCACCTGTCGGGCGAGACGCACCGGCTCTGGCCCCTGACAGTCGTGTTGCGCACCGGTCAGGGGCGCACAACCACCTCCTGACGTGCAACACCGCGT
>CAZEJK010000361.1:0-4806 GCA_964512045.1 uncultured Thermoanaerobaculia bacterium
CTTCGAAGCCGCCGCTACTCAAGTTGTCTGGAAGGTCCGGGCTGCTGCCCGACGGAAACCGGTAGCCGTTGATGGCCACCTCCTCGTAGTCGCGCCGCACCTCCCACTGGAGATCCGCGGCCTCCGTAGCGGTGGTCAGATCAGTCAGCCTCGCCTCGTCGATCTCGACGAGGACCATCAGGTCGTAGTCGGCGATGATCTGACCGTCCCGGTCGGTGACGATCCGTGGATCGACCGGCGCATTGGCGATCCGCCCACGCACAGAGGAATCCACCTGCTTGTACAGCAGCACCTTGGCGGCATCTGCCACCAGCGGCATCAACGGGGACAGCGGAAGACCGTCCCAGGTGTGCGTGTGTGGACGTGTGGAGGTTGACGAACTTTAGTAAGTCAGATACCCTCGGAATATGGACGGCATTCGTGATGCTCGCTCCCGCCTCGGCCTGTCGCAGCGGAATCTCGCGCGGCGAGCGGGGCTCTCGTTTCGAGGGTTGCAGCTGCTCGAATCGCCGAACCACGATCCTCGAGTCTCGAGCCTCGACAAGGTCAGCCAAGCGCTGGGTCTTCCGAACGGTGGCATCTCCACCCTAGTCGGCGCGTACCTGCACGAGGATGGACGGTCGTTCCGTTGCGCGTCGCTGCGCATGGTCATGGACGGCTTCGACTCGTGGCGCCTCCACCTGTTCGACGCTGTCGACGCATTTCGTCGGTCGCCGGAGCGGGCGTTGCTTCACAGCGCGCCGGAGGAAGCGCTCGACCCGCGGTTGCGAGCGATCATCGCGTCGACGGTCGAGGCACTGTGCGACGAGGTGTCGTCGCCGACGCCCGCATGGTGCCGGGGAGTTGACGCCCTCGACCGGCCCTGGTTCGTATCGGGCCTCGAGAACCTCAAGGCGTCGGCGCTCGTCGAGTCTCCGGCCTGGTATCGCAAGCGCAACGTTTTCGTGCTGAGTAACTTCCTTACGAGGGCTTGACCATGTTAACCACTCAAAGGATCCGGGAGCTGCTGACGGCGCTCAACGACGAGCTCGCCGCGCGAAATGTCGTGGGCGAGGTCGGCCTGTGCGGTGGTGCGGTCATGTGCCTCGTCTTCCAGGCCCGCGAGAGCACGAAGGATGTCGATGCCGTGTTCGAACCAACCCGCGAGATCAGGGAGGCGGCCGCAGTTGTGGCGCGCGACTTCGGTGTGGCCGCGGACTGGCTCAACGACGCGGTCAAGGGGTTCTTCCTGGCCGAGCCGCCCCGCCACGACGTCATGGACCTGTCGAACCTCCGCGTGTGGGCGCCTTCGGCGGACTACATGCTGGCGATGAAGTGCGTTTCGGCCCGCTTTGACTCCCACGATCGCGACGACGTGGTGTTCCTGATCCGCTACCTGCGGCTGGCCTCACCGGCGGAGGTGTTCGACGTCATCTCCCTCTACTATCCGCGAGAGCGGGTGCCGGCCAAGACCGCGTTCCTGGTCGAGGAGGTGCTGGACCAGGGTGGTCGAGGCGGTTGACGGACGGGCACTCCACGAGCGTGAACCCAAGGGTACCCAAGGGGGTCTCGTCCTGACATGGGTTGTCATCGGAAGGAGGCGCCCGCGGCGTGAGGGCCAATCGAGACGAGCAGGCGTGGCAGGAGCGACGACGCTGCAGCCCGGACCCGTTCGCGAGCCCCGTCTTTGCCTGAAGGCTGCGCCGCGGCACGGACGGGGTTCTTCAATTGTGGCAGCCTGCGTCTCGCAGGCGGGTGGGGGGCTGGGTCTGGAACGGTGGCCGGCCAGCGGTCTCCCACCACACGGCGTCCGCCAGCACCGTCGACCTCCCGTCCGCATCGGTAGGGTGGCGTAGGGTGCCGTAGGGTGCCAGGCCCAACGAAAACGTGATTGTGCTGCTGTGCGGTCATGCCGAGGAAGCCGCGGGGTCGTGGTGGAGGGCTGGCTCTACCACCTGTACGGCCGCTTCGCCCGCGGTGGGGCGATTTTCGACGAGGGTGAGCGAGGGCGAACGGCTCGTCGAGCTGCTGCGCGAGGTTTGCGAGCGCGACGGGCTGGCAGTGCTCGCGTGATGTCTCATGGCGAACCCCTACCGGCTGAGTAGTCACGTCTTCGTTGGGCCTGGCGCTCTTTCCTACCCCTTGACTTCGTCTATAAAGGCACCACTACGGCTGTCACCCGCCGATCGGGTCGCCGGTGGGCTCGAGACCGACCAGGAACTCGTCCGCAGGGACGCACAGGACGCCGTCGACGAGCAGGCGGTCCCGGCCGCGGTAAACCAGCGCGCTCCGGCACTCCGGGTAGTCCTCCCGGAAGGCCTTCAGGGAGCGCAGATCCTGGTTCCTGACCTGCGCTGTGTGCTTGACCTCGATGGCCCAGAAGCCGCCCTCGCCGTAGACGACGAAGTCGACCTCGGCGCCGGCGCGGGTGCGCCAGTAGTAGAGCTCGCAGTCTCGGCCCGAGTAGGCGATCCAGGCCCGCAGGTGTTGGGCGACGAGACCTTCCAGGGCGGCGCCTTCGATCTCCTCGGCACGGTCCAGAGGCCCGGCGGGACGCAGCGAGCGGTAGACGCCGGCGTCGAACAGGAACAGCTTGGGATGGACCGCGGTCTGCCGCTTGGCGCGCCGGCTGAACACCGGCAGGCGGAAGGCGAGCAGCAGGTCTTCCAGGACGTCGACGTAGGCCGCCGCGGTCTTGCGCTCGATCTGACAGTCGCGGGCGACGTTGCTGATATTGAGAACCCCGGCGTGGGAGAAGCTGATCGCCTCCAGGAAACGGGCGAAGTCGCCGACGTTGCGAGCCCAGCCCTCGACCCTGACCTCCTGCTCGAGGTACAGCGTCGCGTACGCTCGGAGAACGTCGTCCGGCTCCTCCGAGTCGACCACGATCGGAAGGAGGCCGTGCCGCAGGGCCGGCTCGAGGTCGAAGCCCGGGAGCTCCGCCGCCATGAACGGATGGAGGGTGCGGTTGACGGCTCGGCCCGCCAGGAGGTCGATGCCCCCGCGGCGGAGCTTGCGGGCGCTCGAACCCGTGAGGACGAACTGGAGGCCGGGGTGGCGTTCGACCAGGTCGTGCACGACGTGCAGAAGCTCGGGAGCGCGCTGGACCTCGTCGACGACGACCGGCGTCCGGTTGCGGTTGGCGAGCACCATCTGAGCGAGCCGTTCCGGGCGGGCGCTCATCTCCCGGAACACGTCAGGTCGGAGGAGGTCGACGATGAGAGCGTCGGGATGGTTGTGGCGCAGCCAGGTCGACTTGCCGGTGCCGCGGGGGCCGAACAGGAAGTAGCTCGCGGCGGGAGGGTCGAAGAAGCGAGGGACAAACTCCATTTTGCGGCTCATTTTGGAACTCACGATACCAGAATAGCAGAAAGGCCCGGAGGCGACCAACCGCGGCCCCTCAGCCCGGTATTCGGGCGATTGCCCGGGTTTCGCCTCGAGGTACGTCAGCGCCTCCTCGGCTGCCTCCCTCGGGGACGGGACCCCCTGGACCGGACCCTCTCGCCTCTCGTGCGTCGCGTGACCCATGTCGTACTCCTTCTGGTGCATCAGTTCGGCTGGCGCCGGGGTCGGCCCGAGGTCGGCTCGAGGACGTCGTCGAGCCACGGGACGAGGTCCTTGCCCGCGTAGAACGGGTGATCCCGGTGCAGGGCCTCGATCCGTCCGTCGACACCCTCTCCGATCCTGCGCTCGAGGTTGGCCGTCATCTCGCTCATCCGCGGCCGGTTCGGCGCCAGGTGGTCGAGCCGGTCGACCGAGTAGGCGCCCGACTCGATGAAGCTCGCGGCCTTCTTCCGACACCGGCAGGGGGCCTCGGGGTTCACCAGGCCACAGCTTCCGGTCATGTACTGCCGCAGCTTGCTGCGGGCCCTGGACAGGGTCTTGCGAAAGGCGGCCCTCGAGATCCCGAGCAGCTCCGCCCCGAGGGCATCCGTGGCGCCGAAGCCCACGGCGAGCACGAAGGCCAGCCGCTGGTTGCGGTTCAGGCAGAGCAGCGTCCCCATCACGCAGCCGATCTTCAGGTCCTCGGCCACCAACGCCGATTCCGGACCGTCGTCGGGCTCCCGGTCCGGAACCTGGTCGACGAAGGCGTAGTAGCTGTCGAACCCGGTGATGTGGCTCTCGTACCCCCGCGTCTTCATGTTCAGGACATGGTTGGTCACGATCCGATACAGCCACGTGCGGAAGGCGCCCTTCTCGGCGTCGTAGGTCGAGAGCTTGGTCACCACCTTGACCAGCACGTCCTGGGTCACGTCCTCCGCATCCTGGGGAACCATAACCATTCGGAAGGCCAGGTTGTAGATCCACGGTCGGTGGCGCCGCACGATGGTCTCGAGTGCCTCGCGATCACCGTCCGCGGCGGCGGCTACGAGCCTCCGATCGTCGTCGTGGGACTGTCCATCCGGGTCGAACGGGTTGATGGAAGGGGCGGGGGGTTCGGTCACGTCGGCCTCCGGCTCTTGAGATGAGAGTGATACACGAGTCTCCGGCCGGCGTGACCATCGAGGCGATGAGGCGACCCCGCGGGAGGGCTAACCTGTGCAACGTTGGGGGACCGACAAGCCAGGTCCCGCCACAATAGCAGAACAGCGTGCCCGGCACCTTTTCAACCGCCGTCACCGGCAAGATCGACGTCCGTGGGGAGGTGGCGTGAGTCGCGGCGCAGGCGCCTTGCTATTCAGCGTTCCGGGGCCGGCTGCCGGCTACCGGGGCGGGGACCCGGCCCAGGTCCAGGTCCCGGCCATCCGGTCACCGGCGATGATGCCGCGCCATCTCGAAGATACGCAGGTCTTCAGTCGCTGAAGGTGGCGGGAGGACCCTCGGTGA
>CAZEJK010000362.1:0-4799 GCA_964512045.1 uncultured Thermoanaerobaculia bacterium
ATCCCCCTGGGGCCGGACGACTGGGATCCGGCTGTCGGGGCCGGGGCCAGAACCGGAACCGGGCTGCGGCGTCGTTGCTCCTGCTAGGGAGACTGCCGCGCGGCCGATCCGACGTCCGAGCGGGCTACCAGGACACGCGGCGCTGCACCAACGCGAGGAACTCCTCGCGGACCTTCCGGTCGGAGAAGCAGCCCCTCAGCGCTGAGGTGGTGGTCAGCGCTCCAGGCTTCTTGACACCACGCATCTCCACGCACAGGTGGCGTGCCTCGATCACCACCATCACCCCCAGCGGTTCGAGCTTGCGCATCAGGAACTCGGCCACCTGCTCCGTCAGGCGCTCCTGCAGCTGGGGTCGCTTGGCGTAGAACTCGAGGATCCGTGGGAGCTTGGAGAGGCCAACGATCGTCTCGTCGGGGATGTAGGCGATATGGGCGTGGCCGTAAAACGGCACGAAGTGGTGGGCGCACATGGAGTAGAACGGGATCTCCCGCTCGATCACCATGTGGTGGTAGCCCTCCTCATTGGGGAAGGTGGTCACCTTCGGCTCGGCTCCTTGAAACAGTCCGTTGAACATCTCCAGGTACATCTTGGCCACGCGCTCGGGGGTCTCCTCGAAGTTGGGATCCTGGGGATCGAGCCGGAGCTCGCGGAGGACGCCAGACATGTGTTGGGCAATGTTCGCGACGATCTGATCGGTATCCTCGCGATCGATCAGATTGCCGTTCACCTCGTGGATGTTGTCCGAGTCCGGTGATCTATCAGGCGCGTGCATCGCTGTCCTCCAGGTGATGTGCTGGGCTGCTCATCGGGCCCTCTCCCACAATACGCCTGCTACCTGGGGGAATTCCAGTGAACGCTGCCTTCCCCGGCGCTCGCCGATACGGCGCGATCCATGTCAGCGTGGGCCGCCAGCGGAGCGGGCGTGGCGTATGGATGCTACGATCACCCCAACCGAACGAGGGGTGACGGAGGATCGATGACGGATCTGGTGGTCACGGGCGCACACGGACAGCTTGGCAGTGCACTGCTGCGGCTGGCTCCTTCCGCGGGTCTGGAGGTGACAGGCTGTGATGTCGACACGGTCGACGTGACCGATCGGACGGCAGTGGAAGCGCTGGTCGACCGGACGGAGCCTCGCTGGCTCATCAACTGCGCTGCCGCCACGGCCGTGGACGCCTGCGAGGAGAACGAGGAGCTCGCCTTTGCCGTCAACGCGCGGGCACCACAGCTGCTGGCCGAGGCGTGCGCGCAACGGGGGACCCGTCTCGTGCATGTGTCAACGGACTATGTGTTCGCCGGCGATGGCGCCCGACCGTACCGAGAGGATGACCCCACCGGACCCGTGAGCGTGTACGGCCGATCGAAGCTGGCCGGTGAGGAGGCGGTGCGTCGGCTCGAGGATCACCTGATCGTGCGGACGGCCTGGCTGTACGGCCTGGGAGGGTGGAGCTTCGTCGAGGCGATCCGTGCCCAGCTGGCCAAAGGCACTAATCCGCTGCGCGTGGTGGCCGATCAGACGGGCTCGCCGACGTTCGCCGACGACCTGGCACAGGCGATTGTGGAGCTGATCCGCAACGGCGCAACCGGAACCGTGCACGCGGTCAACGCGGGTGCGGTGACGTGGCACGGGTTCGCGAAAGCGATCGTTGCCGAGCTCGATGCGGCTGTCACGGTGGAGCCGGTGACAACCGAGGCGTTCCCGCGTCCGGCGCCTCGGCCGCACTACTCGGTGCTCGATACCGCACGCCTCGAGTCTCTGATCGGTCGATCTCTCCCACCATGGCGGGACGGGCTCCGGCGCTACCTGGGGGCCACGTGCGCGTCCTGATCACTGGCGTCACAGGTTTCGTTGGCTCGCATCTGGCCGAGGCCCTGACCCGTCCCGGCGCCGAGCACGAGGTGTGGGGCCTGGTGCGGTGGGACTCGGATCAGCAGGCCATGGACGCGCTCGGTGCCAACGTCCAGAGGATCGAAGGTGAGCTCAAGGACGCCACGTCGATGGTGCGAGTGCTGCAGACAGTCGAACCGGAGGTCGTGTTCCACCTGGCCGCAGCATCGACGGTGGCCGGCTCGTGGTCGGCGCCTGCGGAGGTCGTGGAGGTCAACGTTCTGGGCCAGGTCCATCTGCTCGAGGCGATGCGCTCACTGTCGATGGAGCCACTGACGGTGGTGGCGTCCTCTGCGGAGGCGTATGGGCAGGTCCGTCCGCACGAGCTACCCGTGACCGAGGAGACCCCGTTTCGACCGGTGTCCCCGTACGGGTTGAGCAAGGCGGCGCAGGACCTGCTTGCCTACCAGTACCATGTGGGTTTCGGGCTGCCGATCGTGCGCCTGCGGGCGTTCAACCACACCGGCCCGCGGCGTCCCGACCGGTTCGTGTGCTCGTCGTTTGCTCGGCAGATCGCCGAGATCGAAGCCGGGCTGCGACCACCGCGACTCCTCGTGGGCGATCTCAGCGTGGTGCGCGACTTCACGGATGTGCGTGATGTCGCCCGCGCGTACTGGCTGGCGGCCACCCGAGCCCGCGGGGGCGAGGCGTACAACCTCTGCTCGGGTCGCCAGACGACCATCCGCGAGGTGCTCGATCTGCTCCTGGGGATGAGTGAGGTGGCGATCGAGGTGGAGGTCGATCCTGCGCGTCTCCGGGCTGCGGACATCCCGGTGCTGTACGGAGACCATACCGAGCTCACGGGCGCGACAGGGTGGCGTCCGCGGATCGGACTGGAGACGACCTTGCGCGACCTCCTCGAGTTCTGGAGAGAGAGCGTGCACCGCTGAGAGGACGTGGTGCCCACCTCTGCCACGGGCTCTGGAGTGGCCTGCGCGGATCAGGCTTTGTAGAATCGAGAGATGGCAGTACGAAGGGGGCGACGATGGACCTGACGCGACGCAACGTGATCTCTCAGTGGGCGTTCGACACGCGACCGATTCTCGGTAGGTTCCACCTGTGGCTCGACGACGTCGAGGAACGCTGGATCCAGGGCGGCCCGGAGGTCGGTGAAGCGCTGTCGTTCACCGGGACTGGGCTCGAGAAATGCTTCATCATGACGGCAGCGGTGACCGCTCTGGGCACCCGTCTGTTCGGCCGCTTCGGCGAGGGCAAGGAGCTCGACAAGGCCGGGATCAACCGGATCAAGAAGGACGCGGACGCCGTGTCGGCGTACGCGATGAGCGAGAGCCTCTGGTACCTGACGCGCAGTCTTCCGGAGAACCACGCAGTGATGGTTTCCCTTGGCGAGGGGTTGATGCCGAAGGCCGGCGAGACCCCGGAGATGGGCTCCAACCCGCTGCTCGGGTTTGGCCGCGTGTACGCACGGCCGCAGGTGGCCAGGTTCATCGACCGCCAGGTCCACAGCCTGCTCAACGAACGCGGCTTCGAGTGGACGGACTTCTGGCAGGTCCTGCAGACGGCTGGCATCACTGTTTGGGGCGCGGCGATCGATACGCTGGAGAACACGACCCGGTTTGCCACGGGCTCCCCGACTGGTCCGATGACGGTTCTCCACCTGTTCGATCAGCCGCTCGAGGTGGCGCGGCCGTACGAGGGCTACATGGGGATGCTGGTCCTGCCGCGGCGGGTGGTGGACGAGGCCGAGGAACGATCCGTGGCGGTCTCGTACCTGTCGCCACGGAAGGTGGTGCTGGACTCGATCCTCACGACCTATCCCGAGCTGTCTGCAGAGCGGGTGCACGTGTGGACGCTGGGCGGGCCGTCGCGCGAGCCCCGCATCGGAGGGCTCTGGGAGGAGTGGCGTGCGCTCGGTGTCCACCTGGTCGAGGACGGCTGGCCGACGCCGACCGGAATGGGATCCTTTATCGACTCGGGGACGTACGCCCCCGCGTTCTGTGTGGGGACGTACACCGACGATGATGGCGAGCTGAACCTGTTCCTGATCGACGGCTACGCAGCCTCGGCCGAGGCGATCCAGGGTGCGAGCCTGGACCCGATCCTCGACACCTACACCTCGCTGTGCATCTTCTCTTCGCAGTTCAAGGTGCCGTACGACCGAGAGCGGTTCATCATGGACCTCGACCCGCGCGCGGAGGACTTCCCGGCACGCCTTGAGGAGATCCTCGGAGCAGAGCCGACGTCAGAGCAGGTGGAGATGTACCGTGGGATCCTGGTCAATGCCGAGGAGGCGGGCCTGCCCTTGCACCGCCGCACCGTGACGGTGGACGACTTCTTTCCGGAGAAGCGGTGGCGTGTGCTGGCCATCGGCTCGTACATGCTGCCCGATCCGTACACCGGTGCGGATGGCGTCGAGCAGGTGGCGCCGGGCGTGTACCGCGTCGTGACCCACGCCTCGACCCGCAAGGGGATCCTCGAGGTCAGCTTGACCTTGCGTCTCATGGAGTCGTTCGAGGAGAGCCGGCTGGTGTTCTCGCCGCTGCTCGACCGGTTCTACCGTGGCACCGACTTCCGGACGCGGGCCGTCAAGATCTCGGACTCGGGACGGATTCGCAACGAGCTGCAGACGTTGGCCTCAGAGGCGCTGGAGCACTTCGGCGAGGACGGGATCCGGATCCACTTCGACCAGATCGACGACGCAGTGCTGCCTCCGGACAAGAAGGAGCTGATCCGCGAGGTCCTGGAGTGGTACAAGCAGACCCATCCGATCTGGTTCCAGTGGTTGGAGATCCGGTAGGCTCGACACCTCGGACCACGCCACAGCCCGGCTCCGGTCATGGCTCCGGTCCCGGCCCCGACCCCGATAGCCGGCACCCGGCCATCCGGTCCCCGGCGGAGCCGGAACCAAACAGGGCCGGACCTGGTCGCAGCGCTTGGTCGGTTCTCGGAT
>CAZEJK010000363.1:0-4743 GCA_964512045.1 uncultured Thermoanaerobaculia bacterium
GGAGGGGGCAGGCTGGAGCCTAGTACGGGAGCTCGGTGTCCGTCGCCTCCTCCTCCCACTTGGGCAGGCGGAGCTGGTCGCCGCGCTCGCGCACCACGATCTCGAGCCACTCCTGCGGATAGCCCACCTCGGTCGGCCGCCCCGGCTCGGCTTGATAGTAGCCGTCGTTGTAGCGCCGGAGCAGCTGCTCGCCGAGCCGCTTCCAGCGCACGACCACCTGCTCGGCATGCTGGACCGCGTAGTCGGTGAGGTAGCGATGCATCAGCTCGGGATCGCTGTCAGCAAGCTCTGCGGCCGTCCTCTCGACCGCAGGCTGCAACGCCAGGAAGTGACCCTCCAGATCCTGCTGGACCGCACGCACGTCCTCGATCATGTCGCGGTAGCGGCTGTGCGTCACAGTGGCCACGAAGTTGAACACCCACCACGCCGAGTCCCACGAGAAGTCGCTCAGACGGCCAGTGGTGTACGCCGGCGGCGCCTCGGTCATCGAGCAGTACAGTGGAATGTAGACGGTGGTATCGATGTCGTCGACGCCGTACCACCACAGCCCGCCGACCCCATCCGGCAGCCAGTCGCGCGACTGGGAGACGAACGAGAACCCGGTCTGCTGGGTGGCGATCGGCCGCTCCCAGGTGTACTCCTCGCCGTCCACCTCCCAGGTCATCGGCCGCCAGCGGTCCGGCGAGCCGAACGGCCCTGCATCGACGCCCTTGGTCATGTCGTAGGGGGTGCCCTCATAGTGGTCGCGCATCAGCGCCATCACGTCGGCGACCGACAGCTTCTCGTCCGGCTCGATCCACAGCGGGTACTCCTCGGCGCCCTGCACGCCGCGGTGGAAGTCCGGGGACAGGTCGAGGGACGGCGCCGCCCTGCGAAAGATGCTCCACACCCGGGTGGCGGTGTAGCGCAGCTTCTGCGGCGTGTCCGGGTCGTAGGCTGCGTTGAACCGGAACGGCTCGCCCGACTCGGGGTCCCAGTACCCCTTCTCGACGGCAAGCTCGATCACGTCCGGCGAGTAGAGACAGCTCTCTGGATCATCGAGCGGGAACTCCCCGATCCGCGAGCGGTTGGCGTGGGCGGAGATGGAGCCATCTGGCACCTTCAGCGCCACCCAGTGGGCGCCATCCCCGCCCGGTCCCGGACCGATCATCTCCAGGATCCAGGCCTCGTCCGGGTCGGCAATGGAGAACGACTCGCCGGTGGAACGGTAGCCGTGCTCGGCCACCAGCGACGTGATCACCTCGACGGCCTCGCGCGCCGTCGCAGCACGCTGCAGCGCCAGACGCATGAGCCGCCAGTAGTGGAGCAGCCCGTCCGGGTTCTGCAGCTCCTCCCGGCCATCGAACGTGGTCTCCCCGATCGCCACCTGGTGCTCGTTCATCAGCCCGACCACGGCGTAGGTGTGCTCCACCTGCGGGATGGTCCCCACCAACGTGCCGTCCCAGTGCCGCAGCTCCACCTCGGCGCCCGGCTCGTGGTCTGAGGCCGGGACGACCTCGAGGTGTGGATGGAACTCTCCATCGCACGCATAGGTGATGATCACCGAGCCGTCCGTCGACGCCCCTTTCGACACCAGGATGTTGGTACATCCAAGGCCCGTCGACGGCGACATCACGGTCACCAGAGTCACCACACCGAGCAGACCGACCATCGCTCTCGCCTGCAATCTCCACCGCATCGAAACCTCCTTCATCACGGCATCCGCCGCCGCCCACACCATACACCCGTACGCAACCGGCCGGCCGCAGGTTGCAGCCCACGAAGGCTCCAGGCGCCCACCTGCCCCATGTATACTGGCTGTTGCGGACATATCGGGCCCTCCGGAAGCTCCCGGAGACGTCGGGAATGAAAGGGTGGTATGAGCGATCGCGACGACAGGCCAGGCAACGGACCTGAGGGAGCTTCGCACAGCTCAGAGACCGTTCGTACCGGGCGGGTTCCAGCTGTGGACGCCAACGAGGACGCCACCCGCGCGCTCGCCACGAACGGCCAGTCGCCCTCGCCGACGCAACCGGGCCGGAGCGGCACGCTCGCGCCAAGCGGACACCCGATCTTTCAGCCCGGCGACACCGTTGCCGGGCGCTACACGATCGTTCAGTTCCTCGCACAGGGCGGAATGGGCGAGGTGTACGAGGCCGACGACTCCGAGCTCGGTGAGCGGGTCGCGCTGAAGACGATCCGCACGGACATCGCCACCGACGAGCGCGCTCTGGCCAGGTTCAAACGCGAGGTGCTGTTAGCGCGCAAGGTGAGCCACCCGAATGTATGCCGGATCTTCGATCTGGGACACCATCGCCCGGCCGCCGACGCTCCACCGGTCACGTTCCTGACGATGGAGCTCCTCCTCGGTGAGTCGCTCGCCGATCGCCTACGACGGACCGGAGCGCTGACCTCGGCAGAGGCGCTCCCGGTTATCCGCGATATGGCTGCGGGCATCGCGGTGGCCCACAACGCCGGGGTCGTGCATCGCGACCTCAAGCCACAGAACGTGATGCTGGTGAGCACCAACGACGGTGGCGCCCGTGCGGTGGTCACCGACTTCGGGCTCGCGCGGGCTCACGCCGACACGGAGCTGAGCACGGCCACCGGCACCGGTGAGGTTTTGGGGACGCCCGCGTACATGGCGCCGGAGCAGCTCACCGACGGCGAGATCACGCCGTTCACCGACATCTACGCGTTCGGGCTGGTGATCTACGAGATGCTCACTGGCCTGACCCCATTCCAGGCGGAGACGCCGTTCCTGTCGGCGCTCAAGCGGCTCCAAGAGAAGCCGGTCGCACCGTCCGTGCACGTCGAGAACTTCGACCTCAACTGGGAGCAGTCGATCCTCCGCTGTCTCGAGCGCGAGCCCGAGCGACGGTTCGCCTCGGCACTCGATGTCGTTCGGTCGCTCCAGGGGGAGGACGTCCCTCTCCCACCTACTGGCGCAGAGACATCGTGGACGAGACACCTCATCTGGGCGGTCCCGCTACTGGTGATCGTCGTGATCGCCGGAGCATGGTTCGTGACCCGTTCAGCGTCGCCACCACCATCAGCGCAGGCTGGTGCGGACGCAGCCATCCAGGCGCGACCCTCCGTGGCGGTCCTCGGCTTCCGGAACACGACCGGCGACGAGACGATGGACTGGATCTCCACCGCACTGGCCGAGATGCTCACCACCGAGCTGTCGCTGGGCGAAGCGTTCCGCACCGTTCCCGGAGAGACGGTCGCCCGCGCCACGCTCGACATCGGGATCCAGGAGCCACAGACGCTCGGTCAGGAGACCCTCGGCGTGCTCCGTCAGATCCTCGGCAGCGACCTGGTGGTGCTCGGTTCGTACACCGTGCTCCCCGGCGATGAACAGATCCGCCTTGACGTCCGCGCACAGAGCACGAGCACCGGCGCCACCGCTGCCACGTCGACGCAGAACGGAACCACCTCCGAGCTGTTCCGGCTGGTCAGCGACGCGTCCGCGGACCTGCGCCAACAGCTCGGCGCCGGCGCCGTCTCCGCCGAGCAGATCGCCAACGCACAGGCATCGCTGCCCACGGACTCGGTGGCGGCACGGTACTACTCTCAAGGGCTGGAGAAGCTGCGCTCATTCGACACCCGTGGCGGCATCGACCTCCTCGAGCAGGCAATCGAGGCCGATCCGGACTCACCGATGGCGCATCTCTCGCTGGCCAACGCGTGGTCCAGCCTCGGTTACGACGCACGGGCCCGCGCGGCCGCCGAACGCTCCCTCGAGCTGGCGAGCACGCTGCCACGCCAGGAGCGGCTGCAGATCGAGGCCGTGCACCACAAGCTCTCCTACCGGCACGACGAGGCGGTCCGGATCACCCAGTCCCTGTGGACGCTGTTTCCGGACAACCGGAGCTACGGGCTCACCCTGGCCCAGGCACAGATGCGCGCCGGCCAGCCGCAGGCCGCCCTCGAGACCGTTGCCGAGCTGCGCCGACTGCCACCTCCGGAGAACGAGCATCCGCGTATCGACCTGGCGGAGGCCCGTGCCGCTGCTGCGGTCGGCGACGCCCAGCGACAGCTCGAAGCCGCCCGCCGTGCCGTCACGACAGGGGCCGCACTGGGGGCCCGGCTGCTCGTGGCAGACGCCAACGTCGAGCTTTCTGACGCGCTGACGAACCTCGGTCAGTACGACCAGGCGATCGACGCTGCCGAGGAGGCCGAGGCGATGTACATGGAGGCCGGAGCGCCGAGCCTCGTCTTCCAGGCCACCTTGCGGGTTGCCAACGCCCTGTTCCGAACCGGCCGGGTGGAGCAGGCACTCGGGCTATGGCAACAGGTCCTGCAGGTGGCCACTGAGATCGGCAACCGCGGGCTCGAGGCAACGGCTCTGAACAATATCGCAAGCGCTCGCCTGCGGAGCGGTGATCTTGCCGGCGCCCGGCAGCGCCTGGAGCAGGTGCTCGAGATCAACCGCGAGACGGGCAGCCTCGAGGGACAGTCGCAGGCGCTGAACAACCTCTCGATCACCGACCAGTACGCTGGCGATCTCCCCAGCGCCATCGACCGGCTGCAGCAGAGCCTGGCCCTCCGCCGGGAGATGGGCGACCGCCGCGGCGAGGCGCTCAACCTGAAGAACATCGCCAACGTCTACTATGCCCGCGGCGAGCTCGCCAGCGCCCGCTCCAACCTCGAGGAGTCGCTCGCCATCAGCCGCCAGGTACAGGAGCCGGCCCTGATCGCCGATACGCTCCACACCCTCGGCGATGTCGATGGTATTCGAACGCGCCTGGCGTACGATGC
>CAZEJK010000364.1:0-4725 GCA_964512045.1 uncultured Thermoanaerobaculia bacterium
CCAGGCGATCGACTCGGTGTGGGGCGATGTCGGCGACCTGGAGGGGCTCGAACGGTGGGCTGCCCGTTCCCGGGGCCTCGGGTTTGTAGGGATGGGCTGCGTCCATCCACGGCAGATTCCGGTGATCCACCGTGCGTTCGCGCCGTCGGCTGCTGAGATCGCCAAGGCCAAGCGGATCGTTGCGGCGTTCGAGGAGGCGGAACGGACGGGTCAGGGGGTCGTCAGCCTCGGCTCGAAGATGATCGACCCTCCGGTGGTCGCTCAGGCCGTCCAGCTCGTGCAGCGAGCCCGGGCCATGGGGCTCGATGATGAGCAGCGCCCCCAAGGAGGTGCATGATGGCCAACGGAACCGATCTGATCCGCAACGCCATCGATCGCCTGGTTCCGCGGGTCGTGAACGGACGCGAGCAGGCGGCCTTTCAGGGCGTCGGAGCGTACCGCCCCGAAGGCCGCCGCCACGGTCCCGAAATCCCGTCCTGTGCCGACTTCCCGTCGGACGGCAACAAGCTCATGCCCGACCTGGCCAGCGCACTGCAGCACTGCGGGCTCTCCGATGGCATGGTGATCTCCACCCACCACCATCTCCGCAACGGCGACCACGTGGCGCTGATGGCCCTCGAGGAGGCTGCCCGTCTCGGCGCCCGCGACCTGATGTGGTTTCCGTCCGCGTCCTTCCCGTGCCACGCACCCGTGATCGATCTGATGGACAGCGGCGTCGTGCACCACATCGAGGGCAGCATGAACGGGCCGCTCGGGGACTACTGCTCCCGGGGAGCGATGCGTGGCCTCGGAGTGTTGCGCTCCCACGGCGGTCGCTGGCAGGCGATCGCCGATGGCGAGGTGCCGATCGATATCGCAATCATCGCCGCGCCGACGGCAGATCCGTTTGGCAACGCCACCGGCACCGTCGGTCCTTCCGCCTGTGGCTCGTTGAACTTCGCTCTGGCGGACTCCATGTACGCCGAGCGGGTCATCGTCGTCACCGATAACCTGGTGCCGTTCCCGTGCATCCCCTGGCAGATTCAGGGCAACAACGTGGACTGTGTGGTCCAGGTCCCATCGATCGGCGACCCCTCCAAGATCGTATCCGGCACGACCCGGATCACCCGCAGCCCGGACCGGCTCCGGATCGCCGAGCTGGTCGCGCAGTTCATCCGCGACGCCGGGATCCTGCGGCCCGGTTTCTCGTTCCAGGCCGGCGCCGGCGGGATCTCGCTCGCGTTCATCGGCTTCCTCAAGGAGATGATGCGCGCCGGAAACATCACCGCCCGCTTCGTGCGCGGTGGTTCCACAGCGCATCTGGTGGAGCTGCTCCGCGAGGGGTTGACCGAGTACATCCTGGACGGTCAGACGTTCGATCTCGCCGGGATCGAGTCGATGGCCAACGATCCCCGGCATGTTCCAACATCGCCGTTCACATCGTACAACTATCACGGCAAAGGGAACTTTGCCTCGATGGTGGACGCGGTCGTGCTCGGCGCGACCGAGGTCGACACCAGCTTCTCGGCGAACGTCGTCACGCACTCCGACGGCCGGCTTCTCCACGGCATCGGCGGTTGGCAGAACTGCCTGGCGGCGGGGTGCTCGATCCTGGCCGTTCCGTCGTTCCGCGAGCGCATTCCGGTGATCGTCGACCGCGTCACGACCGCGTGTGCCCCATCCGAGCTGATCGACGTGGTGGTCACCGAACGAGGGATCGCGATCAACCCGCGCCGCACCGACCTGCTCGACGCCACCGCTGACTCCGCTCTCCCGATCCGGCCGATCGAAGAGATTCAGCGCGAGGTGGAGCAGCTGTGCGGCGGCAAACCGCAGTCACCCGCGCTCTCGGACGAGCCGGTTGCCGTGGTCAAGTGGGTGGATGGAACGGTGCTGGATACCGTCTGGCGGGTTGGATAGCAGGCTGCTCGCCGGGGCGTGGCCGCCGGCCGAGCTAGTCGTACTCGGGAAGGTCGTCGCTCTCGTCCTCGGGGTCCTCGCCGGGCGGCTCGACCATCCGCAGCACCCACTGGTGAAACGTCTCCTCCGCAGCTTCGATCGGCACCGACATGATCTCGGGCAGCTCGTAGGAGTGCACCTCGAGAATGGTCTCGGAAACGCGATCGAACAGGGCGGTCGGCGTCTTGATCAGTAGCAGGTACTCAGTGTCCTCGCACACCTTCCCCTTCCATCTATAGATGGAGCGGAGACACGGCACGATGTTGATACAGGTCGCCAGCCGCCGAGCCAGGAGCTCCTCGGACAGCTCCACCGCCTGCTGCTCGGTGCCCACAGATGTCACCACCATCGAGATGGGGGCCAAGGCGCTCATAGTCGAACGCTAGCCGACTTCCCCAGTGGCGTCAAGCCGGCTGCATCTGCGCCCTTGCCCGGACCAGTTGCGATTGCGTATACTGCTCATCTGAAAGCTTTGTCCCGATCGGAGGCCTCGTGGCGCAATGTTCGAGCGCCGGTATCGGTTTCCACCACCCGAAGGGTGGCCGGCGGGAGCCCGCACGGCGAACCCAAGAACCCACTGAAGACCGCTTCAGAGATCGAACACCAACAGCTGAGAGGAGACCTCAATGAGCGTTCGTGTTGCCATCAACGGTTTCGGTCGGATCGGCCGGCTTGTGGCCCGGCACCTGATGCCCCACGACGACTTCGAGCTGGTTGCGATCAACGACCTCACCTCTCCGGACATGCTCGGCTATCTGTTCGCACACGACTCTGTCCATGGGCCGTGGCGCGGCACCTCGAAGGTGGAGGGCGACCACCTCGTCATCGACGGCCATGAGGTCAAGGTGCTGTCCGAACGCGATCCGGCCGCGCTGCCCTGGCAGGCGATGGGGGTCGACTACGTCCTCGAGAGCACTGGTCTGTTCCGCAGCCGTGAGACGGCTGGCGCCCACCTGACGGCAGGCGCCAAGAGGGTCGTCATCTCCGCACCGGGCAAGAAGGTGGACGGCACCTTCGTGCTCGGCGTCAACGACGGCGACTACGACCCGACCAGCCACCGGGTCATCTCGAACGCCTCGTGCACCACCAACTGCATCGCGCCGATGGCCAAGGTGATCCATGACGCGGTCGGAATCCGCCACGGCTGGATGACCACCACGCACGCTTACACCAACGACCAGAGGATTCTGGATGTCCAGCATCCGAAGGACGCCCGCCGCGCTCGCGCCGCAGCGATCAACATCATCCCCACCACCACCGGCGCCGCCAAGGCGGTCGGCCTCGTCCTTCCCGAGCTGGAAGGCAAGCTCCATGGTGCGGCGATGCGCGTCCCCGTATGCGACGGCTCGGTCGTGGATCTGACCTTCGTGGCCGAGAGCTCGTCCAACGTCGAGTCGTTGCGCGAAGCGTTCATCAGCGCTGCCAACGGTCCCCTCAAGGGGATCCTGCGCGCATCTGACGAGGATCTCGTGTCGTCGGATATCATCGGCGAGCGCCACTCGGTGGTCGTGGATCTGCAGCTGATCAGCCAGATCGCCGACGACTTCTTCCGCGTCGTCGGCTGGTACGACAACGAGAACGCATACGCACTGCGCTGCGTCGACCTGATGAGCCTGATGGCCTCCAAGGAGGGAGCATGACCTTCCCGGCGCTCGACGACCTGCGCGACCTCGAGGGTGCGCGGGTCCTGGTGCGCCTGGACCTGAATGTCCCAGTTCGTGACGGCCAGGTGCAGGACGCGAGCCGGGTGCGGGCGTCGGTTCCCACTCTGACCTGGCTGCTGGACCGCGGCGCATCGGTGGTTGCGTGCTCACATCTCGGAAAACCGAAGGGACAGCGCGACGACTCGCTGTCCCTCGGGCCGGTCGCCCCCGCGCTCTCCGAGGAGCTCGGTCGGCAGGTGCAGTTCCTCTCGGAGTGTGTCGGCGACTCGGTGCAGGACGCCGTCAGAGACGCAGCGCCCGGTTCGGTGATCCTGCTCGAGAACCTGCGCTTCCACCCTGGAGAGAAGGCGAACTCCGACGAGTTCGCGCGCACGCTTGCACACGGCTTCACCCACTACGTGAACGACGCATTCGGCACCGCCCACAGGGCGCACGCGTCGGTTGCCGCAGTACCGTCGCTGTTCGAGCTGGGACACAAGGCAGCCGGACAGCTGATGACCTCAGAGCTGAAGGCCCTCGGCCACCTGCGATCGCAGCCGGAGCGCCCCTACATCGCGATCATCGGCGGTGCGAAGATCTCGACCAAGACCGCGCCGCTCAACGCTCTGCTGGAGCAGGTGGACGCTCTGCTCATCGGCGGCGGTATGGCGAACACGTTCTGGCTCGCTCAGGGCCGGGAGGTCGGAGGATCGTTGGTCGAGCGGGAGATGATCGAGACCGCTCAGGCCGTGCTGTCGGCCGCCACCGAGCGCGGAATCGAGGTCGTGCTGCCCTCCGACGTAGTGGTGACGGACTCCATCGACGCGCCCACGCGGGTGGAGACTGTGGCATCGGAAGCGGTACCGTCTGACCTCACGATCGTCGACATGGGCCCGCAGTCACGGGAGGCGTTCGCGCGGCACATAGCGGACGCACGCACCGTCTTCTGGAACGGCCCCCTCGGTGTGTTCGAGTCGGATCAGTTTGCCGCAGGCACCATGGCGGTGGCGCATGCGTTGGCCGACAGCGCCGCGTTCAGCGTCGTCGGCGGCGGAGAGTCGGTCATGGCGGTGCATCGTGCCGGAGTCAGTGATCGCATCTCACACGTATCAACCGGGGGCGGAGCATCGTTACAGCTGATCTC
>CAZEJK010000365.1:0-4718 GCA_964512045.1 uncultured Thermoanaerobaculia bacterium
GCCTTCGCGACGGGTCTGGCTGCCGTTCTCGGGCTCTGATTCCACATCCCATCCCGGCTGCAACGGGTCGATTGAGCGCAGCCGAAGCCCCGGGAATCGTGCCGGCGGCGGCCGCGGTCCAGCTCCCGCAGGTTGTCCTCGAGCTCTTTCAGGCCGTGGGCCTGAGTCGTGGAGTCGGGATCGTCCTTCAGGTATCCCAACCAGAGCTCGCCATCGCGCCAGTACACGAACTCCGGCTTCATCGTCGTCTCGCTCCCTCACGAGACGAGCGCAGGGTCAGAGGCGGACGGAATCACCCAGCAGCTCCTGCAGCTCGTTGCCCGGCTGCCCGGCGCCGGCCGTGGGGTCCCGGCTCGTCAGCCGCATGCCACCTCGGCGAAGGCCATCCGCCAGCCTGAAGGACCTCCGCCGAGTGTATGCTCGTATTCGAACGCAGCGTGGTGCCGGCGTCGAAGAGGAGCTTCCTACCCCCCGTTGAACGGACTCGGATGGTTGCGGCATTCACCTGTGATCCGATCAGGCGGAAGGGAGCGGGCATGGATGGAGGACACCGGGCGACTCACTCAACGGGGATGTTGAGGAGGGTGTGGCGGCTGGTCAGGGGTGCGAGGCCGATTCGGCCGGCGTCGCCGGAGGGGCCGACCGCCGCAGATTCCACCGATCCACAGGCGAGCGACGTGCGATCGATGGGTGGGGGCCCGTGGGAATGGTCCGATACGGACGGGCTCGAGAAGCCGCTGGCCTTCGTGGGTAAGATCCGTGGTGACGGTCGATCCCACCGTCGGCTCGTCCTGAAGCACACCGGGATCTCGCTGGAGGCGACGCCGGATGGGTTGCATTTCGCGCTCAGCGGTGACCCGGCGAGATGTGACGTGGTGTTGCCCGCCCACGAGACGGAGGCGCTGATCCGTCAGCTGGTGGGGTGGAGGTTCTTCGCCGGCACGCGTTTCCCGGCGTCAATGCCGGCCTCGGGAGAGCAGCCGACGATCAGGGCGTGGTGGTCCGAAGATGTGGCGCCGTTGCTCGCCGCGGCGCCCGCGACGTCGGCGGTGGACGTTGACCTGACCGGGATGCGGGTCTCGGACGGCGTCGGGGGCGGCAGGATCGAGATCGAGCCCACGGAGGCTCTCGACGTGGGTCTGATCCTGGTTGCCGACGTGGTGCTGGGGTTCGGCGGTCCCGACGTCGTCGGCCACCCCATCGAGCGAATGAGGGCATGGCTGGACGGCTTCTTCGTGTTCTACCGGCGGTTCGGGGAGGTCACGCCGGCGCCGAAGCCAGGCGACGAGGGATGGTGGCCCGAGATCTTCGAGGGCCTGCTGAGCCGATCCTGGATTTCCGGCGACCGCCTGGAGGACGTCGAGTGGCCGGCGTCCGGGCCGCCCCCTGCGGTCCGCCGGCAGCTCCGGTTGAACGGCCTGTGGTGGGAGCTGTCGACTGAGTCGAGCGTGCTCACGTTTCGCCTGGGCGTTGGCGACGGGCCTCCTGTCTGCGAGATCCGGGGTCGCGATCTCGAGAGGCTTGTCCGGGGGCTCGGCGGGTGGCGGTTTCTCGGCGACGTCAGCGCCCCGACTGACGAAAGCCGATGGCCGGTGAACGAGAGCGACCTCGCGGCCTGGTTCCGCGCGACGCAATGCCGGCTCGCTGATCGTGGCGACGACACCGCTGCGGCTTCAGTGGAGCTTGACTCAGGGTACTTCGGGTGGAGTGCCACGCATTCTCTCGGCTGGCGGAGTGTGATGGTGAATCCGGAGCATCTCGACCTGGTGCTCCTGCTGTTCGGTGAGTACCTGCTGACGTGCACCGGAGGGAGCCGATGCTCGGACGCACCATGTTCGATCACCGAATGGCTGAAGCGGCATGGGATCCCGTACTCCACGATCGGCCGGGACTGGATGGAGTGACCCCCCCGCCACGAGGGAACGGAGGCGAGGACGATGACACGATATCGAGTCCAGGTGTTCGAAGACATCGCCGATGCGAGCGTGGTGGTCTCATCGTCGATGCCCGCTGGCAGGGCTCGCCCGTCTTCAGCCCGCATGTCTGGGCTTTCGGGGACCTCCGCGTGCCACTCGAGGTGGAGCCCACGGTGCAGTGGATGCAGAGAACCGGCGAGAGCTGCTCTGCCGAGGTCGAGACGCTGTACCACACCTCGATCAAGCTCGGCGAACCGTTCACTGACGAGGAGAGCTTCATGGTCGAAGTCGAGGCGCTCGGCAAGCGCACCGCCGATCGTGCCCACGACCATCGGGTTCGAGTGTATCGAGCGTGGATTGCTTTCGAGGAGGTGGAGGAACCCATCGTCAGCGTTTCCGGTCACGGCGAACCGCCTGAAGATCTTTGGTTTCCGGGCTCCACGGGACGCTGCGTCTGGGTCCATCCCTTCAAGACAGTCGAGATGATGAGGCACCGCGGCGACTCGCATCACGTCGAGGCGGTCGACGGCTTCGACGTGGTCCGGCGCAGCGGTCGCGAGCGACGGGTGAAGCAGCGGCACCGGATGGTGATCGATCTCGAGCCGTGACGCGACCGGTGGGCATCCCCATCGTGAGCCATCGTCTGATCGACCTCCGGCGGGCTCAACACCAACATCGGGGTGCGTCCTGGGACGGACGCACCGCGATCCGAGCGGCGATCCCGATGGCAGATTCGCCGACGGCGGCCTGAGGACCCGCCCGGCGCCCTTCCCGACCTCACCAAGCCCGATGCCCGCGAACGCCGGTGCAGCGCTTGCTCCGCGGGTGACGCTCGTGAGGCTCCCCAGCGCGGCCGGCGGGCATGCGACGTTGGACGGCGAGACGAGCGCCGAGATGCGCCGGATGCTCAGCGCCAGGGATGAGCAGCTGGCGCAGAAGCTCGCGCGCAAGCTCGTGCGGTATCTGCCGGGTGGGCTCGCTCTCGCGACCGTGCTCGCCAAGTCCGTGGTGTTCGGCGTGCTCGTTGCGCTGACGCCGGAGGAGCTGGCGCACGACCACATCGCCGTTCTCGGCAACCCCTCGGGCTACTCGGAGGAGGTGTGCGCCAACGTCGCCCTGGGCTTCCTGCGGTCGATGTCGCCCGCCGCCTTCGCCCGGGTCGCATTAGAACGCCCGGATATCATGGAGAACATCCTGCGGTACCTGCCGCGGGCTCAGCTGTGACGAGGCGGCCGACAAAGGGCTCAATCGGTGTCAGAGTGCCGGGCTGTCTCGAGTGGTTGGAAGGAAGTAACATGGCGTCAGGGGGGGCTGCTCGATGCGCGCTTCTGCTTGCTTGTGGATCGGTGTCGTAGCTGTCTTCGCGCCTTCCGCGGTGGCCGGGTTCGCCGAACACGCTGACGGCGAGCAGGTGAAGGTGCTCTGCGAGTGCTCGCCGATAGCAGTGGGGACGAACGCCTGCGGTGACGTGACCGAGTCGCCGCAGGAGAACCGCAAGTGGTCGTCGAGAGCCTATCTACCACCCGACGGCGATCTCGACCTCGCGACGTTCTGCTACCGCCATCGAAACGAAGAGGCAAAGCTCGTGTGCTGCGATCCAACCGAAGAACAGCCCGTCGAGACTCTGTACCGTGGGGAGATTGAGGAAGACTGACCAATCGCCGATTCAGCCGGCACTGCCGAGTCTGATCAGCATTCCCGAACGGTATGTCTGGACGGCGCCGTTCGACCGAGGAACAGCCCTCTGTTCTCAGCGCTTTCCGAGTTTGCGGACAGTGAGTTCTTCAAGGCGAATCGCCCAAGTTTCGAGGATCTCGAAGGCGCCCCGAATGAGTACGAGAAGCGCAATGCCGAAACGCTCAACACGAGCAGCTTGCCTCGAGGCACGCACGACGGGAGCGACATTCTCGGGCTCTTCGGTCTCGCCGACCTCCTTCCGCCGACGGCGCACAGGGGTGTGGTGAACACTTGTTCCTGGTGGGAGGGCGACACCGCAGCGGCTTGCTCGATGGAGATCTCCATCAGTTTCGAAACCGATTTGCCGGTGATCTACGGCGACGCCATCCTCACGTTTCTGAAGTCGAGAATCGGCTCGTGGATGCCGCTCGCAACCTACAAGCCCCCCGATCACAGCCGCAACGTGTCGTGGAGTTGGAACACGTACCTTCCCGGTGTCGTGATCGACACCGCTTTCGACAGCGTGGACTTCTCACAATCAGCTTGGGCGAACGATGAGCAGGTGAGGGTCCGCTTGAAGCTGTGGTACACGGTTCGGGCGAATGCTCTTGAGTAGGGCTGCCAGCATTCGGGTGGTGCGAGGCCTGCGCCGATCAGGCTGACCCGGGGTGGTCGGTAATGCCGACGTCAGCGCGACCCCGCACTCGCAGTAGCGTCGGGCACCCTGCCGATTACTGGCTCCGCAGGAGGGACAGGAGGGTCTCATCGGTGGCCCCATTCAGTTGTCGTGTGTCGTCCTGCTCCACGCGTGTGTCTAGCGTACCGCCTCAGCTTGGGTCCGCGCTGTCTGCGCTCTGAGCTTCGTGCCGTAACCCCGGTTGACGCGCTGCAGATGCTGAGCGCGATGCACTGGATGCACTGGTGGCGCCGTGTCGAGCCGCGACCTGTCGCAGGAGCCAGCAGCCCGCGATCGCGGTGAGTCCGTTGACGACGCGAACTCCACCGTAGGTGATCGTCAGTACGCCGTCATGGACCGTACGAACGACGCGAGTGACGCCGGCGATCGGAGCCACAGACTCGAGCAGGTCGAACGGCTTCGCGGCCGTGTGACGGTGGTGACGCTCG
>CAZEJK010000366.1:0-2819 GCA_964512045.1 uncultured Thermoanaerobaculia bacterium
TCCTTCCGCACCTCGCGGATCTTGATCGGGTTCTCCAGCTGGCCTGTGGACTTCTGGAAGCGCAGCTTGAACAGCTGCTCCTCCAGGTCTACGAGGCTCTTCTGAAGCTCCTCGTTCGACTGATCACGAAGCTTCGTGGCCTTCATGATGCATCCCCCCGGGTGATGAAGCGGGTCTTGATCGGGAGCTTATGGGCTGCCAGTCGCATCGCCTCGCGGGCGATTGCTTCGGGCACCCCCTGCATCTCGTACAGGACTCGCGCCGGCTTCACCACCGCGACCCAGTGCTCCGGGTTCCCTTTTCCCTTTCCCATCCGGGTCTCCAACGGCTTCTTGGTGACCGGCTTGTCAGGGAACACCCGGATCCAGATCTTGCCGCCACGCTTGACGTGTCGCGTCATGGCGATACGCGCCGCTTCGATCTGTCGAGCGGTGATCCAGCCCGGCTCGAGCGCCTGCAGCGCGTACTCACCGAACGAGATCTTCGATCCCCGCAGCGCCACACCACGACGCTTGCCCCGCTGCTGCTTTCGGTACTTGACCTTTTTCGGCATCAACATGGCAGTCCTCCTGGGCCTAAGCGCGACGGCGCGTTCGGCGAGTGCGGTGCCGCTCGCCGCGGTAGATCCACACCTTGACACCGATCACGCCGTACGTGGTGTAGGCGATGGCAAAGCCGTGATCGATGTCCGCCTTGAGCGTGTGAAGCGGAAGCCGGCCCTGCTGGTACCACTCGGTTCGAGCGATCTCGTTGCCGTTGAGCCGGCCCGAGCACATGATCTTGACACCTTGAGCACCAAAACGCAAGGCGTTTTCCTGAGCTCGCCGCATGGCCCGGCGGAAGGCGATTCGGCGCACCAGCTGATTGGCGATGTTCTCGGCGATCAGCTGTGCTTCGATCTCCGGCCGCTGGATCTCCTGGATATTGATGTGGATATCCTGACCATAGCGCCGAATCAAGTCGTCGCGCAGCTTGTCCACCTCGGCGCCCTTGCGACCGATGATGATCCCGGGACGTCCGGAGAAGATGTTGATCCGCAGCTTGTTCGCCGTCCGCTCGATGTCGATCTCCGACACTGCGGCGTTGCGCAGACGCGACTTGAGCTCCTGGCGCAAGCGGAGATCCTCGTGCAACAGATCGGCGTAGTCCTTCTTATCGGCGTACCAGCGCGAGCGCCAGGTCTTGTTGTAGCCGAGACGAAAACCGTACGGGTGTGTTTTCTGACCCACTCGTGCCTCCTCAGGATTCCCGGACCGCGAGCTCGACCGTGATGTGACACATCCGCTTCAAGATCCGATGCCAGCGGACCCACTTGGACGCCGGTCGACCGCGCTTGAGCTTCGGTCCCTCGTCCACCGCGATGCGGGACACGACCACCCGATCCACATCCACGCCCGGGCTCGACTGCTCGAGGTTCGCCAGCGCTGAGCGGATCAGCTTCTCGACATCACGAGCAGCGTACTTCGACGAGAGCTGCAGGGTCGTGAGAGCGTTCTCGACCCGCTGCCCCCGCACCAGATCGGCCACCAACCGGACCTTCTGGGGCGACGAACGGTAGTACCGCAGCTTGGCTTGTGCGTGCATCGTCTTCCCCCTCACCGAGCGCCCTTTTCCTTCTTGCCGGAGTGACCGCGAAACGTTCGAGTCAACGCGAACTCGCCGAGCTTGTGACCCACCATGTTCTCGGTGATGTACACGGGTACGAACTTGTGCCCGTTGTGCACGGCAATCGTGAACCCGACCATCTGTGGGGTGATCGTGGAGCGGCGCGACCACGTCTTGATGACCTGACGACGGCTTGACCCCTCCTGTGCTTCGACCTTCTTGACCAGATGATCGTCGATGAACGGCCCCTTGCGGATTGAACGCGCCATGTCAGTCTCCTTGCCTACTTCTTCTTCCGCCGCCGGGCGACAATCAGCCGATCCGAGGCCTTCTTGCGGCGCGTCTTGCCACCCTTGGTGGGCTTGCCCCAAGGGGTCACCGGGTGGCGGCCCTTGTTCTTGCCCTCGCCACCACCGTGGGGGTGGTCCACCGGGTTCATCACCACACCGCGAGACTGCGGCCGCTGTCCCAGCCAACGCTTCCGTCCCGCCTTACCGAGCGAGACGTTCACCTGCTCCACGTTCCCCACCTGGCCGATCGTGGCGCGACACTCTGCCAGCACCATCCGCATCTCGCCGGAGGGCAGGCGCAGCGTGGCGTACTTGCCCTCCTTTGCCATGATCTGTGCAGAGCCGCCTGCGGAGCGGACAATCTGACCACCCTTGCCCGGCTTGAGCTCGATGTTGTGCACCAGCGTGCCCAGTGGAATCGAGCGCAGGGGCATCGCGTTGCCGACGCGGACGTCCACCTTCTCGCCAGAAACGACCCGGTCACCGGGCTTCAGACCCACCGGCGCCAGAATGTAGCGCTTCTCACCATCGAGGTAGTGGAGCAACGCGATATGGGCGGACCGGTTCGGGTCGTACTCGATGGTCGCCACCTTGGCCGGGACATCGAGCTTCTCCCGCCGAAAATCGATCATCCGGTAGCGCCGCTTGTGGCCCCCGCCACGGTGGCGGACGCTCGTATGCCCATCGTTGTTGCGACCGGTGGAACGCTTCTTCCCCTTGGTCAGAGGCTTGAACGGAGACTTCGCCGTGACCTCCGCACGTTCGAGGGTGGTGACGAAGCGGCGTCCGGCCGAGGTCGGCTTGTAGGTCTTGATCGCCATCGCTGCCTCCTCAGATGCCCTCGAAGAACTCCAGGGTCTTTGACTCCGGAGTGAGCTTCACATACGCCTTCCGCCGTGAGGGGCGGTGGTTGACAACTCGACC
>CAZEJK010000366.1:2829-4709 GCA_964512045.1 uncultured Thermoanaerobaculia bacterium
GACCGTAGCGGAGCACCGGCTTTCCCTTCCGGTTGACGACGCGGACAGTCTCGACCTTCACGTCGAACAGCTCCTCCACAGCCTTGCGAATCTCGATCTTGTTCGCCTTCGGGTGCACCTCGAAGCACACCGTGTTCGTCATCTCCTGGATCAACGTCGACTTCTCGGAGATGAGCGGGCGACGGATCACGTCGCGTGGTTTCATGACAGCACCTCCGACAGCCGCCGCAATGCAGGCTCAGACGTCACGATCCAGCGGTGCTTGAGCACCTCGTAGGCGTTCAACGAGCCCACATCCAACGCCGTCAGCTCCGGACGGTTGCGGCTGGCAAGGTGGATGTTCTGGTTAGCGGCGAGATCGTCCACCAGCAGCGCCTTCTGGCCTGCCAGCTCGAGCCCGGCCAACCGGCCCATCAGCTCCTTGGTCCGCGGGGCCTCGAGCTCGAGCGAGTCGAGCACGAGCAGGCGTTGCTCCGCCACCCGCTGCGACAGCACCCCGGCCAGCGCCGCCTTGCGCGCCTTGCGGTTGACCTTCATCGCGTACGAGCGAGGCCGGGGACCGTGCACCGTACCTCCGTGGCGCCACAGCGGCGAGCGCCTGTGGCCCGCGCGGGCGCGACCGGTATGCTTCTGCTTCCACGGCTTCATGTTCGATCCGGAGACCTCGCCGCGCTCCTTGGTCTTGTGGGTTCCACGCCGTCGATCCGCGAGATGCGCGCGGACAACCTCCCACACCAGGTGCTGATTCACCTCGCGCGCGAACAGCTCGTCCGGCAGCTCGAGCTGGCCGACGACCTCGTTACCCCAGTTTCGGACATCGATCTTCATCGCGCGCCTCCCCTTCACGACGCCCGCACGATGCGAACGTAGCTGTTGCGCGCCCCAGGCACCCCGCCCTTGACGAACAAGAGGTTGCGGTCGGGGTCGATCTTGACGATCGTCGCGTTCTTCACGGTCACGCGCTTGTTTCCGGTTTGACCCGGCATCCCCGCCCCCGGAAACACGCGGGACGGGTAGGCCGAGCAGCCGATGGAGCCGGGCGCACGGTGGAACATGGAGCCGTGCGTGGCCCGTCCACCATGAAAGCCGAGGCGCTTGATGACGCCCTGAAACCCCTTACCCTTCGAGGTCCCGATGATGTGTACGGAGTCGTTGACTGCGAACTCATCGGCCAGGATCGCGTCGCCAGGCTTGGAGGCGTCCTCGGCATCCACCGGGACCTCCGCGAGGAGGCGCGTCGGTGGAACGCCGGCGGCCTTGAAGTGACCCATTGTAGGCCCGTTCGGCCGCTTGCGAGGGGTCTCCTCCACGAGGCCCAGCTGCACCGCCTCGTAGCCGTCCTGCTCGACGGTCTTGCGCTGCACGACCACGCACGGCCCGGCCTGGATGACGGTCACCGGAACCACCTTGCCGGACTCGTCGAAGAGCTGGGTCATGCCGATCTTCTTGCCAAGAATGCCGCGTATCATACCCACCTCACCGGGCCCCGTAGGCCTTGATCTCCACGTCGACGCCGGCCGGCAGCTCCAGCTTCATCAACGCATCGATCGTCTGCTGCGTGGGCTCGAGAATGTCCAGCAGCCGTTTGTGTGTGCGGATCTCGAACTGCTCGCGGGACTTCTTGTCCACGTGCGGCGAGCGCAGCACGGTGTACCGCTGGATGTGGGTCGGCAACGGGATCGGGCCCGAAATTCGGGCTCCTGTTCGTCGCGCCGTGTCCACGATCTCCGATGCGGACTGATCGAGCAGACGGTAGTCATACGCCTTCAAGCGGATACGGATCTTATCTGACGACATCGGCTACTCCACGATCTCGCTGATGGTTCCGGCACCGACCGTACGGCCACCCTCGCGCACGGCGAAACGCAGCCCCTTCTCCA
>CAZEJK010000367.1:0-4695 GCA_964512045.1 uncultured Thermoanaerobaculia bacterium
CGGGATGTACGCCTACTGGCCGTGCGAGCACCTCCAGTAACGATCGAGGCCGGCGACAGCAGCGAGCTCCGGACATCTGCGACCGGCACGTCGTCCTCCGGTCCGTCGTCGCCAGAGGACGGCGCACGCGGCCGTGGGCGCCTCATGCTATGGCTCACGATCGCCGCCGCCGGCGCCGTCTTGAGCCCGGTGCTGGGACTCGGTTTCTTCGGCGACGACTTCGACCTCTGGCTGGTGGGCCAAGAGGTTCTCCGCGACCCGAGTCTGCTCCTGATCGGACCGGAGAACTTCTACCGGCCAGCCAACGCATGGCTGTTCGCCGGCCACGACCTGCTGTTCGGACCCCACCCGTTGGGCAACCATCTGACGACCCTCGCGCTCCATCTGCTCTGCGGTGTCCTGCTGTGGGCGCTCCTCGGGCGATTCGCTGTCGGCCAGGGGTGGCGGTGCTTCGCGGCGTTCTTCTGGCTCACATCGCCGTTCACGTTCGAGCCTGTGTGGGCCGTCAACGTCGCCTACAACGACCTCACTGTGTGCGCGATATGGCTCGCCATGGCGACGTTCTGGCCCCAGTCGCGGTGGACCACAGGCCGTGCTGCCGGGTTGATGGCGCTGGCCCTGCTGTCGATGTTCTGCAAGGAAAGCTGGGTCATCGTACCGGCGCTCGCAGTGGTCTTCGAGCTGACCCTGCGACGTACGAGTGTGCGGACCGCTGCACTGACTGGAACAGTGGCAGCGGTCCCGGTGGCCATCTACCTGATCGCGTACGCTCAGGCATTCTCCGACCGGCTGGCCGCTGGTGGCGACTACACCGGTGGCGGGCTCGACGCCTGGCTCAAGGTGCCGCACGCGTGGAGCACCTTCTGGGGCCTCGTCCCGCTGCAGCCGGCCGACTTTTCGTTTGGGCTCGCCGAGGCGATCGGAAGCGCGCTGTTCCTCGTGCTCGTAGCGCTTGCCATCCTCCGCCGAGATCGCCTGATCGGGTTGGGCCTCGCTGTGTTCGTGCTGCCGTTCATTCCGATACTGCCAGTACCGTGGCTGCCACCACGCTACACCGCCGCCCCGTTCATCGGTTTCGTCCTCGCTGCTGTGGCCACCGGCAGCCTGGTACTGACCGTCGTTCCACGTCGCAAAACCGTCGCCGTCATCGGCGTCGTGGTGATCGCGACCTTGCTGACCGGCCGTCAGCTGGTGCTGCTCCGCGGCGAGCTCCACGATGTCCAACGGCTGGATGCGGCCCACCAGCTGCTACTGGCACAGGCCGAGGCGTACGTTCCGCAGCTACCCGACGTCGACCTTCTCGTGTGCCTGCGGCTCGACCCCACCTCGCCACCACACGCCCTCCAGGCCGCCGGCCATCGTGGCATGGCGAAGACGTACTACCTGCGCCCCGCGGCGCCGTACGATCTGGTCCACTGGGAGGCGCTCCTCACGTTTGCGCTCGCACGTCAGGGCAGCGATCAGCTCTGGCTCCGGATGGAGGATCGCGAAGCACCGTTGCCACAGAGCTGGGCCGTCATCGCCCATCAGAATGGGCGGATCGTCACCAGGCCTACCAGCTCTGGCTCGCCCCCTGAGGAGATCGCGCTCTGGCAGCAACGAGGGGTCCCCGTCAGGGTCCTCATCCGTGCCGACAGCCCGTCCTCCGCAGCCACGTCGCATCACGCCTGCGCCGGCTCGGGTGGTTGCCTTCGTTCGGCGCGCGGTCTACCGTAGGGACTTCGGGAGGACTCGCATGACCACGATTCTCGTAACCGGCTCCAACGGCCTGATCGGCTCGGAGATCGTCACCCACTTCGACAGCCTCGGGTGGCGGGTCGTCGGCGTCGACAACAACATGCGCGCCGACTTCTTCGGACCCGCCGGCGACACGCGCTGGAACCAGGCTCGACTCGAACGGACCTGCGCCCGCTTCTCCCACAACGACATCGACATCCGGAGCAGGGCGGAGATCGACGCCATCGTCGCCGCAGTGCGGCCCGACCTCATCGTCCACACGGCCGCCCAGCCGAGTCACGATCTCGCCGCGAGCCGGCCGTTCGACGACTTCGACGTCAACGCTACCGGCACCCTCAACCTGCTCGAGGCAACCCGCACCCATGTTCCGGAAACGCCGGTCATCCACCTCTCCACCAACAAGGTGTACGGGGATCGCCCCAACACCCTCGAGCTGGTCGAGCTCGAGATGCGCTGGGACTACGCCGGAGCCGAGCACGCGCACGGCATCGACGAGTCGATGAGCATCGACCGCTCGCTCCACTCCCTGTTCGGCGCATCGAAGGCCGCCGCCGATCTCCTGGTGCAGGAGTACGGCCGCTACTTCGGTCTGCGGACCTGCTGCCTGCGCGGCGGCTGTCTGACTGGCCCCAACCACTCTGGCGTCGAGCTCCACGGCTTCCTCAGCTACCTGGTCAAGTGCAACCTGGAGGGCCGCGAGTACACGGTGTTCGGATACAAGGGCAAGCAGGTCCGGGACAACATCCACTCGTACGACGTCGCACGCTGCATCGAGCTCCTGGCGGCCGACCCTCCCTCTGGAGCAGTCTTCAACCTGGGTGGCGGAAGAGAGAACTCCGTGTCGATCCTTGAGGCGTTTGCGAAGGTGGAGGCGCTCACCGGCCGGCAGATGCGGTGGACCTACAGTGAGCAGGCGCGGCGCGGCGACCATATCTGTTACATCTCCGACCTGCGCGCGCTCCGAGCCGCCATCCCCGAGTGGTCGGTCACCAGAAGCCTCGACGACATCTTCACCGAGCTCGTCGAGGCATGGCAGCAGCGGCTCGCGCCATGAGATGTATCGCCTCCCTCGCCCAGGAGTGCAACCCGGCGTGAAGCTGTCCGTCGTCATCCCCGCTCTCAACGAAGAGGGTCAGATCCGCTCCACCATCACCGCTCTGGCGACGCGCCTCGATGACGCCGGTATCACCGACCGCGAGATCGTGGTGGTGGACGACGGCAGCCGGGACGGCACGGCCGACGTGATCCGCTCGCTCGCCGGCGACGACACCTCTGTCCGCCTGGTGGTCAACGACGGCCTCCACGGTTACGGGCGTGCTGTCCGAGCGGGCCTCGACGCGATCACCGGCGATGCAGTGGTGGTGTACATGGCCGATGCCTCGGACGATCCCGACGACGTGGTGCACTACTACCACATCCTCCGTGACGAGGCCGAGTGTGCATTCGGATCGCGCTTCATGCGCGGCTCGAAGCTCATCGACTACCCGTGGGTCAAGCTGATCGTCAACCGGATCGCGAACACCCTGATCCAGCTCCTTTTCGGCCTCCGCTTCAACGACACCACCAACGCCTTCAAAGGCTACCGTCGCTACGTCATCGATGGCTGCAGGCCGTTCGTCTCGCCCCACTTCAACCTGACCATCGAGCTTCCGCTCAAGGCGATCGTGCGCGGCTACACCCACAAAGCCATCCCGATCTCGTGGAGGAACCGGACCGAGGGGGTCTCCCGTCTGGTCCTCAAGGAGCAGGGAAGCCGCTACCTGTACACCTTGCTCAGCGTCTGGTTCGAGTGGCTCCTGGTACGCTCCGATTACCGCAGGCCCACAACCGAGACCTTCTCCCCGTGGGGTGCCGACACGCCGACAGCAACAGATCCACGACACCAGAAGGACACACCACCATGAGGCACTCGATTCTGATCACCGGCGGTGCGGGGTTCATCGGCTCGCACCTGTGCGATGGCCTGCTGGCGCGCGGCCACCGGGTGGTGGTGCTGGACAACGAGAGCACCGGTGACCGGCGCAATGTGCCATCGGAGGCGACCTTCCTGGCCGGCGACGTGCGCGATCCGGACGCGGTCCACGGGGCCTTTGCGACTGGCATCGATGTCGTCTGCCACATCGCCGGACAGGCCTCGATCCGGCTGTCCTACGACAACCCGGCGACCGACCTCGGCGTGAACGTCGAGGGCACCGTGAACGTCCTCCGTGCCTGCATCGACACCGGCGTGTCACGGCTGCTGTTCGCCAGCTCGATGACCGTGTACGGCCAGCCCGCGACCGTACCGACTCCCGAGTCGACGCCGGCGGTCCCCGTCTCCTACTACGGGGTCACCAAGTACGCCGCCGAACGGTACGTCCACGTCACCGCGCAGCGCACCGATCTCACCACGCCGCTGCGCGCCACCTCGTTCCGGATGTTCAACGTCTATGGGCCCCGGCAACGGCTCGACAACCCCTATCAGGGCGTCCTCGCCATCTTCCTCGGGCAGCTCCTGCGCTCGGAGCGCGTCACCGTGCACGGCGACGGGGAGCAGTCCCGCGACTTCGTCCACGTCAGCGACGTGGTCCGCGCATGGGCCGACGCGCTCGACGAACCGGCAAGCTTCGGACGCGTCTACAACATCGGCAGCGGCACGCCTACCAGTGTCAATACCCTCCTCGACACGCTGCTCGCAAACCGGGGTCTCGACCGCCACAGCTATCCTGTCGACTCCGCGCCGGCCCAGCAAGGCGACATTCGTGTCTCTACCGCCGATATCTCGCGGATCACCGCCGAGCTCGGCTGGCAACCCACCAAGACGCTGGCCGAGGGGCTCGTTGACACGGTGGCATGGGCGGAGAGCGTCTGACGTCAGACGGCCTCGACGAGCTCCTGCACGCGATCGACCCTACGCTTTCTCGTCGAGCAACCGCTCCAGGTAGCGGGCGACCTCCGCGCCCCTGGCGCCGGCCTCAG
>CAZEJK010000368.1:0-4677 GCA_964512045.1 uncultured Thermoanaerobaculia bacterium
CAGGTTACTTAATGAGATCGTCCAGACCAATGCGAAGAAGCCAACAGAGAGATTGACCGTTAGTGGATATCCCCCCAGGTCTCAGAGGAGGAGACATGGGAGGGGATGTGGTGGACCGGCTTGGGTGGAAGGAACCTTTTCATTCCTTGGAGGTTGAGCTTCAGGCTGAGTTTGGGTTGAGCCCGGTGGCGAGCCGGGCGCTCATGCGGCGGATCGAGGAGGTGCTGGAGGGGTACCGGTCGGCGGGATCGGGGTCGAGGGGGCCGGGTCAGATCACGTACCCGGCGGTGGCGATTGGGGAGCGAGCGGGCAAGCCGCTGCGGCACTGCCTGACAGTGCCGGTGAACCTGACAGTGGTGCACGAGGCGGATGGGGAGGTGCTGCACGGCCAGGGCAGCCCGGCGTTGCGGCGGTCGCGGCTGGCACGTATGAGCGCGGAGGCGTATCGGCAGGGAGGGGTGCTCAGCCATGAGGATCTCTCTCTTCTCTTGGCTGTTGATCTGTCGACCGTACGCCGACTGGCGCAGGGGTGTGCGAAGGACGGGGAGCGGGTACCGACGCGAGGGGTGGTGGAGGACATCGGGCCGTCGGTGTCGCACAAGGAGCAGGTGCTGCGGCTGTACTTTGCGGGGTTGCTTCCGGCGCGGATCGCGGCCCGGACCGGGCACAGCCTGGGCAGCGTGGAGCGCTACCTGGGGGACTTCGCCAGGGTGGTACAGCTTGAGCGAGGGGGCGTTCCCGCGGAGGCGATTGCACGCATCACCGGCCTGACGCAGAGGTTGGTTGCGAGCTACGTGGAGCTGGCAGGCAGGTACGATCAGCCGAGCCACCGGGCTGTGTTCGTGCGTCTGCTGCGGCGTTTCGGAGCGCCCGAGCTGGTTGACGGGGAAGGGCAGGCGAGCCATGGGTAGCGGCACGACGACGTGGCAGGAGGCGACCTATGGGCCACAGCGGGCGCTGTCGCTGAAGAGCAGGGTGTACGTGCTGCTGTGCGAGGAGCTGGGTCTGGGGCGCCAGCCCAAGGTGGCGCGGCTACTGGTGGACGAGATCGTGGCGGTGGTGGAGTCGACCCTGGTGACAGCCGAGCATCTGCAGCCAGGTCAGGTACACATGCTGGCTCCGGAGGTGGGTCAGGGGCCCTCATGGCACCTGCGCAGGCTGGAGGAGAAGAAGCTCAAGGGGGTGCGGTTGACCCTGATCGCGGATGAAGACATCGACCGCCTGGTGGCAGGCGAGCCTTTGCACCGGGTCAGGCGCCAGCGACTGGCCCGTCTCGTGGTCGAGGCGTACGAGCAAGGTGCGACCCTGTCGTCCTCCCAGCTGGCCATGATGACCGGCATCAGCGCGGCCCGGGTCAGCTCGCAGCTGGCCGAGCACATGAAGGAGACGGGCGAGACCCTGCCCACCCGGGGCATCGTCGAGGACTGCTCGCCGGCGATCACGCACAAGGCGGAGATCGTGGCGCGCCACCTGGAGGGGCAGACCACCTCGGAGATCGCCCGGGCCACCAACCACACCCCGCGCTCGGTCGAGCGCTACGTCCACCGTTTCGAGCAGGTGAGTGAGCTCGTGGGCTACCTCGACAAGGAGCCGGAGCCGGCGGTCATCGCCCGCATCCTCGGCTGCTCCGAGCGTCTGGTGGCCGCCTACCTCGAACTCCTTCCTCCGGGACAGGGGAGCACAGCAGTCGACGAGGCTTCTCAAGAGGGCGGCGACGTGGCATAGATGGCAGCGCCCGGCAGCTGGTCCAGGGTCGACCAACCCCCAGCTGCCGAGGTCCGAGCGAAAACCCAGCCCACGGAGGGCGCTGCCATGTCCCAATCTACCGCATCCTCTCGCCTCGAGAGCAAGTCCCCGGAGCACCATGTCGCGCAGCGGCTCCAGCTTGAGGTCGGTCTCAGCCCCGCCCACAGTCGTGTCGTGCTCGACATCCTCGCCGATCACATCGAGTGTTGCTACGGCAAGGTCCGAGACCCGGGCTCGATCGTCTACACGGCGGTCAGCATCTGTGAGCCTCCCGGCAAGCCGATCAGGCACTGCAAGATGGTCAACGTCACCCTGACCCTCATGCACCCTGCCGACGTCGAGGTGCAGGCCGAGCACGGCCCGGTCGAGGCTCGTCTTCTGCGCCTGCTGCGCCTGTGCTCAGAGGCGTTCGAGCAGCGATCCCCCCTGTCGTACGAGGACCTCAGCGTGCTGCTGACAGTCGACATCAGCACCGTCAAGGACTATGTCAGGAAGCTGCGCGAGCGGGGGTACACGGTGCCCACCCGCGGCGCGGTGAAGGACATCGGGCCGGAACCGTCCCACAAGCGTGTCATCGCCGAGATGCTCGGCCGTGGTGAGACCACCAGCCAGATCCGTGCCGTCACCAAGCACTCCGAGTGCGCCATCGGCCGCTACCAGCATCAGTTCGCCCTCGTGCTGTACCTCCTCGAGCGTTACCCCGACGGCTCTGACCAGCAGCGGCGCTACCTCTCCGGGCTGTCTCAGAAGGCGTACGAGACCTACTGCGAGGTCGCATCAGAACTCGCCTCTGAGCCCGAGTGCCGTCGCCACCTCGAGCGCCTTCGGCGTCGCTTCGAGCTCGACCCTGACGGTATCGCTCACGGTGTCCCGGCGGGCAAACGTCGCTCCTCGGACCCGGCCAAGCGCCTCTCACAGCACACGGTCTCAAATGCCGTCCGCCAGCTCATCCAGGACGACCTCGCCACCACCTCCAGGGTCGCCCAGGCGGTCACCGACGACCTGCTCGCCCTGCTCGATGCCACCTTCCGTGTCCCGGACTCCCTGCGCCCAGGTGAGATCGTGATCCTCGCCGATGCTCACGACCCCGCCTTCCTGTCTGGCGAGAAGGTCTCGGACCGACCTGTCATGCCGGTCTTCGCGCCCCTGTACACCGACCAGGTCAAGGAGATCTGGCGCAAGGACCTGCCGGTCGGCCGACGTCGCGCCTCAATTGCCACGATCATCGCCACCGCAGTCTGGGAGCAGGGTGGGATCATGTCTGTCGCCGGCCTGGCCGAGCTCCTTCACACCTCGCCCGCCACGATGTCCAAAGACCTCCGCGAGCTCGCGGTCTCCCTCCACGTCGAAGCACCCACCAAGGGCCTCATGGAGGACGCAGGCCCCACTCTCACCCACAAGAGCTGGATCGTCGACCTCGACAACCACGGCCTCACCGGTGAGGAGATCTCCTGGCTCACACGCCACGCACCGGCCAGCCGCGACCGCTACATCCAGACCTACCGCCGCGCCGAGGCTCTGATGCACCTCGAAGGTCGCATCCCTGACCCGGACCACCTCGCCAGGGTCCTCCACCTGCGCCGTCACGTCGCCAAGCAGTACGTGGATCTGCTCGCACACAATCACCCTGACGCCATTCTCACCAGCGCAAACGCCCCCACCGACTCTGGGTCAACCTCCTGATCCTCGCCGTCACGCAAGGAGATCTCACGATGGCCTTCCACGACCTCAAGCTCCTCAAGCACTCGGTCGCCATCCACCAGGTGCTGGCGCACCACGGCCTCGCCGATCGCTTCACCAGGCGAGGTGACAGGCTCTTCGGGCCGTGCCCCATCCACGGCGGCGACAACAAGAGCGCCTTCGTCGTCAGCCTGTCTCGAAACCTCTGGTACTGCTTCTCCGGCTGCGCACGAGGCGGCGACGTGATCGACCTGGTCCGCAGCCTCGACGACCTCACCTTCTCCCAGGCCGGTGATTACCTCGCCTCGCTCGCCTCGGCTCCACCACCCCCGGCCCCTGCTGTCTCCTCGCCCCCCAGCCGAGCCCGGCAACCCAGGCCCTTCAAACCGTTCACCCGCAAGCTCCGCCTCGACCCCGGAGCAGATCTACTCAGACACAAGGCGATTACGCCTTCCACGGCCTCCCTCTTCGAGTCCGGCGTCTACCTCGGCTCCGGCTTCCTCCAGGACTGTGTCGGTGTCCGCCTCCACGACCCCTCCGGCCAGCCTCTCGGCTACGCCGGCCGCCGCCTCGTCCCCTCACACGCCACGCTCTACGGCAAGTGGAAGCTGCCCGCAGGCTTCCCGAAAGCCTCGATCCTCTATGGCTTCCACCGCCTCCCCGCCACCCTCGACACCACCATCTGCCTCGTCGAGGGCACCTGGAGCGTCATGCGCCTGCATCAGCTCGGCATCCCCGCCGTCGCCCTCCTCGGATCCTCCCTCTCCCCGACCCAGCGCCGCCTCCTCGATCCCTTCCCCCGGATCGTCCTCCTCCTCGACGGCGACCCGACCGGCCGCTCGGCCGCTTAGAGGATCAACCGCTCTCTCCGCCACACGCACGACGTCCGCGTCGTCAACCTCCTTCACGGCCTCGACCCCGACGACCTCTCTGACTCTCACCTCACCGCCAGGCTGCAACCTGCTCTCAAAACCTGACCCCGCCTGACGATCGCCCTTCCCCTCTTCCATCGCCAACCGTGATCACCACAGCCGCCCCAGACCTGCAACGCCCCCTCACAACACCTTCCTGAACGCTCCCGACACAACCCTCCGAATGCCACCACTCCAATCACCTCCCGGTGATTGCACGCACTCTTCCTCCAACCTCAGCTCCCTGCCATACTCTCCCAAGGGTGGAATCCAACATCAGCACCCGCGCCCCGCTGCTCCGTCAGCCGGGGCTACAGTAACCTCGGGGGATATCCACCAA
>CAZEJK010000369.1:0-4662 GCA_964512045.1 uncultured Thermoanaerobaculia bacterium
GCCGGCGGTGCTCCGGTCGGCTCGGTCGTCAAGATGGGTCGTCACCCACGCACCCGGCCCGCGAGACGCGGGCCACCACAACCGGACTGACTGCTCTTCGATTGTGGCAGCCGGCGTCTCGCCGGCCGGGTGGGTGGGAAGGGTCCGCGTTCACCAGCCACCCAACGAAGCCACCCCGGCATCGGCATCGGCCCTGGTCCCCGTCCCGGAAGCTGGAAGCCGGCCCCGGAGCTCTGAAGCCCTGACCGTCGGGTTGACCTCACGACAGGCTGGTTGCTCACGCCCCGGTATCCGCCGTCGGACGGAGGAAGAGAAAGCACGAACGACCAGGTCAACCCGAACGCACCGTAGTCGCTGTCTGGCCATCGTCCGGGTCCGGCTGCCGGCTGCCGGGGCCCGGGCCGGAACCGTTGACCGGGGCCGAAAGGCGGCGGTTCTCCCTCGGGATCTCTCCGCTCGCCACGTTCTCCGGTGAGACCGATGACGCAGTCCGCACCGGTGCCATCAGCGACGTCACGAAAGCTCGGTCGAGATGACGGGGTGGGGCGTTGTGCGGTGACCTGCCGCCAGACGTCGGGATGCACCGCGATGACCGACTGCGGGGATCAACCCCGCAGCTACGAGGTGGCTGCGGAGGATACTGTAGGCGCGGGGTTGATCCCCGCGCGGGTGTCTTCGGTGCCCCGTATCAAAGAAAACGGCGGTCCCCAGAACGGGGACCGCCGGTTGGTTGTCGATCGCGCCGACCCTAGAAGGTGAAGCGCAGGCTGGTGTGGACGTACCGGCCCAGCGGATCGTACGTCGCATACGTGTTGACGAACTGATCGTCCTGGAGGTCCGGCCACATCGGCGGCTCCTTGTCGAACACGTTGTTGATACCCAGCGTGAACTGGATGCTGTCGGTGATGTTATAGGTGCCGGAGATATCGATGTAGTTGAAGTCCGACGCGCCGTCAGATCCGCTCGCCTCCCAGATCTCCATCTGGTCGGGGTCCCGGAGGTCAGGATCGGAGCTGGCATCGTCGTTGTCGACCGAGCCGATGTGCCGCCACATGACCGACAGGTTGAGCCCGAAGTTGCTCTCCCAGGTAAACCGCATGCGGTGGCGCCACTCGGGAGTGGCCTGACCGCACTGGAAGCCGAAGTAGCCGACGCAGTCGTAGGAGCGCAACGGGTTCGACACCGAGTTGGTCAGCGTGAACGTGCCCTTCAGGTCGGTGCTCAGGAAGCCCTTGTCGCCGAGCCCGAAGGTGTACGCAGCGGTCAGGTCGAGGCCCTCGGCGGTGAGGTCTCCCACGTTCTGCTGGGAGGTCTCGATGAAGCCACCGCCGATGTTGTACGAGTACCACAGGTTGCCATCGACACCACGGTGGATCAGGCTGCACAGAGCGGGATCGCCGGTCCTGGCGCAGGTGGTCATGATGTCGTTGTACGAGAAGCTATCGATGAGGTCGGTGACCTCGATCTCGTAGTAGTCGAGGGTGACCGTCAAACCGGGAAGAGCGATCGGCGTGATGACCATGCCGAGGGTGACGCTGTCGGCGGTCTCTGGATCCAGGTTCGGGTTGCCGCCGCCGAAGGTGTTGTACTGGTTGGCCGGGTTTCCTGGGACGCTGCCGTACTGGTCCGGCGTCACACCGGTGTTTGCGCACTCCTCCTGCGTGAACGTCGGGTTCGGGCCGGCGCAGGGGTCCACCGAGCCGCCGAGGCCGAAGCCGGCCGGCGCGAACAGCTCGAAGATGTTCGGCGCCCGGATCGCGCGGTTGAAGCCGGTGCGGAACGACATGTTGGCGTTCGGGGAGTACGCCAGCATCGCCTTGTAGGTGTCGACGCCGCCGGAGGTGCTGTAGTCGGAGTACCGGTAGCCGAGGTCCATCGACAGGTTATCGATGCCGGGCCGGTCCTGCACGATCGGCACCAGGAACTCGGTGAAGATCTCCGTCACGTCGAACTTGCCATCGACGGGCTCGGTCGGACCGCCCTGACCAGCGGCGTTGCCGGTGCGGTAGGTCTCGTCGACGATCCGCTCGAGGAACTCCTCGCGCCACTCGGTACCAACGGCCATCTGGATCCCCTCGATCGCGCCCGGGAGGATCATGCCGTAGTCCTCCAGGTCACCGGTAAAGGTGGCGTTCAGGACCTGGGTTCTGGTGGTGCCGAACAGCACGAGCCGGGTCTTGATGTAGTCGATCGCCGCCGGATCGACCGCGCCGGCCTCGAACACGTTCCACGGCACGCAGCCGGGGTTGCCGGAGCGGCAGACCCAGTCGCCGGTGTCCGGGTCGACGATCACGTCCAGGGCGTCAGTGATCCGGTCGATGTCGAGGTCGTTTAGGTAGGTGTCCTCCATGTTGGTCTGGGCATGCATGCCGTAGACGTCGTAGCTCCAGTTGTCGTTGATGTCGCCGCGCACGCCGGCCACCATCCGGAAGTTGGAGTGGCGCATGAACTCGCTGCGTGCATCGCCCTCTACGTTGCGGCGAAGGATGATCAGCGGCGCGTAGTCGTCCGGGCCGTAGCCGTTTTGGGTACAGATGAGGTCGCGCTGCTGATCGCTCATCATCGGGTTGTCGCAGTTGATGGTGTTGGTCACACCGAAGGCGCCGGACGGGGCGATCTGCGCCCGCGTCTCGTCGCTCATGTACATGAGCTCCATGTACCCCTCGGCGTGCTCGTTGAACTCGTAGTTGATGAACGCACCGGCGTTCCAGCGCTCGTCCGGGCGCTGGATGTGGTTGTAAGGACCGTAGTTAAAGGTGTAGCCGTCCCACGGCACGAACGCGTGACCATCGACGTTCGGATCGATCATCCAGTAGTCGCCGTTGGCGTCGATGAATGTGCCCCGGTCGGTGGTGGCCGAGCCGCCGCAGAGCGGACCATCCTCTGTCGCCCACGCCGAGCAGTTCAGGTAGTCGCGCATGCCCTTGGTGACCTCGTCCAGGTCACGGTAGCCGATGAACGCCGAAGCGTGTCCCCGGCCGTCGGCGAACTTGCCGCCGAACGCGAGATTCACGTTGATCCCGTCACCGTCATTTGCGGTGCCGGTGGGGTAGTCGAAGCCCCGCTCCGCGTTCATCTGCTGCGCGAGGTCGTTGTCGTTCTTGTGGTTGTAGAAGCTGTACTGCACGTCGGCGCGCATTCCCTCGAACTCGGTGTCGAGGATGAAGTTGACGACGCCGGCCACGGCGTCGTTACCGTAGGTGGACGACGCGCCGCCAGTGAGCACGTCCACGCGCTTCAGCATGGCCGCCGGGATCGTGTTGAGATCCGGTGCGTAGCCCCACGGCGAGCCCGGGGCCATGCGGCGGCCGTTGATGAGCACCAGGGTGCGCTCGGCGCCGATGTTCCGGAGGTCCACGGTGGCCGTTCCCGTGGCGCCGTTCGCCCAGGTGGAGTTCTGACCGGCGAACGCCTGCGGCAGGGTTGCCATCAGGTCCTCGATCCGGGTCACACCGGAGTAGGTGACCTCCTCCACGTCCATGACGGCGACCGGGCTCAACGACTCCAGGTCGGGCCGCGGAATGAGACTACCGGTGACGGTGACCTCATCCTCGAACCGAGCCTGATCCTCTTGCTCCTGTGCTTGTGGCTCCTCCTCGGCTTCCTGTGCCGTCAGCGCCGGTGCGAGACCGACCGTGAGTAATGCGGCGACTGCGACCACCCGCCACCATGTCGCCCGTTCTCCGAAGACCTTCATACTCATACGCCCCCTCCTTTGAAGTACCTTCTCCGCAAAAATGACGAAAGGCCGTCTCAGAAAACCTGCTGCAATGTGAAGCTGTGCTTCGGCGGCGAGCCTACCATGATTGGAGGGCACGATCAAGAAATGGTCCTTCATAACTTCATCTGATAGAGGCATTTATGAAGAATAATAATTGTTATCATTATCTGATTCGTAGTTGAGAGTCTTTTTCATTTCTGTGGCGTATGTGCACACTGTCTCAGAACCGGGAATGGAGCTATTTCTGCGCGACCCCTAAGCCGTCAGGACGCGTCAATCCTCCTGGAGACGGATCGTGAACGGCGCGTCGGTGTCGAGAAAGCTCACCTCCACCACCGTCCTCTGACCATCCAGTATGAGCACGTCGGTGGACAGGGTCCGCCCGGGGATCGAGACCTCCAGCTGGTGCCAGCCCGCCGGAATGAACGACAGGTTGAGGCGGCCTCGGGTCTTCTGGTGGGTCTTTCCATCGAGCCGCACCGTGCACGCTGTTGGCGTGGACGTGAGCCGCAACGAACCCTTGCCCCTGTGGATCACCTCGACCGTGCCCTCGATCAGGTTGCCGCGAACGGTCAGCACCGCCCCCGCGGGAACCTCGATACGATCCTGAATCGGCTCGTAACCATCGCGACGGAAGGTGATGGTGTGCAGGCCTGCTGGTAGCCCACCGAGGGTCAGCTGAGGTGTTCGCTTCGTCTCCTCCCGGCCGTTGATCGAGACCGTGCAGTTCTGCGGCGCCGAGGTCACGACGAGCTGTCCCACCTGCTGTTGTGCCTCGGGCTTGGTCTGGGCTGGTTTTGCCGCCGGTGACTGGGGTTCGGCCGGGGTCGGTTCCGGAACGAACTCTCCAGCGTCGACCCGGACCTCGATCGGCAGCTCGCGGACCTCGATCGCGAAGATCTGAGGAAGGTAGCCCTGCTTCTCGACGCGCAGGGTGTGGG
>CAZEJK010000370.1:0-2361 GCA_964512045.1 uncultured Thermoanaerobaculia bacterium
TCACCACGAAGAGCACGAAGACCGCGAAGAGAAGAGGGAGGGGAGCGGAGGATGGGGCGAGTGAACCTCTTCTTGGTGACGCCTTCGTGCTCTTCGTGGTTCAAGCTCACGGGGCATCGGATGCGACCGTGGGCCTTCGGAGGAGGTGCACGGGCCTGTCAGCTTGGCGGCGGGCAGCTGCGAGGTCCTGGGAACGGGGAGTTCACCACGAAGAGCACGAAGAGCGCGAAGAGAAGAGAAGAGTAGGGGCATGGGCGAGTGGTTGTTGGTGAGCCGGTTGGGTCTTCGTGGTGCAGGTTCGTTGGGGTTCGGTGTGGACGCCTTGGTGGTGTGACTGTAGAGAGGTGTGGTGGATGGTGATGGCGAGTGGTGTGCTGGTGGAGCGGTTGCAGCCGGTCTTGAAGGACTTGGCCGAGGACCTGCTGGAGCGGTCGCGGGATGCGCGCGTGAGCGCCGCGCTGCGCGCTGCGTATCAGCAAGCGCGGGAGGAGAAGCGTACCGGGGATACGTTTGCAGTGTGGTCGCGGGACCGCGTCGGGCAGATCGCGGCCGCGTGGGTCCTGTCGGTCCTGTTCGTGCGCCTGCTCGAGGAGCGAGGGCTGGTGGCCCGCCGGCGGATCGCCGGCGACGGCGCCGCCGACTCCGAGGCGTACTTCGTCCGCCTCGCGCCGTTCCTCACCGCCCGCGAGTACCTGCTGACGGTCTTCCGGGAGCTGTCGGCGCTCGAGGGCGCGCACCACCTGTTCGCACCCGAGGCGAACCCGCTGTGGCTCCTCGGCCCGTCCGGGGACGCGGCCCGGCAGCTGATCGACGCGTTCCGCGCCACCGACGACGACGGCGCCCTGGTGCTCGACCTGGCGAACGCCGACCCACGCCTGCTCGGCGACCTCTACCAGGACCTCAACGAGGCGGTGCGGGAGCGCTACGCGCTGCTGCAGACGCCGCAGTTCGTGGAGGACCTGATCCTCGAGGAGACCTTGGAGGCGGCGATCCGCGACCGCGGCGTCGCCGCGGTGCGCCTGCTCGATCCCGCGTGCGGCTCCGGCCACTTCCTGCTCGGCGCCTACCGCCGCCTGCTGGCGGCGTGGCGTGCCGTGGCGCCCGCCGCCGACGCCAAGGAGCTGGCCGGCCGGGCGCTGCAGCAGGTGGCCGGGATCGACGTCAACCCGTACGCGGTGGCGATCACCCGCTTCCGGCTGACGCTGGCGTACCTCGAGGCCGCCGGCATCGACCAGCTCGCCGCCGCGCCGCCGCTCAAGCTCCAGGTGGCGGTGGCCGACAGCCTGATCAAGAGCCAGGAGCTGCCCGGCCTGTATGACGAGCCCGAGCCGTTCGACCTGAACGACCGCAAGCTCGCCAGCGACCTCCTCCGCGAGGGCGCCTGGCCGGTGGTCGTGGGCAACCCGCCGTACATCAATGTCAAGGACCCGGTTCTTCGAAAAGCCTATCGTGATGAATACGTCGGGGCCTCTGGTAAGTACCAACTTGTTGCGCCGTTCCTCGA
This sequence comes from uncultured Thermoanaerobaculia bacterium, assembly GCA_964512045.1. Taxonomy (GTDB): domain Bacteria; phylum Acidobacteriota; class Thermoanaerobaculia; order Thermoanaerobaculales; family Sulfomarinibacteraceae; genus CAZEJK01. Next base: position 1,505 of record CAZEJK010000370.1, read on the forward strand.
GCGGTTCTTCGAGCTGGCCGAAAGACCACAGGACAGCTCGCGCGGCGGCTACGTTGGCGCCATCGTCGGCAACGGCTTCATGAAGCGCGAGTTCGGCCGCAAGCTGGTGGAGGAGGTGCTGCCGGCCCACGAGCTCACGCAGGTGATCGACACCTCCGGCGCCTACATTCCCGGGCACGGCACGCCGACGGTCATCCTCTTCGGTCGTCGCTGGGCGACCGCTAGCCGTCCGCCAAGCACGCCGGTGCTGGCGGTGATGGGCAAGCGCGGCGAGCCCACCACGCCCGAGGACCCGGCCAACGGCAAGGTCTGGTCGTCGATCCGCGACCACCGCCACGACATCGGCTACGAGGACGACTACATCTCGGTTGCCGAGGTCGACCGCGACCGCTTCGCCAAGCATCCCTGGTCGCTCGGAGGTGGTGGTGCCGCGGAGCTGAAGGAGCGGATTGAAGAGTCGGCCAGCGTGACTCTGGGCGATGAGGTTAATTCTATCGGATTCGCGAGTTTCCCGGGTCAAGAAGACGCGTTCATGCTTCCAGCTGAGAGGGTACCCACCTATGGCCTGACCAGCGATATAGCCAGGCCAATGATTATCGGAGAAGGCGTTAGAGATTGGGGTGTGTCGTGCTCCGACTATGCGATTGCGCCCTACGGTGACAATGGCCAGCCACTTCACTACGAAGCTGGGTCTTCATGGGGTCGGCGTCTTTGGCGGTGTAGGGTCTGTCTTGAGAATATCAAGTCGTTTGGAGACAAGACCCGTAAGGAAGAGGGCGCAGCCTGGTGGACTTGGTACCGCTGGGTACCAGAGCGCTACAGTACCCCGTTAAGCATCGCCTTCGCGTTCGTGGCCA
>CAZEJK010000370.1:2371-4657 GCA_964512045.1 uncultured Thermoanaerobaculia bacterium
CGGAACGTGGGCTGTCATGGATGGATCTTTCGTTTAGGTCATCTGTTGCGGCGCATTCGTTCTCCATCGCCTTCGCGTTCGTGGCCACCCACAACCACTTCGTGCTCGACCGCGGCGGGAAGGTGTTCAAGCAGTCCGCGCCGGTCATCAAGCTCCCGCCCGACGCCACCGAGGACGACCACCTCGCCCTCCTCGCCTACCTCAACAGCTCCACCGCCTGCTTCTGGATGAAGCAGGTGATGATGAACAAGGGGGCGACCAGCGATCGCGGTGTCTTACAAGCAGATCCAGAGAAGTTCCGTTTTGAGTTCGATGGAACGAAGCTCGGAAAGCTACCACTGCCCGACTTGAAGACGAACGAGTGTGCCGAGCCACTGCTGCATCTGGCCACTGCTCTCGATCGGGGTGGTCGGCAGCTTGCAGACGCCCCGTTCGAGAGGACGATCGCTGAAGTCGGGGTTCAGGGTAGGCAACGGTTGATTGAAGAGCTCGATCGCCGCGAACATGAGCGTGACGAGCTGCGGGCGCAGATGGCAGCCTGGCAGGAAGAGCTTGACTGGCTGGTGTACGAGCTCATTGGTGCACACGGTGTACACCCTGATGTGAGAAGCCAAGCACTTCACATGTCGCCGGAGGAGATTCCCGGTATCGGTCCAGAAGAACGAGCGTATCGGTTCGTCTCCAGAGGCGAATCGCCGGTGGCACCGGTGCTCACCGCAGCGCGCGTTCGGGCGATCCAAGAGTCAAAGAGCCTTGCGCTGCTCGAACGACCGGAGAATAAGAGACGCTGGTTCCGCTCGCAGGGGAAGTTCGATGCCGAGAACGTCAGTGATGAGGTGCTGCGGCACGAGGCACTCCAGGGATACCTCCTCAACCGCCTCGAGCACACCCTCGCAGGAGCCGGCAGCCCCAACTCAAAACTCAAAACTGAAAACTCAGAACTCGTCGTCTCCTCCCCCCGCGCCCTAGCCGCCACCCTCCAGCACGACCCGGCGGTGAACGCCGTGGCGGAGCTGCTGACGAACGATGCGGCGCCGAACCTGGAGAAGCTGTTTGCCGAGCTGATCGGCGAGGAGTCGGTGCCGTACCTGGCGGCGCACCGGTACTCCGACTCGGGGCTGGAGAAGCGGGCGGCGTGGGAGCAGACCTGGGAGCTGCAGCGGCGGGAGGACGCCGGGGAGGACGTGGAGGTGCCGGTGCCGCCGCGGTACGGGCAGAAGGACTTCCGCTCGGGGGTGATCTGGCGCCACCGGGGGAAGCTCGACGTCCCGAAGGAGCGGTTCCTCAGCTACCCGTCGGCGGCCTCCGACGAGGACGGGTCGCCGGTGGTGGGCTGGGCCGGTTGGGACCACCGGCAGCAGGCGACGGCGCTGGCGGCGCTGTATCAGGAGCGCAAGCAGCAGGACGGGTGGGAGGCGGATCTGCTCGCGCCGCTGCTGGCGGGGTTGCTGGAGCTGCTGCCGTGGCTGCGCCAGTGGCACAACGAGCCGGATCCGGCGTTCGGCGGGCGACGGGTCGGGGACCTGTACGCGGACTTCGTCGAAGCCGAGGCCCGCGCGCTCGGCCTCACCCTCGAAGACCTCCGCACCTGGCACCCACCCACCAAGACCCGCGGCCGCCGGCCAAAGACGAAGTCATGACGACCTCACCACCAAGGGTCTGGAACCGGGGAAGCCACTCAGGTGGCTGTGGCCGTCGCACCCTCAGCGTGCTGCCGGCAGCATGGATGGTCCTGGGAACCCAGATCTCACCACGAAGACCACAAAGACCACGAAGAGAAGAGGGAAGGTTCGGAGCATGGGCCGAATAGACCTCTTCTTCGTGACCCCTTTGTGCTCTTCGTGTCTTCGTGGTTCAATCTTACGGGGCATCGGTTTCGACCGTGGCCATCGCAGCAGGTCCGTGGAGCTTGCAGCCTGGCACCGCCCCGCTGTGTGGTCCTGGGAACGGGGATTTCACCACGAAGACCACAAAGACCACGAAGAGAAGAGGAGGGGGTCGGAGTATGAGCCGAATGGATCTCTTCTTGGTGACCCCTTCGTGCTCTTCGTGCTCTTCGTGGTTCAAACTTACGGGCCGTCGGTTGCGACCGTGGCCTTCGGAGCAGGTGCACGGGTCTGTCAGCTTGGCGGCGGGTAGCTGCATGGTCCTGGGGACGGGGATTTCACCACGAAGAGCACGAAGAGCGCGAAGAGAAGAGGGGGGAAGCGGAGTGTGGGTCGAATGAACCTCTTCGTGGTGGTACCTCACGGCCCGTCGGTTTCTTTGGCCGGTGTGCAGCCTGCT
>CAZEJK010000371.1:0-4610 GCA_964512045.1 uncultured Thermoanaerobaculia bacterium
GGCATTAAGAATTCAAAATTAAGAACTTAGAACTCAACCCAGGCGCTTTGCTTCGCATTCTCGAACATGCGGAGTTCTGAGTCGCCAACGCGTATCGCGGTCGCTGACCCTTTGACGGCGTTGGTGCGCTCGGTGGCGACCAGCTGGACCATCAACGTCGCCTGGTCCTTGTTGCGCACCGTGCCAAGCGCTCCGCTGTACGGCTCGATGCCGAAGTCGGTCTGCTTGAAGACGATCTCGGCATCGGCCCGGAGCACACCGTGCTCGACCTCCGGTGTCGTTGTGAAGCTGACGGTCTGCTCCTGACCGTGGAGGTCCAGCACGCCCGTGATCTCGATGGAGCCGTCGCCTGCGGCACGAGTAGAGTGCGACTCGAAGGACATCCCAGGGTACTGCTCGACGTCGAGCTGACTCTCCGACTCCATCGTGCTCTGGATCTCCCTGCGTATGTCCGCATCGAGCTTCTTGGCGAGGTCGTACCTCGCCCGCATGTCTGGGTTATCAGCAACCAGGCTTCGTGCGTTCACGTTCACAGTGACGGACGATGCTGAGGGTTGCTCTGGGCTCCACGTGACCGAGCCCTCGAGCTCGGTGGCGTGGATCACGTGGTTGTGCGCGAACGCTGCTCCGATCCCGGCTTTCTGAAGTCGCACGGCGAAGGTGCTGCGCTGTGGGTCGATCTCGAACTCGACGCAGTGTCCGCTCTGCGGTCCGCCGAGCATGGCGAGCCCGAGCAGAAGGAAGAGTGAGACGACTCGCATGGTCGGTTCCCTTCTCGGTGCTGGCGAGCCGAGCCGCGGGACCGGCCTCTGTACGGCGCTGTGGGCCACCGCTTTGCGGAGCCGGATCCCCGCACCTCAGGCTTCGGCTCGCCGCTGCGGCTCGTGGCCCATCAGCTCTTCTGCTCCTGGAAGAACTCGAGCTCGTCGATCGCCTCGTCCGCATGCAGTCGTCCCACGGCACCGGTGGAGTACACCGCCAGCGCGACGGTTCCCCCCGGCTCGAGGATGAAGTTCGCCGGCTGCAGATGCGGCGGGTCCTGGTTGACGTAGGCGCCGATGGTCTCGGAGACGGTCTCGGGATCCACTCCGTAGCCGACTGGGTAGCTCAGAGAAAGATCGCTGACCGTCTTCTCTGCGTCGCGGGCCGGATCGGCCGAGATCGCGACCAGTCGGGCATTATGATCGTGGATTCGCTGCAGCTTGTTCTCATAGTCAGCCAACTGCTGACGACAGTGTGGTCACCAATCTCCGCGGTAGAAGACGATCACTGCCCACTGATCCGCGAGATCGTCGGGCAGGTGGATTGTGTCCCCTTGCGCACTGTCGGCAGTGAGGTCTGGGAAGGTGTCGCCGTTCTTCAAACGTGGCATGGATCCCTCCATGGTGTCTTGGCTCGCAGGGCGAGCCTGTGTTCGCTTGCACGGCCGCGACCGCAGCCGCTGGGGGCTGCAGCGCGCCTTGTGCCGTGCGGCGGTTTCGAGCTATCCGGCCAGGGTGGCGTCGAGCTCGATGTCGACGGCCTTGAGAGCCTGGGAGACCGGACAGCCGGTCTTGGCGGCCTCGGCCTGCTCCTGGAACGTGTCGTTGTCGAGCCCGGGTGCGGTCACCCGCGTCTGGAGCTTGATCCCGGTGATCGCGAACCCGCCGCCGCTTTTCTCGATGGTCACCTTGGCGCGGGTGTGGATCTCCTCCGGAGGATGGCCAGCGTTGCCGAGGAGCATGGACAGCGCCATCGAGTAGCAGCCGGCGTGGGCCGCTCCGATCAGCTCCTCGGGGTTGGTGCCGGCGGCCTCCTCGAAGCGTGATCCGAAGGTGAGATCGGCATCGACGGCGCCGCTGGAGGTGCGGACGGTTCCCTGCCCCTTCTCGAGGCTTCCTGCCCAGTGTGCGCTTCCTTCGCGAGTTGGCATGTTGCTCTCCTTTCGTGTGTCACCGGGCTGTGCCGGTAGACGTCGAGTGTGGATGAAGACGGGGGCGGTCTCCACCGGGTCGTGCCGGACCTTGGGACTCGGTGAAGGCCCGATCCGCGGTCAGGAAAGCTCCCCCGTAGCCGCTCTCGAGGTGGGCAGTCACGATACTCAGAGAGACAACGGAGCGTTCGAGCGAGCATGCTCGTGCGAGCGCTCTCAAACGGAGGTCGTGTCGATGCAAGTCCCGGTGCAGCTGCAGTTCAAGGACACGGAAGCGGATCCCCGAATCGAGGAACGGATCCACCGCAAGGCGGAGCAGTTGGATCGGCTCTGTGACAACCTGACGTCGTGTCGGGTGCTCGTGGCCAAGCCACACGAGCATGCCAGAAGCGGCAGTCCCTGGAAGGTCCGGATCGAGCTGGCAGTGCCCCCAAACCACGACATCGTCGTTACCAAGAGGCCTGGAGATCACGATCTCCACGACTCATTGGAGACAGTGGTCAATAACGCGTTCGATGCTGCCGAGCGACAGCTGAAGGAGACCGTGGAGCGACGGAGGCGGCGTCGAGGGACGCCGAAGACCCCTGCCGAGCCGTGGGCGCTGGTCGTGCGGCTCAACCCGGAGGAGGACTTCGGGTTCCTCAAGACGCCGACCGGACGCGACATCTACTTCCACCGGAACTCGGTGCTCGGTGACGACTTCGACCGCTTGGAGGTCGGCACCGGCGTCCGGTTCGAAGAAACGATGGGCGATGAAGGCCCGCAGGCAACCACGGTGCAGATCCTCGACAAGCCGGGATCCACCGTCAATGAGGATGAAGAGAGCCCGCCGGAGCCAGTCGAGCCGCCGCACGGCTGGTAGGCAGGGAGCTGGAAGGAGAACCAACATGGCGACATGCGCAACCTGTGGGAACGATTACGACAAGGCGTTCACCATCGAGATGAACGGCAACCGCTACGACTTCGACTGCTTCGAGTGTGCGATCCACGCACTGGCGCCGCAGTGTCCAACGTGCAACGTCCGCATCATGGGTCACGGGGCCGAGGCCAACGGCGTCGTGTACTGTGGCGCCCACTGTGCGAAGTCGGCGGGCGTGGAAGGCGTGAACGTCCGCGTCTGAGCGCGATACACCCCGCTCCCGAGCGGCGTCATCCCGCGCCGAGGTCGACGCTACGTAGCGCAGTACGATAGGACCGCGGACGTCTCGTCCGCAGGAGTGAGCTTGCAGCGGGGCCGGATGCGGACCAGAGGTCCGCGGTCCCTGCATGGATCCGAGCCTGCAGGTTGCGGGCGTCGACCGTTCGCATGGCGGAGAGGACCGCGGACGTCTCGTCCGCAGGAGTGAGCTTGCAGCGGGGCCGGATGCGGACCAGAGGTCCGCGGTCCCTGCGAGTGCGTGGGCCAGCAGATCGGATGTGGTGAGCGATCGCTAGCCGGCAGGAAGCGGCGCGGCCCTCGGGCACACACCGATGCGCGCATATCGGAGCAGCTTCCGTTCACGAGCCACCCAACGAAGCCTCCCCGGCGCCGGCCGTTGGCCGGGACCGGGAGGTCGTTGGTTCTTCCACGGGATCTCTCCACTCGCCAGGTCTTCAGAACGGCCACCGAAGCTGAGTGCGGAAGGCACGACGAGTGCCCATGGCAGCTCGTTCGAGATGACGTTGTGGGTGATGACCGGTGTGCTTGCAGCATCAACTCACTCGCCATCCAACGAAGCCCGCCGCCCCCCGGATGGTATCGGGCGAGGCCCGATGGAGCGTTGGGCGCGCCCCGCATGGCTCACCGTGGCCGCTCCGGCGATCCTCGATCCCGTGAAACAGCAACGACGGCATCGTGAGCCGCAAGCGACCGGAGGAGCCCGATGACCGCAGCGGTGTGGCCCCTGCTGGTCTACGCGGTCCTCGTGGCAGCAGTCATCGGGTTGATGCTCGCGCTGTCGGCCGTGCTCGGCGAGCGCCACCGGGAGCGCGCCACCGGCGAGCCGTACGAGGCCGGAGTGGTCGGCGCCACCGCTGGAGTCGACCGGTCCGCGGTGCGGTTCTGGAGGATCGCGCTGCTGTTCGTGGTGTTCGATCTGGAGGTGATGTTCCTGATCGCGTGGGCGGTGGGAGCTCGGGAGGCCGGCTGGACCGGGTACCTCGGGATGCTGGTGTTTCTGGCGATCCTGGCGGTGGCGCTGGTGTACGAGTGGCGCTCCGGCGGGCTCGACATCGCCGGCGCGATGCGCCGCTTTGGTGGGTCACGGCAATGACGGACGTGTCGATCGAGCCGGCGGGCGCCACCGGGCGCCGGGGCGGTTGGGATCAGGCGGTGAGCAAGATCCTGGCGATGTCGCGGCTCAGCGACCTGGTCGCCTGGGGTCGCAAGAGCTCGATGTGGCCGTTCAACTTCGGTCTGTCGTGCTGCTTCGTGGAGATGGCAACCAGCCTCACCAGCCGGCACGACATCGCCCGTTTCGGGGCCGAGGTGATCCGCGGCACGCCGCGCGAGGCGGACGTTATGGTGATCGCCGGCACCGTGTTCGTGAAGATGGCGCCGGTGATCCAGCGCCTGTACGAGCAGATGATGGCGCCACGGTGGGTGATCTCCATGGGCTCGTGCGCGAACTCCGGGGGCATGTACGACATCTACAGCGTGGTGCAGGGTGTGGACTCGTTTCTGCCGGTTGATGTGTACGTTCCCGGGTGTCCGCCGCGT
>CAZEJK010000372.1:0-4602 GCA_964512045.1 uncultured Thermoanaerobaculia bacterium
TGCCTCCCGAAGGAGACGACAATGCGACGGATCGGTGCGGCGGTGCTGGCCGGTGGGATGCCCGCGATCTCGCCGAGGTCGTGCGCTGGCTTGACGACACCGGCGGCACGCCACCTGCGGGTCACCTGGACTGTGATGGCGCTCTGGGCACGGATCCCGGGGATCTGCCGTGTGTCCTGGGGTGGATCTTCTCGCCGCTCTGACCGCTCCGTCGGGCCACTGCACCGGCAGCCGGTTGCGCTCGACCAGCTCGATCAGCACATCAACCTCCCCGGATGAACAGGAAGACCACGTACGCGCTGACCGAAGCCAGCATGACCGCGCCGGACCAGCGCCCGATCCGGCTGCGCACCAGGATGAGCAGACCGACCGCAACGGTCGCGAGGGTCAGCAGCGGAATATCCTGGCGGATCACGAACAGGGGTACCTCGGCGGGGCGGATCAGGAACGCGGTGCCCACCACCAGGCCGAGGTTGAACATGTTCGACCCGAGAACGTTGCCCACCGAGATCTCGGTCTCGCGCTTGATGGCGGCGACCACCGATGTGGCCAGCTCCGGGAGGGACGTCCCGAACGAGACCAGCGACAGGCCGATTACGGCCTCCGAGACGCCGAAGGCGCGGGCGACGACGGTGCCGCCGCGAACCAGCAGCTCCGCGCCGAGGATCAGCACCGCGATACCGAACGCTGTCAGGAGGATCAGGGCCGGCATCCGCCCCGTCCGCGTGCGTACGGGCTCGTCGGCTCCCTGCCGCGTGCCGCGCAACGTCACGACGAAGAACACGGCGAAGAGAGCGAGCAGCAGGAGCGCAGGGCCCCGCCCGAGCTGACCGTTCCACACCAGCAGCATGAGCACCCCGGCCGGCAGGAGCCCGAACAGCAGGTCGCGGACGATGCTGCGTCGGTCCGAGATGATCACGATCGGGTAGATCACGGCGGACGCGCCGAGCACCAGGAGCAGGTTCATGATGTTGGAACCGACCGCGTTGCCCAGGCTCAGTGCGCCGGAGCCACGCGCCGCCGCCAGCACCGAGACGGAGAGCTCCGGCATCGAGGTGCCGAAGCCGACGATCGTCAGCCCCACGACCATCGGTCGCACCCCTGCCTGGAGCGCGATGCGGGAGGCGCCGTCGACCAGCCAGCCGGCGCCCTTGCCGAGCATGGCGATGCCGGCGACGATCATGGCCAGCGGCAGGAGAAGTGAGGGTTCCGTCATCTGAGCGTATGCTAGCGGGCTTTGCGATCCGCGTCGACCACCGCGGCCTGCGCGCTGCCAAGGCTGCCGCTGGCAGATCAACCCTCGTCGTGCGTCATCTGTTCCAGCGTGGGCGATAATGGGGAGGTCATGGGCAAGGACGAGACCGTGCTCCACAGCGACGAGCGGTTCGCACGTGTGGCGAAGCTGGTGCGAGCGGCCCGGCGAGGGGATGAGACCGCGTTCCGGACGCTCCTCGAGCTGCACGACCGGGTGGTGACCGCCACCCTGGTGGCCTGCGGTGTTCGCTGTCCGGAGACTGCGCGCGACCTCGCCCAGGACGTGGCGTTGAAGGCGTGGCGCAACCTCGACCGGCTTGAGGATCCCCGCTCCTTTCCAGCGTGGATCCGGCGGATCGCGGCCAACGCGGCACGCGACTCTCTCCGGCGACTGACCGCACGCCGCGAGGACGCGTTGGAGAGCGCTCTGGAGCTCGCCGCTGACGACGATCCGGAGCAGCGCTCCGGGCGGCGCTCGGAGCTGCGGGCGATGTTGGCGGTGCTCGAGGCCGAGGACGAGGAGACCGTGGCCCTCGTGATCGCCCGAGCGGACGGAGCCTCGGTGGCGGATCTGGCACGGCAGCACGGCATCTCGACCGGCGCGCTCAAGATGCGTCTGCTGCGAATCCGGCAGCGGTTGCGCCGCCGCCTCGAGGAGCGTGCGTGACCACGCCGCGACCTCTGCGTCCTATACAGTGGAGGCGTACCGTGAACGAGCGTTGTCCCGAGCATGGAGGGTTGGTTCGAGAGCTGCTCCTCGGTCAGCTGGACGACCGGCAGGCGTGCGATGCCGAGGAGACTGTCCGCTCGTGTGCGGTGTGCGGCCGGCTGTGGCAGCAGCTGCACGAGGACAACGAGCCGCTCCGCGCGGCCGTCCGCGAGGGGTTCGAGCTCGCTCAGCTGCCGGCCCGACGGCGGCACCAGGCGGGTCGTTGGATCGCGGCCGCTGCGGCGGTGCTTCTGGCTGCTGCGGGTGGCGTGACGCTCCTCGACCGGCCGGCGGCGCCGCGCAGCGAAGGCTCCGAGGCGGTTGTCGCCGGGGTCTTCCAGGGCGCGACGAACGGTGATCTCAACGGCGACGGGCAGCGCGATGCGGCCGATATCGCGTTGGCGCTGCAGCGATCGGGGGACCGTTCGTAGACTCCAGGCGCCGCCACGACCGTGAGATCGTGGTCGGTCATCTTCTCTGGGTACGGGCCAGTATCCGGTACCATGGGGCCGCTCGATGCTTCGGGCGGGAGGTTGACCATGACTCGTTGGGCTCTGGTGGCAGGAGTCGTTGGCATGTGTGTGCTGGCGGTGGGCGCCGAGGCGAGACCATTCACGGTGCACGATCTGGTGGCGATGCAACGGATCGGGGATCCTCAGGTCTCGCCGGACGGCTCGCAGGTTGCCTTCGTGGTGACCACCATGGACCTGGAGGCGAACCGTGGCCGGAGCGATCTGTGGATCGCGGCGGTGGATGGCACGGGCGCCCGGCAGCTGACCACGCACACTGCGGGCGACTGGAACCCGCGGTGGATCTCGGACAGCGAGCTGGTGTTCCTGTCGTCGCGCTCTGAGACGAGCCAGGTGTGGACGATCTCGCTCGAGGGCGGAGAGGCCCGCCAGGTGACCGATCTGCCGCTCGACGTCGAGGCGGTGATGGTCGGCGCCTCAGCCCAGCTGTTCGTGGCGATGCGGGTGCTCCCGGAGTGTGAGCGGGACCTGCAGTGCTCCGTTGAGAAGATCAAGGCCGAGGAGGAGCGGAAGACCAGCGGACAGATCTACGACGAGCTGTTCGTGCGCCACTGGGACCGGTGGATCGATCATCGCCGCAACCACATCTTCCGTCTGCAGCCGGCGGGAGACGACGGCCTGGTGCGCGAGGCGAAGGATCTCATGCCCGGTGTCGACGGCGACTGCCCCACCGTCCCGTGGGGCGGACCGGACGATGTGACGTTCTCTCCGGACGGTCGGTGGGCGGTGTACACCGCGAAGGTCGTCGAGGGATCCGAGGAGGCGTGGTCCACCAACTGGGACCTCTGGGCCGTACCCACCGACGGTTCCGAGTCGCCCCGCTGTCTGACCTCCGACAACCCGGCGTGGGACACGGCGCCACAGTTCTCGCCCGACGGAACGACGCTGGCGTACCTGGCGATGGAGCGGGCCGGCTACGAGTCGGATCGGCGCCGCGTCATGCTGCGGCCGTGGCCCGATGGCGAGGCGAAGGCGATCGCGCCCGAGTGGGACCGCTCGCCCGGCGGTCTGACCTGGACGCGCGATGGCGCAGCGCTCCTGGCGACGGCCGACAACGTTGGTCACCACTCCCTGTTTCGGATCGATGCCGCCACCGGCGCGGTGTCCGCCCTGGTCACCGAGCGGACGAACCGGAGCCCGAACGCGTTGCCGGACGGCTCCGTGCTGTTCGCGCAGGACAGCCTGGTGTCACCGGTGGAGCTCAAGGTCGTGGGCGCAAACGGCGGCGAGCTCCGCCAGGTCACCGACCTGAACCGCGAGCGGCTTGCCGGTCTCGAGCTCGGCGCCTACGAGCAGTTCGAGTTCACCGGCGCCCACGGCGATACGGTGTACGGCTTTCTGATCAAGCCGGTCGGCTTCGATCCGGATCAGTCCTACCCACTGGCGTTCCTCGTCCATGGCGGGCCCCAGGGCAGCTTCGGCGACCACTGGCACTACCGCTGGAACCCGGAGATCTATGCCGCGCACGGCTACGCCACGGTGATGATCGACTTCCACGGCTCCACCGGCTACGGCCAGGCGTTCACCGACTCCATCCGGGGCGACTGGGGCGGCGCGCCGTTCGAGGACCTGATGAAGGGCCTCGACTGGGTGCTGGCCCACGCGCCCTGGATCGACTCCGAGCGGATGGCAGCCCTCGGCGCCAGCTACGGTGGCTACATGATCAACTGGATCCAGGGCAACACCGACCGGTTCGCGGCGCTGGTGTGCCATGACGGCAATCTGGACGAGTTCATGGCCTACTTCGACACCGAGGAGCTGTGGTTCCCGGAGTGGGAGCACGGCGGTACGCCGTGGGAGAACCCCGAGGGGTACCGCAAGCACTCACCGGTGAGCAAGCTGGCCAACTGGTCGACGCCAGAGCTGGTGATCCACGGCCAGAAGGACTACCGGGTCGTGGTCACCCAGGGGCTCGGCACCTTCAACGCGCTGCAGCGGCTCGGCGTGCCCTCGCGCCTGCTCTACTTCCCGGACGAGAACCACTGGGTGCTGAAGCCGCTGAACTCGATCCAGTGGCACGAGGTGGTGCTCGACTGGATCGACCGTTGGACGGCAAACGAGTAGTTCTCAGTTCTCAATTTTGAATTCTCAATTCCCCCTCCCGCCCGG
>CAZEJK010000373.1:0-4597 GCA_964512045.1 uncultured Thermoanaerobaculia bacterium
TGGTTGCGGCCCGCGGCCGCGTTGGCTCGCAGACGGTCGCGACAGCCGTGGCGCGCCGAAGAATGCCCACGCTGCGGCCAGCAGAACGGCCAGGCAGCCGGCCGCGGCGAATGCACCGCGACCGCCGAACGCATCGTAGACCGGTCCCGCCAGTGCCTGACCGACCACGAGACCGACGCCGAAGGTCAGACCTGAGTACAGCGCCTGTGCACGGCGGGTCGCGTTGGCAGGGACCTGACGTTGCACCAGCTGGATCGCTGCGAGGTGTGCCAGGCCGTAGCTGACGGCGTGCAGAAGCTGGGCGAGGACCAGGATCGGCAGCGCCGGTGGCAGCGCGAGAAGGCACCACCGAACGGGTGTCAGCGCCAACGCCACCATTAGCATCCGTGGCAACCCCCACTTCCGTTCCAGCGGACCGGCGAGCACGAAGATGACGATCTCGGCTGCGGTGCCGAGGGCCCACAGAGCGCCGATGACCGTCGCTGAGAAGCCGGAGTCGCTCAGATGGACCGACAGGAACGCGTAGTACGGGCCGTGTCCCATCTGGTGGACTGTCAGCGTGATGAGCACGAACCATGTGACGGTCGGGAGCCTCGAGTGAGCCGCCGACTCCGCGGGTTCTGGCCGGGCCGAGCGCTCCAACGGCCAGCATGTCGGTACGATGAGCGCCAGCGCAGCGGCCAACGCCGCCGGAAACCAGACCATGCCAGCGGACATGACAGCGGACACTGCGAGGGCGGCGGCGATGAAGCCGATGGAGCCCCACAGCCGCAGCCGGCCGTAGGCGCCGGAAGGCGCTCGATCGAGCACTGCCGCTTCGACGAGAGGCAGAACAGCACCGTGGGCGAAACCGACCAGGAGCATGGCCAACAGATGCGAAGAAAAACCTTCGATCAGAGGTAGGGAGGCCGCCCCGAGGACTCCGACTGCCAAGTGGGCGCTGAGTATCCCCGGAAACCAGCGGCCGCGATCCACGGCGGCGCCGACCAGAGGGGCCCACAGGATCTTGCCCAGCGGTACGGCCGCGGTGACGATCCCGATCGCCACCGGGCTCAGCCCCTTCGCGCCCAGGTACGGACCGAGAAAGCTCACCAGTACGGCGAATGTTCCGAAGTACGTGGCATAGAACGCGCCAACGTACTTTGACGGAATCTCGGGCCTCGTATACGGTGCGTTCATGGTGCCGGGTGCTCTTTCCCACAGACGGTTCGTTCGCAGCGTTTGCGTGACAGGAGGGGTCAGTGTTGGATGACCGTCCGCTGATCACGGTTGTCGGCGCCGGGCTGTGCGGTCTCACCGCAGCACTGCGCCTCACTCAGGCAGGGTACAGGGTCCGGGTGCATGAACGCTATCCGGCTCCGGGCGGGCTTGCGCGAGTGTTCGAGGTCGGGGGTGAGCGGCTCGAAAGCTTCTACCACCACCTGTTCACGACAGATGTGGCGTACGTCCGACTGGCCGAGGAGCTCGGGCTGGGTGACGCGATCGAGTGGCTGCCGTCGCGCATGGGCATCTGGACCGATGGGCGTCTCTGGGACTTCGGAACGCCGATGTCGTTGCTGCGCTTTCGGCCGCTGGGGTGGCTCGACAAGCTGCGCTTCGTGGTTTCGACGCTGCGGCTGCAGCGCAGGTCCGATCCGCAACCGTTCGAGAACGTGACGGCAGCCGAGTGGATTCGGCGGCATCAAGGTGTGCGTGTTTGGGAGAAGGTGTGGGGCCCTCTGTTCCATCAGAAGTTCGCTTCGGACGCCGAGAAGGTGGCCATGGTCTGGCTCTGGTGCAAGCTCAGGCTGCGCGGACGCTCGCGATCTGCAAGCGGCATGGGTGAGCGGCTCGGGTACATGCGCGGCTCGTTCGCGCGCTTGCCGGAGGCGCTGGTAGCAGCCATCGAAAGCGCAGGGGGAGAGCTCTGTCTCCGCGATACAGTGCGTTCGCTGGCTCCGGTCGAAGGTGGCGTCCAGGTCGAGACGCGGTCCGCCAGCTACGTAGCCGATCGCGTGCTCGTGGCGGCTGCGGTACCGGAGTACCTCGATCTGACACGTGAGCATCTGTCTGCCGAGGAACGCCAGCGTCTGGAGTCGCTGCGTGCCACCGGCGCGCTGTGCACGGTCCTGGAGCTCGATCGGTCGCTGTCACCGTACTACTGGTTGAACGTGGCGGACGCGACGATGCCGTTCGGGGGCGTCATCGAGCACACGAACTACATCCCGAAGGAACGGTACGGTGGCCGCCATATCGTCTACCTGTCGAACTACCTGTTCCCTGATGATCCGCTGTTTCGTGCTGGCCGGGCGAAGGTCATGGAGGCCTACAGCCCGGCGCTGCAACGCCTCAACCCGAGCTTCGACGAGACGTGGGTTCGTGCGGTCCATCACTTTCGGGCGGAGTACGCGCAACCGGTGGTCACTGTCGGCTACCGAGAGCTGATCCCGAGTCACCGGACACCGCTGCCTGGCGTGTACCTCGCCGCCATGGCACAGATCTTCCCGGAGGACCGGGGCCAGAACTACGCCATCAGCTCCGGCGATCACGTGGCACGACTGATGATCGATGACCTTCGTGGAAGCTCGGAGCTGCTATGAACGTAGGCTGTGCTGTGGCGTGAGCCACCCACGGCTGATACAGGAAAGCCCCATGAGGCGGTAGGCGAGCTTCGCAGCAAGGAAGTCCGGTGCGACGTGCCCACCAATCGGTGCGAGCTCGACGATATCGCCTCCGACGATTGCACGGTGTGCGGCCACCGTCTCGAGCAGTCGGTTGACCTGGCCCCAGGTGAGGCCGCCCGGCTCGGGCGTGCCGGTCGATGGCATGATCGATGGATCGAGGCCGTCGACGTCGATGGTCACGTACACGGGACCGTTGAGCCCGCTGACGACCTCCTCGATCCAGTCCGGCTCCGGTCGGGTGTCGATCTCCTCCGCGAAGATCGTGGTGATCTCGGGCTCGGTGTCGATCAAACGGTGCTCGTCCTCAGTGAGGGCGCGGATGCCGACCTGAACGATCGGAACGCCTGAGGCGAAGATACGGTGCATCACGCAGGCGTGATTGTGCGGGCTGCCTTCAAAGCTGGTTCTCAGGTCGGCGTGCGCGTCGATCTGCAGGACAGTCAACGACGGCTCGAGCTCCCGGTGTGCCGCGACCAGCGGTGCGGTGATCGAGTGCTCACCGCCGACGGCCAGCAGGAACCTGTCCTCCTGAACCCACTGCCGAGCCGCGTCGGCGATCCGTTCCATCATGGCGGCCGGGCCCGAGGTGTCGGGCTCCAGTGGAGGCAACGTGGCGATCCCGGCGTGTGCTGGTTCGAGCCGGAGCCGGTGGTCCCACCACTCCACATGGGTCGAGGCCTCGAGCAGGGCGATCGGCCCGCGCCGGGTGCCCGGCTGATAGGAGGTGGTCAGGTCGTACGGGACTGGCAGCACTCGGATCCGTGCCGTCTCCGGCGAGACCGGCGCTTCATGTCCAAGAAAGTCGATGTACCGAGGTCCGTAGGCCACGATGTCTCCTTGTCATGCTCTCGGTATCCCACTGCCTCTTCGTGCTCGACTCTATCTGTCGTACTCGGCCTGGCGCCCGGTCACTGGTGGAGGCCGTCGCATGATCGAGTCGAGGATCATGAGAAACGCCGCCTGCTGCTCCGGCTCCTCCTTCTCGATCACTGCGAGGCACCCGGAGTCATCGAACACCTCATGCAGCCGGGTGGCAGGATGACCGGAGGTGACGATGACGCGCTTGAGGTCGATACCGCGGTGCTTGGCCTTGGCCATCACCGCCCGCCCGTCCATGACCGGCATCTCCCAGTCGACGAGCAGCAGATGAACGTCTGCGGCCAGCCGGCGGACCGCCTCTTCGGGGTCGGTGTAGCACTCGACAGCCGCGCGTTGGCCGTAACGACGCTCCAGCAGGCTGCGCCAGACCTCGCACTGCAGCCGGGAGTCATCCACCACCACGATTCGGCGGGGTCGCTCGTCTTCGCTCACCAGGGTCAATGTAGCACGCTCCTGCTCGGTGTGCAGCGACCGTGGCGGGTCCGAGTACACTGCAACGGTGTTCGGCGTCGGTTTGCTGGCGGGGCTGGTGGTCGTCACCCCGGTCGTCATGGTCTACCTCCTGATCATCAAGGGGGTGGATCGGTACGAGCCGGAGCCGTGGTGGTTGCTGGCGAGCATGTTTGCCTGGGGCGCACTGGGAGCCACCGTGCTCGGAGTTGTGGGTGGGCTCGCCGGTCTGGGTATGACGCGAGCAGTCGTCTCTCCTGCGGTGGACGACGCCACCGTAGCGGCCGCAGCGTCGGTCATCGTGGCGCCGGTTGTCGAGGAGACGGCCAAGGGCATCGGGCTGCTCGTGCTGTGGGTGGCGTCGATCCTGTGGTTGCGAGAGCTCGACGGACCACTGGACGGCGCGATCTATGGCGGCGTCGTGGGCCTCGGGTTCACGTGTACGGAAGACATCCTGTACGTGGCCGGCGGCATGGCCGAGGGGGGGATTGAAGGTTTCGGGGCCGTGTTCGTGGTGCGGACCGTGCTGTCCGGGCTCGGGCATGCGTCGTTCTCGGCGGTCCTCGGGCTCGGCCTCGGCGTGGCGGCAGAGAGCCGGTCGTCGG
>CAZEJK010000374.1:0-4575 GCA_964512045.1 uncultured Thermoanaerobaculia bacterium
GGTCTGGCGGGTGGGGCGCTGGCTGCGAGCCGGTGGGGGCTGGGGCAGGGGTTCATGGAGTACCTGGACCCGGACGGGTTCGAGACGCGCGGAGACCGACTGACCGATGCTGCGCTCGAGGTTCTCGACCGCCACCGCGACCGTCCTCTGTTCCTGTTCGTCAACTACTTCGATCCACACGCCTTGTATCAAGCACCGCCACCATTCGGCGAGCGTTTCGGGGTGGCCGCTCGCGCCGCGAGACTCGACGGAGTGCCGGGTTGGAGCGAGCTGGTCAAGGGCGATGGCGAGGCCTGGCGAGCGATCGTGGCTGGCGAGGTGGAGATCCACCCGGCAGCGGTCGACTACCTTCGTGCGTCGTACCACGCCGAGGTGGCGTTCATGGACCATCAGGTCGGTCGGCTGCTCGAAGGTCTGAAGAGCCACGGTCTCATGGAACGCTCGCTGCTCATTCTCGTTGCGGATCACGGCGAGCTCCTGGGAGAAGGCGGGTACTTCTCCCACGCCTGCCGTCTCGACCCTGAGCTCACGGAGGTTCCGTTGTTGATCAAGTGGCCAGGCCAGCACAGCGGCCAGCGCAACGATCAGCTCGTGTCCCACGTGGATCTGTTTGACACTGTGCTCGCGCAGATCGGCGCCGAGATGCCGCCCGGAGACGGGTATCCATTGCTTCCTGAGGGGGGGGGCAGCGAGCTCGAGAATCGTACGGCCGTGCTCCTCGAGGAGCACGAGCATCGGATCCATCCGTTGTTTGAGAACATGCGGATCGCTCCGCACCTTTTCGGGGCTCAAGAGCGGCAGCACCGTGCAGTCGCATGGGATGGCGGTAGTGTGTGTCAGACGCAATCTGGCGACGGCTGGACCACAGGGCCGTGTGCGATGCCGTGGGAGGAGCGGCTGGCGTGGATCATCGAGCGCCTCGAGCACCCCACGGACGACGAGGGAGCAGCGGCAGGCTTGACGCCCGCGGACCGGAAGCGTCTCGAGGCGCTCGGATATGTTGAGTAGCGGAGGCGAAGCCGCCATCACTCGAAGGGAGCCTGCGAGGTGACCCGAGGACCTTTTGAAGGCATCTCGATAGGTGGTGGTCGGCGTCTCGACGTGCAGAGACTCGGCCGATGGACGCTACCGGTTGTGGCTGTACGCTGCCTCCGCTGCGGTGTACACATGGCATTCAACGCGGTGAGCAGTCGTTCCGTGTCCGGCCGACAGAAGGCTATGGCCATCGCGTGTTGTGTTGGCATCTTCTCCTTCCTGACCCTGTCGTGCTGGCGCGATGCTCCAGCTCCTTTGCCGAAGACGCTGATCCTCGTGACGATCGATACGCTGCGTGTCGACCATCTTCCGTTCGCAGGGTACCCGAGGAACGTGGCGCCCTTCCTGGATCAGCTAGCCAGAGAGAGTGTGGTGTTCACGCAGGCGATCAGCGCTTCGTCGCATACCGGGCCGAGCCACGCCTCGATGCTGACCTCCTTGTACCCTTCACAGCACCGACTCTTGGAGAACGGTGCGGAGCTTGACGTGGCGGTGGTGACGGTGCCCGAGGTGCTTGGCGAGGCGGGCTACCGAACGGCGGCGTTTACACCGGTTGGTTTTCTTGATGGCCTTCGACAGGGGTTCGAGCATTTCGATAGCGCCGGCGAGTACGTCCCAGCCAGCAAAATGGTCGATGCCGCCGTGACATGGTTGAAATCGGTCTCGGCGACTGACGATGTGTTCGTCTGGTTGCACCTCTATGATGTCCACGAGTGGTACCAGGATCACCACGTCGATAAGGGAGCTCAGCGGCTGCTGCGACAAACGGCTCCCGCGAGCACCCAGCTGTTCGAGCACCTTCGAGTCGAACACGGACTGAGCCTGGCGAGCTACCCGATTGACCGCGACCTTGCAGACGTCATCGATCGGTATGACGGCCAGCTACTGGCGGTGGATCGCGCACTTGCGGCGTTCTTTCGAGAGCTGAGAACGCTTGGCCGGTACCAGGACTCGATAGCGATCGTGACCTCGGACCACGGCGAGGGTCTCGGTAGCCACGGCTATGCTGGTCACGGTATGTACCTGTATGAAGAACAGTTGCACGTTCCGCTGGTGGTTCATGCAGCCGACGGTCGTTGGGATGTGGGTCGCAGAGACGGCTTGGTCTCGCTGGTCGATCTGGCGCCCAGCCTGATCGAGATCGCCGGAGGGGCAGCGTTGCAGCAGGTGATCCCCGTTGAGGGTCGTTCGTTGGTGCCGTTGCTGACCAGGGCCGAGACGATCGGCCACTCGGAGGTGGTCGCAGAACGGCGGCCGGCGGACGAGATGCGACTCGCTGGGGGTTGGGCTCCGGGTGATGTGGTGGCGCACCGCTCGCTCGAGGAGAAGGTGATTGTTACAAGCTCCACCGGATGTGAGCTGTATATGCTCGGCGTGGATCCCCTCGAGCTGTACAACCAGTGCGATGTTGTTGGCTCCGCTCAGCGAGAGGAGCGTGTCAGTGACGTCCTAAACGGACTTGAGCGGCGGCAGCAGGCTGGGGATCGTCTTACCGCGACTGGCATACGACCCGAGCACGTCGACGAGCTCCGGGCTCTGGGGTATATCCAGGACTGATGCGGACTCGGACACTCGCTGATTGACACCGGCACCCTACCGGTGTACAACCGCCGCCTTCTCGGGAGGCGTTGAGATGTCCGAGCTTCCGTTCCGAAACGTTGCCATTATCGCCCACGTGGACCACGGCAAGACCACCCTGGTGGATGCCATGCTGTGGCAGAGTGGGATCTTCCGCTCGAACCAGCGAGTCAACGAACGGGTCATGGACTCGTTCGCCCTCGAGCGGGAGCGTGGGATCACCATCCTCGCCAAGAACACCGCGATCTCCTACCGCAACACCAAGATCAATATCGTCGATACGCCCGGCCACGCCGACTTCGGCGGTGAGGTCGAGCGGACCCTGCAGATGGTGGACGGCGTGCTGCTGCTGGTGGACGCGGCGGAGGGCCCGTTGCCGCAGACACGGTTCGTCTTGGAGAAGGCCCTCGCGCTGGGTCTGCCGCAGATCCTGGTGATCAACAAGATCGACCGCTCCGACGCCCGGCCGGCCGAGGTGCTCGACGAGGTGTACGATCTGTTTATCGATCTCGACGCTGCTGAGGACCAGCTGAACTTCCCGGTGTTCTACACCGATGCCCGACGTGGCGTCTGCCGGCGCTCCATGGAGGAGCCGGAGGAGATGCTCAAGCCACTCCTGGACGCAGTGATCGACCGGATTCCTGCGCCGGACGGCGATCCGGAGGCAGCGCTGCAGCTGCTTGTCACCAATCTGGACTACAGCGACTATGTGGGTCGGTTGGCCGTCGGTCGCCTGTTCAACGGCCGGTTACGCTCCGGCTCTGCGGTGGCTGTCGTGGGTCGCGACGGCGTGGTCGCAGAGCGCGCCCGGGTCGTGTACACCCACAGTGGGCTCGATCGCACCGAGGCCGATGAGGCGACCACCGGCGACATCGTGGCCGTGGCCGGAATCGAGACCATCTCCATCGGTGACACGATCACAGATCCGGAGGATCCGCAGCCGATGCGGAGGATCACGGTGGACGAGCCGACGTTGGCCATGGTGTTCTCGCAGAACACCTCGCCGTTCGGCGGTCGAGAGGGCAGCTACCTGACGTCGCGCCAGATCCGGGCGCGGCTGGAGAAGGAGGTCCTCCACAACGTCGCGATCCGGCTGGAGGTGCTCGATGCGGACGCATTCCAGGTGATGGGACGGGGCGAGCTGCAGCTGGCGATCCTGATCGAGACGATGCGTCGGGAGGGTTACGAGCTGTCGGTGTCGCGGCCGGAGGTGATCACGCGCGAGGTGGACGGCAAGCTCCTCGAGCCGATGGAGCTGGTGCTGGTCGACGTGCCGGAGGAGTTCACCGGGGTGGTGACGCAGAAGCTGGGCACCCGCCGGGGCCAGATGATGAAGATGGTCAACCACGGCCATGGCCGGGTACGGCTCGAGTTCCGGATCCCTTCGCGCGGTCTGATCGGGTTCCGCTCCGAGATGCTGACCGATACCCGTGGCACCGGGATCTTGAACCACCTGTTCGACGGCTGGGCGAGCTGGCAGGGCGACATCCCGAGCCGCACCGCCGGCGCGATGGTGGCGGACCGTCCGGGCAAGACGACGGCCTACGCTCTGTACCACCTGCAGCCCCGCGGCACCCTGTTCTTCGGGCCGGGAACCGACGTGTACGAGGGGATGATCGTGGGGCAGTACACCCGCGAGAACGACCTGGACGTCAACGTGACCCGGGAGAAGAAGCTCACCAACATGCGCGCCGCCGGCTCGGACGAGGCGCTACGGCTCGAGCCGCCGCGGAGGATCAACCTCGATCGGGCGCTCGAGTGGATTGCCGACGACGAGCTCGTCGAGGTGACCCCGACCCAGGTGCGGCTGCGCAAGCGGGTGCTCGCTGCCAACCAGCGTCCGAAGAAAGGCCGCCGGCATCAGGCGGACGGAACCTGACGAAGAGCTCCCGGCTCGCAGCCTTGAGGTCTGGTTTCCACCCACCCGGCCCGCGAGACGCGGGCCGCCACAACCGGATTGCG
>CAZEJK010000375.1:0-4573 GCA_964512045.1 uncultured Thermoanaerobaculia bacterium
CAGGCCATGGAAGCTCGGTCGAGATGACGGCGTGGGTGAGATGGGCGCAGGTTCTGCAAAGCCCCCCACCGACGCTCTCCGGCGCTCAACCCTGCGGACGGGACGTCCGCGGTCCTGTCGTGCTGCGCATGGTGAACGTCCCCAATCTGCTTGCTCACGGCCCTGCACGGAACGCGGACGTCCCGTCCGCATCCGACCTCGCTGCAAGCCTGACCCTTCTCCGACGCGTCCACCGCGGCCGGTGCCGTACGGTGTGCTCTGGACTCGTCTGCGTCTCGCAGGCGAGTTGCATCGAGCCCAGGGTGTCTGGCTCTGTTGCCACGGTGGTTGGGGCTTCCAGCCCCGACCGCTCGCGCTTCGCAGAGGTCGTGTCTGTCGGGGCAAGATGCCCCGACCACCGTCCGGGACCTCGACGTTATTCGACGGGATCTCTCCGCTCGCCACGTCCTGCCACCGGTCCTCGACCGCGATTGGTTGACGGCTCGCAGCCAGGCCATGGAAGCTCGGTCGAGATGACGGCGTGAGTGAGATGGGCGCAGGTTCTGCAAAGCCCCCCACCGGCGCTCTCCGGCGCTCAACCCTGCGGACGGGACGTCCGCGGTCCAATCGCACACCGAACGGTGTCCGACCACGCCCCACGGAACGCGGACCTCTGGTCCGCATCGGGCCTGGCAGCACGCCCATTCCTGCGGACGGGACGTCCGCGCTGCATGCGAGGACGCAAGCGAGCAGATGGTCGGGTTACCCCTGCTCGAACCACCTGAGGATCTGGTGCTCGAGCCCCGGTTCGGGATCGAGCCCGAGATCGAGACCCGCCGGAAACCCCACGTGGCCTCCCAGCTTCGTCCAGCGGACCTCGAGCGTGGAGCGGCCGTTCAGCCACGGCCGAATGGTGTCTGCGGGCACCATCGGATCGCCCTCCGAAGGCACCAGCAGGGCACGGCCCTCGAGCTGCTCGAGCCGTGGCCCGACCGACGCGCGGGCGTAGTAGTCCTCTGCGCTCTCGAAGCCGTGGCGCGGCGCGACGATCGTGTCGTCCCACTCGCGGATGGTGCGGATGCGTCGGGCTCGCGCGACCGACACCGGCTGCTCGCGCAGGGCACAGCAGCGGGCATACTGCCGCCGCAGGCTGACCAGCAGGTAGATCCGGTACAGCCATGCCAGCGGCGCGTCGATCGCGTTGACGCAGGCGGACAGATCCACCGGCGAGCACACCGCCGCGGTGGCGTCTGGTCGAGGGCTACCGGGCACGGTCAGCAGCCGCAGCGCCAGGTGGCCCCCGAGGGAGTACCCGAGCACGTACCGACGCTGGTACCGCAGCACCTCGGGGCTCGACAACGCCGCCGCGAGGTCCGCCGTCAAGCCGGCGTGGTAGAAGTCGCCCGTCTGGCCGTCCGCACCACGCAGGTTCAGCCGCAGGCAGCTCAGGCCAGCGGTTGAGATCGCCCGTGCCGCGCGCACAGCGTACTCGCTGCCCTCGCCGCCTCCGAGCCCGTGCACGACGATCACGATCGCCTCTGCTCCGGGCACCTCCGACAGCGCTCCAGTCAACCGCAGCGAGCCCACGACCGGATCCTCGAGCACCGCGGACCACTCCGTCGAGTCCGGCGGCATCCGCGGCCGGATACGGTGCCACGCCGACGGGCCGATCGTCCAGAGATGTCCCCCAAGACCGATCACAAAACCTCCTCATCGAGCAACGGGATCTTGGACGTCCGCGTAAAGATCGCGTTACAATCCCGGCGGTCCGTACACCCTCGGACCAGCAAGGGAGGAACGGATGGCCCAACCTCGATACTACTTCGTCGACGACGGTCGCGAGCATCGCGACAAGGTCGCTCTGGACTTCGCTCACCTCGGATTCGACTACGTTCCATGTCCATACCGGTTCGAAGCGGTCTACCAGCACGGCATCTGGCGCGTGCGGGGTCTGCTCGAGGATACCGGGATGGACCTGCCCGAGGGAAGTCAGTGTCTCCACTACGGGCAGCAGCTTTTCGAGGGGATGAAGGTCCAGACCGGCGAAGACGGTACGGTCTATGCGTTCCGTCCGTACGACAACGCCCGCCGCATGGCCGACGGCGCCCGCTACCTGCGCGGCGCGGTTGTGCCAGAGGATCTCTTCGTGCGTGGCATCGAGGAGGTCACGCGAGCGAACCTGCCGTACGTGCCGCCGTTCGGTAGCGGCGCTGCGCTGTACGTCCGCCCGATGTGGCTCGGTGTCGGCGACAACATCGGCGTCAAGCCCGCGACCCGCTACATCTTCCGGATCTTCGTGAGCCCCGTGGGCCCGTACTTCAAGGGCGGGTTCGGACCGGACCAGGGCAAGCAGTTCATGGTGTCGCAGTACGACCGTGCAGCCCCGAAGGGTACCGGCCACGTCAAGGCCGGCGGCAACTACGCATGCTCGTTCTTCCCCGGCGCCGAGGCCAAGGAGCACGGCTTCTCGGAGGCGATCTACCTCGACCCCGCCGAGCACAGGTACATCGAGGAGATCGGCGCCGCCAACTTCATGGCGCTGAAGGGCGACACGTTGCTCACCCCGGCCTCCCACAGCGTCCTGCCATCGGTCACGCGCCGTTCGCTGATCGACATCGCAGAGCACCTGTTCCACTGGCCGGTGGAGCAGCGCAACATCGCGCTCGAGGAGCTCAGCTCCATCGATGCGGCGGCCTGCTGCGGCACCGCAGCCGTCATCACCTGGATCCGCAAGATCGTCGACGGCGAGCGGAGCTGGGAGTTCCCGTACGACGAGCGTTGGAAGGAGCTGTACGACACACTCCTCGGCATCCAGACCGCGCAGCGCGAGGACCCGTTCGGATGGCGCCACGAGATCGCACCGTGATCCGATCCGGACCACGGTGCACTGCCCAGAGCCGCTAGGCAGGAGGCCGATGGATGATTGCCGACCATCATGAGTCCACGACGACATCGGCGCCGTTTCCACTCCGGGTGGCGTGCGTGGACATGGGCTCGAATGCGATCCGTTTCCTGGCGGCGGAGTTCTCCTCTGACTCCGAGTTCCGGGTGCTGCACAGCGACCGCCGGCCGGTACGGCTCGGCCACGGCGTCTTTCTCGACGGCCGCCTGAACCCACGCGCCATCGACGAGGCCGTCGAGGCCATGGTCGACTTTCGCAGCCAGCAGCGCGCACTTGGCATCGACACGTTCCGTGCGGTTGCCACCTCGGCGGTACGCGAGAGCCGCAACCGCCAGGTGCTGCTCGACCGCCTGCGCGCGCAGACTCAGACCGAGCTCGACGTGATCTCGGGCTCCGAGGAGGCGCATCTGATCCACCTCGCGGTGGCGCGAACCGTCCCGCTGGGTGATCAGCAGTGGCTCCTGGTCGACCTCGGTGGTGGCTCGGTGGAGGTCTCTCTCGTCGACTCGGGGGGCATCCTGTGGAGCGAGTCGCACACCATGGGGTCGGTCCGCCTTCTCGAGGAGCTCTCATCGTCCGCCCACGAGCCGGGTCGGTTCCAGCGGCTGCTGGAGAAGTACATCGACACCCTCAAGATCCCGTCTGCTGCGAGCTACAAGAAGCCGGCCGGCTGCATTGCCACCGGCGGCAACATCGAGGCCCTGGCCAAGCTCGCGGGCGAACCGGTTCGCTCCCAGCCCACCGGTCCGCTGCGGGTGCTGGCGGTGGACAAGCTCCAGCAGGCGATCACCACCCTCGCACACATGCCGTTCCGCCAGCGCGTCGAGGAGCTCGGCCTGCGCGAGGACCGAGCGGACGTCATCCTGCCGGCGGCGATGGTGTACATGCGGCTTGCACGGCTCGCCGGAGTCGACGAGATCCTCGTCCCGTACGTCGGGATCAAGGAGGGCGTGGCGTTCGACCTGGTGGACCAGCTCACCAGCGCCGAGGACCGTGAGGCGCGATCAACGCGCCAGACTCTCTCCGGCGCACGAACCCTCGGACGGCGCTACATGTTCGACGAGAACCATGCCGTGCACGTCGCGAGCATGGGACTTTCCCTGTTCGACCAGCTCAGCGAGCTCCACCAGCTCGGTACCGACGAGCGCAAGATCCTGCACGCGGCCGCGATCCTCCACGACATCGGCCAGTACATCAGCTACAAGGGCCACCACAAGCACTCGCTGTACCTGATCAGCCACTCCGAGCTGCCCAACTTCACCTCGAGGGAGATGGACCTGGTGGCCAACGTCGCGCGCTACCACCGCAAGAGCCCGCCGGCACGCCACCACACCACCTACACGCGGCTGTCGGAGCCGGACCAGGAGCGGGTCCGCAAGCTCGCCTCGATTCTCCGCCTGGCGGATGCTCTCGATCGCGAGCACGTGCAGCGCGTGGAGGACCTCCGCGTCGAGTTCGACGACGCCGAGGTTCGGCTCACGCTCTCGGGCTCCAGCGACCTGCTTCTGGCGGCGTGGTCGCTGCAGCGCAAGTCACAGATGTTCACCGACACGTTCGGACGCAAGGTGCGGTTGCAAACGGCCAGCGGAGCGGAGGCCGAGCAGGCTGCGGATGGTGTTGGATAGTGGCGAGGACTCGTTCTTAGTTCTTAGTTCTTAGTTCTTAGTTCTTAGTTCTTAGTTCTTAGTTCTT
>CAZEJK010000376.1:0-4554 GCA_964512045.1 uncultured Thermoanaerobaculia bacterium
GGCCCTGGCCCCGGACCCGGGAGCCGGATGCCGGCCCCGGAACACTGAAGCCCCGACCATCGGGTTGACCTGGAACCACACTGGCTGCAAACGCACCGGTCTCCACCACCGAACCCCAAGCGCCAACCACCGCACCACGAAGCCCCATAAGCCCCGTCGACCGAATGCTGGCTTGCGGAACCTCACCGTCCAACAGTGCTGTGACGAGGCAGTCCCACTCCCGGGGCTGGCCGCTCCAACAGCACCTCGCGGCGGAACCGGAACAGCTCGGCGGGTCGACCGCCAGTGTGGGTCTCGATCTGCCCGGTGCCTTCGACCAGGCCGCCGCGATCGACGAGGCGGCGGAAGTTCTGCTTGTGCAGGCGGACGCCGGCAAGAGCCTCCACGGCGCGTTGCAGCTGCAGCAAGGTGAACCGTTCGCCGACCAGCTCGAAGATCACCGGGCGGTAGCGGATCTTGCCGCGGATCCGCGAGATTGCGGTGGCCACAATCCTTCGGTGGTCGTACGCCATCTCCAGGCCCATCAGCTCGGGGTGCGGGGAGGGCGGTTCGCCGTGGGTGTCACCGCGCCGGCGACGGGCCTCTGGAACCAGCCCGAGCTCGTAGAGCAGCTCGTACCGCTCCAGGACCAGATCGCCGTTCCAGGGCGGCCCGTCGAGACCGAAGACAATGCCGGCACGCTCGGAACGGAGGCGGTGCTGGTCGCCGTCCGGCGCGTGCGCGATCCATTGTTCCAGGGCCGGGGTGATGACCTTCGAAATGACCCGGGGCTTGCCGGAACGCCAGTCCTCCCAAGGGAACACCGTGTAGCCGCCGCGCCACTGTGCGGCGAGGTCTCCGGCGGGAGGAACCTCGCGTACCAGGGCGAGGTACGCCACCGAGACCACGCGCGGTCCGCCCTCGCCTTCCCGCGGGTCGCGAAACCTGTCGCCGAAGGTATACAGCTGCTCGACGTATCCGAGCTCGATTCCAGTCGAGGCTCGTACCCATCGGCGCAGCGCCAGCTCCAGGGTGCGGTCGCCGGCCGGGTCGAGCGGCCCAGTCGGAAGCGACTGGAGCGGGTGGACTCCATCTCGGCGCAACGCCTCAGAGCCACCCTCGATCGGAGTGCCCTCTGGAACCGCGACGGTCAGGATGCGTGGCTCCTCGTCGGTGACTGCGATGATCACCGCGTTGAGGCCAACGACGAGCCGCGGCGGCTCCTGCAGCGGATGATCTTCAGAGTGTGACACGCGCCTCCTTCGGTGGTGATGGCATCATGGTGGGCAGCGACGGCCCTGCTGTCAAGACGATGGCCGCCGCACCGGGAGGTGATGGCGTGATCGATCCGATCGTTGTCCGACAGCTGTGCACACAGCTCGAGGAACGACTGCAGCGTGATGAAGCGGCGTTGGGGTACCCGAAACCACCGCGAACACTGTACGCCCACAGCGTGCGTGTTGCGCGTCGGGCACGACGGATGGCCGAGCAGATGGGCGGCGTCGCGCCGGAGATGGCGTTTCTTGCGGGAGTGCTCCACGACGCGGGGAAGCTCCGAGATGGTCTGTACCATCAGGGCGATCGACCGGAGGAGGAGATCTCCGCAGAGGTGGCCGAGGAGCTGCTGGTCGCCGCACGGGTGGAACCGTGGGATGTCCGGGCCGAGATTGCGGATGCGGTTCGCCGAATGCAGCAGGAGGATCCGCCGCCTTCCGTGCTCGCGCAGATCACGTGGGATGCCGATGCTCTCGACAAGCTCGGGCCCTGCGGTGTCGCGGCGTTCTTCCTGAAGTCCGGGTTGCGTGGTCGCGGGCTGGACGAGCGTCTGCTCGAGCGGACCAGCGTCGAGCTGACGTACGCTCGGGCGGCGCCGGACACGATGTGGACTGATGCTGGCGAGCACGAGGCGGTGCCGGCGGCGGCGTACACCGACCGCTACTTCCGTGATCTCATCGATGCTCTGGTGACCTCCGGCGGTTGGGACGTGGCCATCGAGTTGCTGCAGTATCAGGACATGGAGATTTTCTCGGTTGGCGCACCGCGATGCGGATGCGGTGGGCGACGTGTGTCGGAGGTTCATAGCGTCGGGGGAGTGATCTGCACAAAGCTCGTGCTCACGCGGAGGTGCGAGCAGTGTGGCGACGAGAGGACCGTGCGCTTCTGCTCGCCGCGGGTCCGTAAGCGACGCGATGTGGAGATCGCCGGTGAGAGCCGTTCACGTTAGCGACTCACGGAGCCGCATCTTCGAGAATTCGAAGCATGATCGCCGGGGGCCGGATGGCCGGGATCCGGCTGCCGGGCTCGGGGCCGGGGCCAGGACCGGGACCGGAGCCGGGCTGTGGCGTCGTTGCTTCTGCGAGTCTGATGGAGTGGGTGGGGGAGCTTATGTCCAACCGCGAACACCCTACCGCTGCGCGGCGGTGGGACCGGCGCCATCGGGAGCATCCCTTTGGTTGCGGCCCGCGGCCGCGTTCGGTGCAATACGACCACCGTCAGGGCTGTTCAATCGAGTGCTCTCGCAGTAGGCTAAGGGAGCTTCATGTACTTCAACGAGAGGAGACAGTCCATGCGGAGGATCGGAGTTTGTGGAGCAGTGGTGGTGCTGGTGTGTGCGATGGGGCTTGCGCAGGAGGTGGAGCCTGACTGGACCGGTGAGCTGGGGCTGGCGTTTCTTGCCACCAGCGGAAACTCCGATACCCAGACGCTCGGGCTGGATCTGAAGTTCGAGCGGAAGCCGGATCCGTGGGGGATCTCGTTTGGCGCCAACTTCCACCGTGCTGAGCAAGAGGGTGAAACCACGGCCGAGCGATACTCCGGCTTCGTTCGCGGTGAGCGCAAGCTGAACGAGCGGTGGAGCGCCTTCACCGCGCTCTCCGGGGAGTCCGACGAGTTCGCAGGCTACGACCTCCGCGGTGTTGTGGAGGCCGGGGCCAGCTATGCAGCGCTGCAGGGGCCGGTGCACACGCTGTCGCTCGACGGCGGCGTCACGTGGACGACCGAGGACTTCATCGCACACGACGATGTGGACTACCTCGGTGCGGTGCTGGCAGCGAAGTACGGCTGGAAGTTCTCGGAGTCCGCTGCGTTCGGGCAGAACCTGACCTACTTTCCGAACTTCGATGAAGGCGACGACTGGCGTCTGGTGTCGGAGACGTCGCTGACGGCTGCGCTGACGTCGCGTCTCGCGTTGAAGGTCGGGTACCTGGTGCGCTACGACAACGAGCCGGTGCCCGGGTTCGACGACACCGACACGACCACCAACGTGTCGCTCGTGATCGGTCTGTAGTCAGCGGCCGCACTCCACCGCTGCATGCGGTGGTTCGGGAGGGCGTGGAGCTGGAGTATGACGCAAGGAAAGCTGCTCCTGTTCGATCTCGACGGAACGCTCCTGGTGACCCGTGGCGCCGGGTTCCGATCGATTGCGCGAGTCGTCGAGGAGCGGTACGGGGTGATCGACGAGCTGACCGATATCGTTCCGGATGGCAAGACCGATCCGATGATCTTCCGTGAGGTGCTGCGCACGCGCCGTCTGGTGGAGCCAGACGCCGAGGATGCAGAGATTGCAGCGATAACGGTCCGCTACGAGGAGCTCATGTGTCGGGAGATGCCCGCGGCTCCAGGGGCGACGGTGCTTCCTGGGGTGGTGGAGCTCCTCGATGAGCTGGCCGGTCGAACGGACGTCATGCTGGGCGTGCTGACCGGGAACCTCGAGGTCACGGCCCGAGCGAAGCTGGCCCGTTTCGACCTCAACCGGTTCTTTCCGTTCGGGGCGTTCTCGTCCGATCACCACGACCGCGAGCGGCTCGTGCCGGTCGCCGTGCAGCGCGCGGAGGAGTGGTCGGGTGAGCAGATCGGTTTGGGAGACCACGTCATCGTGATCGGCGACACGCCGCGGGATGTGGAGTGTGCCCTGGCCAACGGCGCGACTGCTGTGGGTGTGGCGTCGGGCCGTCCCACTGCGGAGGAGCTGTGGGCTGCCGGCGCTCATGCGGTGCTGCCCTCACTGGAGGATCGAGCCGCCTTCCTGCACGCTGCGGGGTTGGACGGCAGCTGACAGGACGAGGGGTCTGGCGGTGTGGCGAGGCGCCGGATGACGGCCAGCGGGACCGGGCCTCGATCCGGAGTCATCCGCGGGCTGCGGCCCGCCGCCGCGTTGAAGGTTCGACGCGGGTGCCCTCTGCCCCGTGCAACGCTACAATGAGCCCATGCAAACGTTGAAGCGAGCGATCGAGGTCGTCCAAAACGGTTCGAGATGCGTGCTGGTGACGGTGGTCTCCCAGGAGGGCTCTGCGCCACGTGGTCCCGGGGCGATGCTCCTGGTGGAGTCAAACGGCGTGAGGACCGGGACTATCGGCGGGGGCGAGCCGGAGGACGCTGCGGTGGCGGCGGCAACGGAGCTGCTGGACGGCGCCGGCTCGCCGCGGCTTCTCGAGCTGTCCAGCGGCTGCGGCGGCGAGATTACGGTCTTTCTGCAGCCTCTCGTGCCCAGCCGGCAGCTGGTGGTTGTCGGTGCTGGCAACGTGGGCGCGAAGGTGGTCGAGATGGCTGCGGCCGCGGGGTTCGACGTGACGGCGA
>CAZEJK010000377.1:0-4515 GCA_964512045.1 uncultured Thermoanaerobaculia bacterium
GACCCGGTATACGGCCCCGGTCATCGGTCCCGGATCCGGGGCCGGCTACCGGCTTCCGGGACGGGGACCGGGGCCAGTACCGGTGCCGGGGAGGCTTCGTTGGGTGGCTCATGAACCCAGACCCTCCCACCCATCCGCCGGCGAGACGCCGGCTGCCACAATCGGAGAGCTGCGGAGTCCGGCTGGAGTGGCCCGCGCGTGCCCCGGCGTAGCCGCGGCGGGTGGCTGGGGAAAGCGAAGCCGGGTGGCTTCGTTGGGTTGCTCGTGAACGCAGACCGCCCACCCGCCGGTGAGACGACGGAGGGATGCCCTACGGCACGATGGCGAGGATCGTCTCGGCGTCGCCGGAGAGGTTATCGACGTTCGAAGCGTACGCGTAGATCGAGCCACCTCCGGGCTTCACCTGTACATACGCCAGGGCCTCGCGGTAGTCGCCCGGCGGCGCGAACTCCTCGAAGACGCGGTTGATCTGAATGTTGCCGAACGCCGGTACTGTGAACGTGGCCTGGCCCAACTGACGCTGCGCGAGGCTCGACATGTCGAACAGCTTCACGGTCACCTCGGTGTCCACACCCGAGAACTCTGTGAAGCCCATGTTGCACCGGAACCGCACGCTGCTCTCCAGCTTGGTGAGCACACCGGTCTCACCGGGGCCGATCAAATCACCGGCGGCAAGCCCGGGGATCGCCTGCCCGAGAGTGCCTCCATCCGCCCTCAGGTTGTAGGTTCGCGAGCCCACGATGGCACCGATGGGCGCATACACGTGCAGGGCTCCGGCCCCGTCGGGAGCGTCCGGGAACAGCGCGCTGACCACGTCCGGGTAGCTCCGGCTGGCGCCAGCTGGCAACGACACCGACGTCGTGAGTGCTAGCTGGCTGCCACTCGGCCGGTACTCCACCTGGGCCTGCTGATCCTCCCCCGACGGGTTCATCAGGTCCAGCTTGGAACGCCACTGAGAGCTGTTCGCACCCGGCGTTCGGGCCACCACGGCCACCAGGAAGTGGGCCGGATCGGCCTGCACCCGGTTGGCATCCGGAGCGTTGAACAGCACCTGCTGTGGATGCACAGCGTCGACCGTCGTGGCGTCGCCGGTGGTGGCATCGACCACCGACGCAATCACGGCCACCTGGCCGTTCCCAACCACCTCCACCACGGCGAAGCCGTTGTCCAGGCTCGCAAAGCCGAGATCTGCCAGGCGACGTTGCACCTTCGCATGGCCCGGCACGTTCACCATATGACTTCCGACCTGGGTGCCATCGGCCCGGTAAACCGTCACCACCACGTGCGTGTCGTTCCCGTACGCTTCCTGCAGCAGGATGTTCGTTCGGAACTCCGGCGTCTCCGACAGACCGACCAGGTACAGACGGCCCTCTCCGGAGCGAACCGTTCGCGACCACGGTACCGAGCCGATGAACTGACCGAAGGTTCCGTTGTCGCTGACGTTGTGGGTCCGAGTCGCGAACAGGACTGGCCGATCCGCATCGATCCACACCGCGCCGTTGTCCTCCACACCGAACAGCTCCTGCACCAGGTTGGTGTACGTCACCGCGGCGTTCGGCGGAAGCTCGAACGGCCCCGCCGTCCGCATCGTGTCCGGCTCGGCGTCGGGGGTATACTCCAAACGGACCGAGGCCGCAACATCGGAGGGGTTGTACAGCATCCCCTCGCTGACCCAGTACGTTCCGCCGAGGCCACCGGCACCGCCCACCGTTGCCGGCACACACGCCTGCTCGTCGGGCGCGCCGTTGCGCCCGGTGGTGGCCTGCCCGAGCGCACAGTCCGACGGGCACCCCCAGATGGTCTCGGCCCCGGAGCACTCGCCGTCTCCACATCCCGTCCAGCCGGAGCCTTCACCCACATCGAAGCAGCAGCACTCGGACCAACACCCGTACGTCCTGCTGTCCCCTTCGTCGACATAGGCACGGACGCGCCAGCAGTACTGGCCGGCCTCGAGGTCCTCGTTGAACGTCACCTGGAACTGCTGGTCGAACTCGCTCACGGCCCACGAGCCGGTCAGCCACGGCTCTCCGTCGCACCC
The DNA here is from genome assembly GCA_964512045.1 of uncultured Thermoanaerobaculia bacterium. GTDB lineage: Bacteria > Acidobacteriota > Thermoanaerobaculia > Thermoanaerobaculales > Sulfomarinibacteraceae > CAZEJK01. The sequence continues at coordinate 2,039 of CAZEJK010000377.1, forward strand.
CGAGGACCGGAACACCTCGAGCTCGTAGCCATCGGCTCCGGCCACTGCGTCCCACCACAGCGACGGTCGCAGATCGTCGGTCGACCACTCCCACTCCCCACATGTCCACTGACCGCTCGAGTCCTCCACGCGGGCTCCCGTCGGTGCCTCGAGGGCGCAGCCGCCGCTGTCGTCGCACTCGCCCGTGGACCGGACCGAGACTCCAGCCGCGGCGGCGTTGCACTCGTTCGAGTAGGTCACCCCGTCGCACCCGCACACCGGATCGTAGACTGTGGGGCAGATCGCGTCCGGGTCGAGGACCATGCACTCGCCGACCTGGTTGTCCTCGCCGCACGATCCCTCCGGGTACCAGCAGAGCTCTCCCTCATCGCACGTCAGCTGGTCCGGCCCCCCGCAGACCCCTGCCGCCTGCTCGAAAACGTCGAGCTGATCGACCCGGAAGCCTGACCCGACTCGCTGCTCGCTGCGGGTCCAGAAGTCGAACCAGAGATAGAAGCCCGAAAGCTGCCGCAGATCGCCCATACCGTACCAGTCCGTCATGTCCCAGCTCACCAGGTTCCACGCATCGTCCCATCCGTCTCCGAAGAAGCGGTAGCCGTACGCCGGCTGGCTCTCGTTCGGCGCCCCAGCAGAGGCGATGACGTACAGCGCATCGAGCGCGGTGTTGCTCGACATGGCGCCGGAGGTCCGTCCGCGAACCGCAACCGAGCACACCGGCTCAGTGAGATCCGCCACCGTGATCGGATCGCCGAGGGCCAGCAACGAGCGGGTCTGTGGATACGTGCAGCTACAGCACAGCATTGCACCAGAGCTCCCGCCGCGGCAACCGTCGGCGGCCCAGGCGCCCTCATAGCTCGAGCAGGTGGTTCGGCCCCAGGTGTACGGCTGACCGAGATCGGTAACCCACAGGTCCCACACCGTCTCCAAGGAGCCCTCAAAGTCCTCTGCAAACACGCTCGGACTCTGCAGCCTCTGCTCGACATCGCGATCGACAGCGCCTTCCGTCGGAGCCATCACATACAGCTCCTCAGGACGCTCCCACCGCGTCGGCAGCATCCCGGAGATGCCGGGCGCGTCCAACGCCCCGAGCTCGCCTCGCGCCACCTCCGCGAACTCCTCGACGCCACCGGCCAACGGCCGCCGAGTCAGGACCGTCCAGTCGGGCTGCGAGCGGGACACCCGCCCCTCTGCCAGCCAGACGACGGCACGTTCTCGATCGCGATCGAGCACGAAGCCCCGAGCGCCATCGAACGTCGCCACCAGCTCCGTCACCGATCCCACGCCCTGCACCACCACCACTGACGACGCTGCGTGCAGCGACGCTCCACAGAAAGCGAACACAGACACGAAACACGCCACGCACAGCATTCGGAACGGCATGAACATGGGAACTCCCTTGATACTGCGATTCGATCTTATTGTTACTGACCGCGCGTGTCAACTGAGCGCGGCCGTCTCCACGGCTGTTTACCGCGGCTTCATGCCGACACCTCTCGATCTTCACGACCCGACCGTACTGATGCTGCATGATGATCCCCGCCAGAACAGCCCATCCCGACCTCGCGCGCGAGGTCGAGGCGATTCCCTGTACGCAGCAGCTGGCAGAGGGTGCCGGCTGCACGGTCCACTGGGCCCTCGCTTCGCAGATCCCGTACCTCATGGAGGAGATTGGACGCCAGCGGGAGATCACGTTCCGACTGGCAGGCGAGGGCACCGGGCAGGAGATCGATCTCGACCGGTTTGACCAGCACTACGTGCATCTGTTCGTGTGGAACCGGCGCCAGAGCGAGCTGGTCGGCGCCTACCGTCTCGGGCTCACCAACACGTTCGGAACCGGAGGCCATCGTCAGCTGTACAGTCACACGCTGTTCCGGTTCGATGAAGTGCTACTACGGCGGCTCGGACCGGCGATCGAGCTCGGCCGCTCGTTTGTGCGTCAGCCGTATCAACGGTCCGCGTGCGGGCTCCCGCTGCTCTGGCGCGGTATCGGCGCGTTCGTCGCCCAGCACCCTTCGTACCGCAGGCTGCTCGGCCCCGTGTCGATCAGCGCTCGCTACCGCCCGGTCTCCCGCCATCTGATGGTCAGCTTCCTGCGACGCAGCTCCTCCGACCGCCAGCTCGGCCGGCTCGTCCGGCCCCGGCGGCCCGTACGCGCCTCGCTGTTCATGGCGGCCAACGTGGCACGGATCCGGCGAAAGCTGTCGGTCCTCGAGGACCTCGACGCCGCCGTCCGACGGATCGAGCCCGACGGGACCGGTATCCCGGTTCTGATCCGAAAGTACATCGGCCTCGGCGGCCGGTTCCTCCGTTTCAATGTCGATCCCGAGTTCGCCGACGTCATCGATGGTCTGATCGTCGTCGACCTGGCTCGCACGAGCCCCGGCCTCCTGCGCCGGTTCATGGGCGCTGACGGTGCAACTCGGTTTCTTCGAGAACACATCGGCACCGATTGAGCCACATAGAGCTTAGCGGCTCAA
>CAZEJK010000378.1:0-4512 GCA_964512045.1 uncultured Thermoanaerobaculia bacterium
GATCACCTCGAGGATCCGGTCCTGGATCCCGTTGGTGCGGTCTTCCAGGAGGTTGTGGATCGGCCCGTTCTCGGGGTTGGCGGCGGAGCGTATGGCTGTGCCTTCTACTCGGCTCGCCTGGCGTGGCTGGAGTCCCATCAGGAGACCGGGCGCCGGGGGGAGCTTTCGACCCACTTCGAGTGGGCACACAACGAGCCGCTGCAGATCGTCAGCGAGCTGGGCGTGCTCGGCTGGGTCTGGCTGGGAGGGCTCGCGGTGGCCGTGGTCGCTCGCAGGAGGACGTTGGCTCACCCGTTGTGGGCAGATCTGTTCGTTATCGGATGTCTTCCGTTTGTTCTGCTCCATTATCCGTTGCGGGTCGCCGTCAGCCTGGCGGTGTGTGTCGTGGCGGGGGCGGAGCTGATCGCTCGAGGCTCGACGCCAGAGCTGGAGCTTGGCGCATGGGGACGGCGGATTGCGGTGGTGAGTGTCGTCGGCTTGGCGGCTGTGGCCGTCGTTGGCGAGGTCCATGATCTCCGCCGTGACCTGTGGCGCGCCCGGATGGAGATGACGTTGGAGCGGGCTGCGGGGAGCCCGCCTCAGGTGAGGACAGCGCTGGTCAAGAGCGTGATCGCGGCCGTGGAGAGCCGGACGGCCTCGCACGGATCGCCATCCTGGCTGTACCGTGTCAAGGGACGAGGAGAGCTGCTCGCCGGCTCGCCGGTGGAGGCGGAGGCGTCCTTTCGTCAAGCCCTTGTAAAATGTCCGCACACCGAGGCAGAGCTTGGGCTGGGGTTGGCGCTGGCGGCGCAGGGCGACCGGAACCGAGGGCTCGTGCACCTCGCAAACGCGTGCACTTTCAACCCGAAGCTGCTGCGTTTCGTCGAGGATAGGACGCTGCGCAAGGCGGTGGCGGAGACGATCAGTGTGTCGCGCGGCGGCGCGAGCACGGGCTCTCAACCGCCGGGGGGTTGACGATGTCGCGGGTTGCGCATCTCGAGGTGATGCGGGATGATAGTGTTCGAGGAGTGTCCGTGCTAGAAAAGTGCCTGCGAAGGCATCAATCGTGAGCCTGTAGGCTCGCCGATACCTACGACTCGCCCGGGGAGGAGACCTGAATGCGAGCGCAAGAGCCGAGTCAGCGTGACCCTCTTGCTGCGTCCGCATTGACGACACCATGAGACCGCTCAGGATCCTCTGCATTGCCACGAAGCTTCCGTACCCACCGGTGGACGGCGGCAGGCTCCTGCTCTGGAACACGGCGCAGGCGCTGGCAGGGCTTGGTCACGAGCTGACGCTCGTTGCGCCCGCAAACGGCAGCTCGTGGGAGGAGGTGGCGCCGCCCGGCTCACCGTTCGTTCACGTGGAGACGCTGCCGGTCGCTCCGCGATCGCTGTTGCGCAGCACCGTCGTGGGGTTGATGAAGGGGCTTCCGTCCTCCGTCGTCCGACACGCGAGCCGAGAGATGGCGGCGGCCGTTCGCCGTCTCGCGTCCAGTGGCGCTTTCGATCTGTGCCATGTCGAGCAGATCCACCCGCTCAGTCACCTGTGGCGGCGGGAAGACAGCCTGCCAGTGGTCGTGCGCTGCCAGAACGCGGAGAGCGAGCTGTGGTCGATGCTCGGTCGAGCGCGGCCAGGGTGGGCGCCGGCCGTGCTGTGGCAAGCGCGTCTGATGCGTCAGTTCGAGTCCCGCTGCCTGCGCTCCGCCGATCGCGCGCTGACACTGACGCGCAGGGATCAAGAGTGCCTGAGCCGGGTGTCGGGGCTTCCTCCGCACCGGCTGCCTGTGGTACCGGCTCCGTTTGCCTCGCCGCTCGAGTCGCATCCGGAGCCGTTCCCGGGGGAGCCAGCACTGCTGCTATCGGATAGCCCGTGGCTTCCGAACAAGGATGGTACCAACTGGTTTCTCAACAACGTGTGGCCGACGGTTCGCCGCAGTCTTCCGAAGGCGGTGCTGCACGTTTTCGGGGACCGTACGAACGACGGTCGGCGTGGCATCGTGTACCACCCGGGGCCTCTGAACAGCAGAGCGATGTTCCCATCGAACGGCATCGCGGTGGTGCCGTTGCGGATCGCCTCTGGTATCCGTATGAAGATCCTCGAGGCGTGGGCCCGCGGTGTCCCGGTGGTGGCCACGCCGGTGGCGTGTCAAGGGCTAGAGGTCACATCCGGGGACGGGCTCTTGATGGCAAGCTCGCCGCGTGAGTTCGCTGACGCGATCATCCGCCTGCACTCGGACTCCGGGCTGCGCCGGCGACTCGTGGAGGTCGGGCGTGGCCTGATGACCCAGCTGTACCATCCCATCGGAGTCGCGCGACGGCTCGAGGAGCACTACCGGGCGACCATCGTGGACCACGAGCTGGCCACGAAGGACGTCAATCCCAAGCCGGCGTCAGTGGTGGTGCCGTTCGCACCCGGACGAGCCGAGGCAGCGGCAGCAGCGGACCGGCGCCTCGAGCCCTCTGAAAGCCACTGCTCGACCGAGACCCGCCATCGAACTCCAACCTAGGATCAGCCCCGATATCCAGCCAGCTGCGCGGAGGCCTGTCCGACTCCGCATGCCAAAGCGGTGACTGCATGTGATAGTCGTTACTGACTGCGGGCCCTTGTTGGTACGATGGTGGGACGTTCGGGGTGAGAGAGCCCCGAGGACTGGAGCACCTTCGATGCAGGCGCAGAGTCTTGGAGACAGGTCCCCAGCGAGTTGCAGGGATCACGCGATACGCCAGGTCGCGCTGACGATCGCTGCGGTCGTGATATCGACCGTCATTGTCTCGGCCGCGACCCTCGAGGTCCCGTCGCAGTACGCCACGATCCAGACCGCCCTGAACGTCGCAAGCTCGGGCGATACGGTGTTGGTCGCCCCGGGAACCTACTTCGAGAACGACCTCAGCTTCGGCGGCAAGGAGATCTACCTGACGAGCTCGGGCGGGGCTGACGTCACGGTGATCGACGGGAGCAGCAGCCGGCCGGTGTTCTATCTGGTGGACTGTGAGGGTCCGGGCGCTGTTATCGACGGGTTCACGATCCAGAACGGCCATGGGGTGGCGAGCTTCGAGGGTGGGGGCCTCACGATTCTGGGAAGTAGCTGCCCGTCTGGAACGGTTGCTGAGCCGATCCTCCGCAACAACATCATCCGTGACAACACCACAGCAGGATCCGGCGGTGGGATCAAGATCGGTAGCGAAACGGACGTTCTCGTCGAGGATAACCTCATAACGGGCAACACGGCCGAGGAGTACGGCGGAGGGTTCCAGATCGGATCCGGAGCGGTTACCATCCGCCGCAACACCATCACATGGAACTCCGCCACGCTCGACGGCGGAGGCATCAAGATCACGGCCGGCGCTGTGGTGTCCATCGAGGACAACGTGATCGCCAACAACAGCGTCGACGTGAAGGGGGGCGGTGTCGCGGTCTTCGCGGCAGATGTCTCGATCGTTGACAACCAGATCACGGAGAACACCGCGGTGAGCCTCGGCGGCGGTCTGATGCTCGAAGGGGATGCGGGGCGCCCGCTGACCACATTCGAGGTGCGAGGGAACCGGATCGAGAGCAACACCGTGACCGGGGGCACCGTTGATGGCGAGGCGACTCGCGGCCGGGGCGGCGCGATCCACACCTTCATGGATCAAACGAGCTCGACTCTGGAGATCATCGGCAACATCATCTCCGGGAACCGCTGCGAGAACACGGAGTGCACCTTCTGGAACGGAGAGTGCTGCCATGGAGGGGCGCTGGATATCAAGACAGGGTCAGCCCGGGCGACCATCCGTGGGAATCAGATCACCGATAACGTGGGGGACCTGTATGGCGCCGCGTTGCTGAACAAGCAGGCGGTGCTGGTCAAGGAGAACTACATCGCGAACAACCGTGCCAACTACCGGTACCCGGCACTTTCCTGTGAGGGCGATGACACCGCCAGCTCGACCTGTCAGATCGAGGCGAACATCATCGCCGGCAACCTGGTGCTCAACATCGACTCCGGGCTCAAGGACGCCGCCCTCCGCTTCTCGGAGCAAACGGACGGGGACATCCTGAACAACTTCTTCATCGGCAACACCGGATCGCGAGGCGGCGCGATCGTGGTTCTCAATCAGACGCAAAGCGTCCCGGTCATCGCGAACAACACCTTTGTCGATAACATCACCAGCAACTCGACCGGCGGAACGATCTTCACGGACCACGAGGTGGTGATCACGAACAACATCTTCCACGGCGACATCCGCGCGTTCCGGCAGAACAACGGGGCTGCGTTCACCATCGAGTCGAACAACTTCCGTGACCAGACCGTCTCATTGGCACTGATCGGCAGCGAGATCGAGACGGTGGGGGAGCTGAACGGTTTCGCGACCGCCTCCGGGAACACCGACAGTGCCGAGGGCTTCATCGAGCCCTCCGGAAGCACGGCCGCCGAGCTCCATCTCGCCTCCGGGTCGGCGCTGGTCGATGCGATCGCATGCAGCGATGCTCCGCCGGCAGACTTCGACGGTCAGGCCCGTCCGCAGAGTAGCCTGTGTGACGTGGGTGCGG
>CAZEJK010000379.1:0-4475 GCA_964512045.1 uncultured Thermoanaerobaculia bacterium
GTCGAGGCGGGCCTGCTCGCCTGCCCGCTGCGTCCGGATCCGTGGGCAGTGGACCGCGTCCGGCTTGCCACCGCTCCCGCGCGTCTCGTTCCCGGACGGCCCGGATGGCAGGCCGTGGATCGGCGGCACGCCGTTCTCGAAGCGTACACGCTGCCAGCGCTGGCCGTGCGCAGCGCCGAAGGCGTCGTCGGGACCGGACCGTTGCTGCGAGGGCTTCGGCGCTATGTGGACAGGGCCCGCTGGCAGCACGGTACTCCGGAGACGCTGCGGGCGAGCCTCGAGGACGAGGTCGAACGCTCGATGGCCTGGCTGTTCGAAGACGTTCTCGGTCGCGGCGAGCTGCCCGACTGGGCTGTGGTCGGCGTGGAGCCGAGGACGCTGGATCGTGCGCGGGGACCGTGGACCGTCGTGGTGGCGCGCACCGGCCGACTGCAGGCCCCGGTCACCGTCGAGGTGGAGCGAGCTGACGGCGCAGTCGAGCGGTGGATATGGGACAGCCGCGACCGGGAGCTTCGTCGCGTGGTCAGCGAGGGCGCTCCGCCGGTGCGCGTCGAGCTCGATCCGGACCAGGTCTGGGCTGTGGAGAGATCGCGTGCGGACAACCTCTGGACAGCCGAGGATGTCACCTCCCAGCGTGGTCGGTGGTGGGTCGGACGATGTCTGCGCTGGGTCGCTGCGGTGGTGGCGCCGTGGAGCTAGGCCGCTGGCGGCCGTCGCCGCGGCGCGGGTTGTGCTGGGTGGCCACGCTCTGGCGGGTCGTGCTGGCTGTGTGGTTGGCGCCATCAGTGCTTGGCTGGACCCTGTCGGTATCGCTGGCGGGCGTCGTCGGGCCCGAGCGCGGGCACTCACCGGCCGCGGAGACGGAGGTGGTGCTGCGCGCAGTTGCCGACCACGGCGGCTGGCTGCTGACGGTCGGCCTGGGCGTGCTGGTCGCGAGCTGGACGTGGTCCGTGCTCTGGCACGCCGGTGTTGCCGGGTGGGCCGCCCGTGCACGGGGACACCGTGCCGTCCTCGGCGAGCTGCTGGGCCTCGGGCTGTCGCTGTGGTGGCGTCAGGCCGTGATGGCCGCAACGGGGCTGGCCTTGACGGCGCTGATGGTCGCCATGCTGTGGGTGCCGATGCTTCTCGGCGGCGCGCGCGCCTGGGTGGAGGGTCGGGAGGCCATGGTTGAGCTGCTCGTATGGGGTGCGCTCGTCGTTGCGAGCGCTGCCGCTGCCACATCAGCGGCGGTCACGGCACGTGCTACCTGGGCGGTGCCGCATGTCTCTGCACGGCAGCTTCTGATCCTGTGGCCGATGTCGCTGGCGGCGACGTTGCGCCAGCCGTGCCGCTCCATCGGGACTGTCCTGGTATGGGCGGTGCCGGCGCTCGTCACCGGCAGCGCCGTGCTGCTCGTGTCCTGGTTGCGGCCCGAGCTGGTCACGGGGGCCGGGCTCGCGGCGCTCGAGCAGCTTGCAGCGCTCGCTGGCGCCGTCTGCGCGGTCGGGCTCCTCGGGTCGTTCGCACCGCCGAGGAGCACGATGGGTAGCAGGAGATCTTCGGCTGACGCTGGCTGATGCTACAGAGCGGGTGGCCGAGGCCGCCGCCCTCCACGACGCGTCACGCGCAAAGCAAGGACCGACCCGGTGATATCATCCAAGGATCCGGGGTCGGTCTGCCGGAACGCCGGAGACGACACGTGAAGTCGGAGGACAGGAAGAGCATGCACGGACGGTTGGCCGCACCTTACTTGAACACGGGACATCTGGTGCTGATCGGTGGCGCAGAGGACAGACGGGACGACATGACGGTGCTGCGCCGAACAGTGGAGATCGATGGTGCGCGCAGCGTGGTGGTGATTCCGTCGGCCAGCTCGTACCCTCGCGACCTCGCCGACATGTATGAGCGAGCGTTCACGGATATCGGTGTCGACAGGGTGTCGATCGCCGACGTGCGCTATCGCGACGAGGCGGATCGAGACGAGTTCGTGGCCATGGCCCACGACGCTGACGTGGTGTTCTTCACCGGTGGCGATCAGGTCAAGCTCGTCGAGGTGCTGGACGGCTCGAGGATGTTGCGGAAGATCTGGTCGCGGTTCTTGCGTGGCGCCACCGTGGCGGGGACGTCGGCCGGCGCTGCGGCCGCTTCGGATCATATGATCTTCGACGGTGATGGCGCCGGCCTCAACAAGGGCTCCGTGCGGACGGCGCCCGGGTTCGGTTTTCTCGAAGGGATCACGGTTGACACCCACTTCATCGCTCGCGGTCGGATCCACCGTCTCGCGCAGTACCTGAGCCGGGGCGAGAACCGGCGAGGGCTCGGGCTGTCGGAGGACACGGCTGTTCTGGTGACCCCTGGGGGCTGCTGCGAGGTGATCGGCGCGCGGCCGGTGACGGTGCTTGAGGCTGCGGAACGCTCGACGACGAACTATGATGAAGTAGTCGAAGATGAGTTGCTCACAGTGGACGGTCTGCGTCTCGGCTTCCTGGCTCCGGGGACGCAGTTCAACCTGCGGTCGTGGCGTGTCTGCGCTGGCGGCGCCTCGACAGCAGCTCGTGTCCAGCCGGAGCCGCCCGACAAGGGGGTAGACCATGACCGACTTCGCGACGAGTAAGTTCTACACCTACCGAGGGCCGAGCGAGTACCTGGATCGGCAGGCGATCGTCTTCAACCTCTATCTCGACCCGGACGGTCGGCGAGCGGACTTTTACCGAGAGGCCGTGCTCGAGCAGTTTCCCGAACTGGAGGCGAGCTACCCGGATCGTGTCGTGGATCTGTTCGCAGTGGTTCTTCTGCAGGTCCTGAAGATGGACATCGATGTGTACGTCAACCGCTACGACATCACGCGCGACGACGATGAGTGGGTCGTGGCCATCGAGTTTCTCGACGAGGAGATCGCTCGGGACGCGGTGGAGCTTGTCGCCGACTGGTTCGCCGCATTGAATGCGGGCCGCACGTTCGATTTTGCCAGCGAGTTCGAGGCGCTGCAGGAGGACTTCGATGCCACCCTGTATGGCGGACCGACGATCTACTCTCTGATCGAGGCCGGGCTCAGGCGCGATATCCCCGTGATGTACCTGTATGAGGAGAATCAGTTCATGTGGGGGTACGGTTGCCGGCAGCTCCGCGGCAGATCGACGACCTTTCACACCGACGGCATCAAGGACACCGAGTTCACCATGTACAAGGACATGGTCAAGGACTTCCTCGTGATGTGCGGCTTTCCGACCCCCCTGGGACGGAACTGCTTCACCGTCGAGGAGGCCCTCGACGCCTGTGCCGACGTCGGGTTCCCGGTTGTCGTCAAGCCAGTGGCCGGTCACAAGGGTCAGGGGGTGGTCACGAACATCACCTCGTCGGATCAGGTCGAGTCAGCGTTTGCCCAGATCGTGGCATCGGCCAGGGAGTCGGGCCTGGCCTTCGACGGGGCCATCGTCGAGCAGCAGGTGGAAGGAACGGACCACCGCCTGCTGGCGGTCGACGGCCGCTTTGCGGCGGCTTTGGAGCGGGTGCCAGCGTTTGTGGACGGTGATGGACGGAGCACGATCGCCGAGCTCATCGAGATCGAGAACGCCACCGAGGCGCGACTCGATAACGCCCGATCCCCGTTGTGCAAGGTTCGCATCGACAGGGACCTGGAGGACTATCTGGCGCTCCAGGGCCGGTCGTTGGGCTCCGTGCTCAGCAGCGGCGAACGGGTCTTCCTGCGGCGGGTCGCCAACATCTCGGCCGGTGGCGTGTCGATCAATGTCACCGACTCGATCCATCCGAAGAACGCCAAGCTGGTCGAAGACATCGCGAAGTTCTTCAACGTGTCGTGCCTGGGGATCGACGTCCTGGCCAAAGACATCAGCCAGCCGTGGACCGACGGCGACTTCGGGATCATCGAGATCAACGCCGGTCCGGGGGTGTTCATGCACCTCGCGCCCGCCCTCGGCGGATCGGTCGACGTGCCCGGTCTCATCATCCGGTCGCACTTCCCGGAGCCGGGCTCAGAGCGGGTGCCGATCGTCACCGGCAACCGTTTCACGACCGAGCTGTGCACCTCCCTCGTGGAGCGGATCAAGGCGATCGATGGCTCGTTCGAGGTCGGCTGCCTGACGGATGACGGCGTGTTCTTCGATGGTCAGTACTTCCATAACAACCCGGACCACGCCCAGAACGTCAAGATCATCCTTCGCAACCCGCGCCTCGGCTTTGCGGTCATCCAGCACACCAAGGACGACATCTACGACTACGGGACGGTCCATCAGGGCGCGGACGTGGTCGTTCTCGACCATCCCGAAGGCAGCGAGAGCATCCTCGCTCGAGACCTCTTGCCCCATGGCCACGTCCTCTGGGTGACCGATGATGCTGTCAGTGTGCAGCACGGTGGCGTCGAGGTGGCAAGCCACGCCATCGGAGATGGTCGTGACCTGGAGAGCGTGCTGTTTGAGGCTCTGGAACCGCTTCTGGATGGGCTCATCCAACGGTACGCGGCAGGTTGAGGCCTCTGC
>CAZEJK010000380.1:0-4469 GCA_964512045.1 uncultured Thermoanaerobaculia bacterium
CTCAGCATCGACGTCACCGACCTTCCCTACATCCTCGAGATGAAGCGCGAGGACCCGGTATGGGACGAGGTGGGTAGAAAGTGTCTGTGCTGCGGCTCCTGCTCCATGGTGTGCCCAACCTGCTCGTGCTTCAACGTTGTGGACGAGATCCCGGAGGAGGGCTGGCGACGGCGATCGCGCTACTGGGACTCCTGCCTGTACCGCGACTACGCCCGCGTCGCCGGCGGCCACAACTTCCGTGAGGACCGCGCCGACCGGGTTCGCAACCGCTACTACCACAAGCAGGAGGCGTTCGTCCGCGAGTTTGGCATGCCATCGTGCGTCGGCTGCGGACGGTGCATCGACAACTGCCCCACCGGCATCAATGTCGTGGAGGTCTTCCACCACGTGCGAGGTGATCTATGATCCACGAGATCCCGGAAGCACTGCCGGTCCGCAGCGCCCCACGCAAGCTGCCGACCCATTCCAACCCGTACGTGCCGGCCCCGGCACGCATCATGCGGGTCGCAGACCTGACCAGCGACGTGCGGCTGTTCGAGCTGCGGTTCACCGACTCCAAGCTGGCGGACGCGTTCACCTTCCGGCCGGGTCAGTTCGTCGAGCTGTCGGTCCTCGGCGTTGGCGAGGGCCCGTTCTCGCTGCCCTCGTCGCCCACACGCCGCGGCCTGTTCCAGCTCGGCATCCGCCGCGCCGGCACCCTCACCGGCTACCTGTTCGACCATGTCCACGAGGGCGAGACCGTGGGCATCCGCGGGCCGCTCGGGAACGGCTTCCCGGTCGAGAAGCTCGACGGACGCGATGTGCTGCTGGTGGCCGGCGGGCTCGGCATGGTGCCGCTGCGCGGCCTGCTCCAGTACCTGATCGATCTGCGCGAGAGGTTCGGCCGGGTCATCCTGCTGTACGGCACCCGTAGCCCCGACCAAGTCCTGTTTCGGGACGAGCTCGAGTCGATGCGCCGTCGCGGCGACGCCGAGATCCTGCTGTCGGTGGATGAGACCCAGCAGCAGCCGTGGTCCGGTCAGGTGGGCGTCGTCACCGAGCTCCTCGATCTGGTGGACCTCGATGTCGCCAACACGTGCGCCATCGCGTGCGGGCCGCCGGTGTTCTACAAGTTCATGCTCGACAAGCTGGTCCATCGCGGGTTCCGGAAGGACCGGATCTTCCTGTCCCTGGAACGCCGCATGGAGTGCGGGATCGGCAAGTGTGGCCACTGCGCAGTGGGCTACACGTTCACCTGCCTCCACGGCCCGGTGTTCAGCTACTGGGATGCGATCAACCTTCCCGAGCTGATCTACACCTAGCGGACGCGCGGACGGAGGGAACAGCAATGGACGGCATTCACGAGACACGCCCCAAGGTCGGGATCTTCGGCCTCACCGGCTGCGCCGGAGACCAGCTCCAGATCCTCAACTGCGAGGACCACCTGATCCGGCTGGCAGAACGGATGGAGATCGTCGACTGGGTCATGGCCCGATCCAACAACGACACCACCTGTCGCCTGGACATCGCGTTCGTCGAAGGTGTGGTCGCCACCGAGCGCGACCTGCGCACCCTGCGACAGGTCCGTGCACGCAGCAAGTTCCTGGTGGCGATCGGCACCTGTGCGGTCTGGGGCGGGCTGCCGGCGATGCGCAACGACCTGCCCCACGAGGTACTCGAGCAAACCGTGTACCCGGAGTCGCACGACTTCCTCGACACCGTCGAGGCGAGACCCGCGAGCCAGTTCGTCACCTTCGACCTCCTTCTGCCCGGCTGCCCGATCGAGCGCCACGAGTTCCTGCAGGCCGTCAACGCCTTGCTGGCCGGCACCACCCCGGAGCTGCCGATCACACCGGTCTGTTGGGAGTGCAAGATCCGCGAGAACCTGTGCCGGGTCGCCTACTTCCACGAGGTGTGCTGCGGCTCCATGACCCGCGCCGGCTGTGGCGCCCGCTGTCCCTCACACGGCGTCCCGTGCTCCGGCTGCCGGGGCCCGATCGAGGAGCCCAACTACGACGCCAACATCACCATGTTCGCCAACCGCCGGATCTCGTGGAAGGAGATCGCCCACAAGATGGGCAACTTCTCCGCGCCGGTGTGGATGAAGCGTGGCCTGGAACGGGAGGCCGACCATGGCAACCAGTAGGACGATCACGATCCCGCACCTCGGTCGCGTCGAGGGTCATGGCGGTATCTTCGTGAAGATCGTGGACGGCGTTGTGCGCGACGTGAACATGGACATCCACGAGGGCAGCCGCTACTACGAGGCGCTGCTGAAGGGCAAGCACTTCCTGGAGGTCCAGGGGATCATCACGCGGGTGTGCGCCATCTGCTCGGCCAGCCACACGGTCGCCGCCTTGACCGGCCTCGAGAACGCTCTCGGCATCCCGCAGTCCGAGCGGGTGTGGAAGCTGCGCGGGCTCCTGCTGCTCGGATCCACGATCGAGTCCCACGCGCTGCACGTGTTCGCACTCGCCCTGCCGGACTTTCTCGGCTTCGACTCGGTCATCTCCATGGCGTCCAAGCACCCGGATGAGGCGAAGTTCGCGCTCCGCTTGAAGCAGCTGGGCAACCGCATCCAGACGCTGGTCGGTGGGCGTGCCGTCCACCCGATCAACACGCTGGTGGGCGGCTTCGGCAAGCTGCCGCGACACGCGGACCTTCGCGCCCTGCGCAGCGAGCTGGAGGAGGCGATTCCCCCGCTCATGAAGATGGTGGAGCTGGCGGCATCCATCGAGATTCCCGAGTGGTCGGCTCAAGACCAGCAGCTGTATGTGGCGCTCAGGCCGTACGACGACGAAGCCCTGCGGTATCGCGGCATCTCGCTGTGCACGTCGCGCGGCGAGGAGCATCCGATCGAAGGCTACCGCGACGCGCTGCTCGAGTTCACGGTGGAGCACTCGCACGCCAAGCACGCGGCGATGGCCTCCGGGGATCAGTACATGGTCGGAGCCCTGGCCCGGCTCGGGCTGTGGGGCGACCGTCTCACCGGCAACGCCCGCGACGCGTTCGAGCAGCTCTTCCCCGAGGGAGTCATTGGCAACAGCCTGCTCAACAACTGGGCGCAGCTGGTGGAGCTGGTCCACTGCGTCGAGCGCGCCATCGAGCTGTGCGATATTCTCCTCGAGCTCGACGAGACCCACCGCGAGATCGCGGACTACACCGTACAGGCCGGCCGCGGCGTCGGCGCCATCGAGGCGCCCCGAGGCACCCTCATCCACGAGTACGCGCTGGATGACGACGGCCTCGTCACCGAGGCCAACGTGATCACTCCGACGGCCCAGAACCTCGCCAACGTCGAGGCGGACCTCCGCAGCGCTGTCGAGCACCTGCTGCAGGAGCCCGACATCGAGGACGCCCGGCTCAAGCTCGGCCTGGAGATGGTGGCGCGGGCGTACGACCCGTGCATCTCGTGCTCGGTGCACGTGACGCGAGAGTGAGCGAACCGGCGCGCCTGCTGATCGTCGGGCTCGGCAACCCGCACATGGGTGACGACGGGGTCGGTCCGGCCGTTCTCGCGTCGCTCGCCGAGTCACCGCTGCCGGGCTCGGTGCGACTGGTTGACGGCGCCACCGACGCCACCTCTCTGGCAACGTTGTGGAACGGCGAGCCGGAGGCATGGCTCGTCGACGCCTTCGCCCGCGGCGCTGCCGCCGGCGCCATCCACCGGCTCGGCCACGACCAACTGCTGGCGCTGCCGCAGCGGCACTCCGGGGCCCACGCCCTGAGCCTGCCCGAGGCGCTGCGGTGGGTCCGACTTGCCTACCCTGCAACGACGAAGATCCGACTCCGGCTGTGGGGGATCGAGCCCGGCACGGTGGCGTTCGGCCAGTCGCTTTCGGAACCGGTGCGCCTGGCCGTCCGCACCGTCGCCGGGGAGATCCTCCGCGCGGTAGCAGCACTCACCTAGAGGGGCCGCTCCGCGTTCGTGGCACGTTTGAGTATGCTGCACTCTACGGCAGCACGATGGCGTGGGCCTCGCGCACGAAGAACGCCTTGCACTCCTCCCAGTCGAACGGCTGGAGCATCCTCGGCATCGGCTCGCGCTCGGCATCCTCGAAGTAGGTCAGGCTCTTGAGCACGTGGTACGCGTTGACCCGCCCAGCGCCGTACTTCGCCGACAGCCAACCGAAGCACTCGGTCAGCGTCAGCCCGCCGCGGAGGATCTCGTAGAGGTCGACGAAGTCCCTCCGACTGCCCCTGCCCGAAACCGCCGCGAGCTTCATCAGTGCGATGTCCCGCGGATCCGCGATCTCGAAGAACAGGTACGGCTGGCCCGGGAAGAGGAACGGGTCCGGCACCGAGAAGAACGAGAGCTTCGTCCCGGCGGCGAGAACCGTGAGCGTCCGACCGTCTTCCTGCAGCGTTTCCACACGGCCGAGCCCGAGCAGCACCTCGCCGACCCGCTTGGGAGAGAACGCGTCCGTGCGGAAGAAGTCAAAGTCCTCGGAGATCCGATGTCCGAGGTGCAACGCGAGACCGGTGCCTCC
>CAZEJK010000381.1:0-4460 GCA_964512045.1 uncultured Thermoanaerobaculia bacterium
GTTGTGCTGGCGCATCCGCGCCTCCATCGCCCGCCACAGCGCGTGGTCCAGCGAACGCACCGTGCCACCGATTGCCGCCGCCAGCTGCTCGGCCGCCTGCTCCGCCCAGTCCGCCTGCACCGACACCACCCGGAACCGCTGCCGGTCGACGCCGGTGCGCAGCGCCTCGTCGAACCGCACCGCCTCGCGCGCCGACGCGGTCGCGGCGCGCCGCTGGCTGGCGCTGGCCGAGGTGTAGCGGGTCAGACGGTTGACCGTCGACCGGACCGAGGGCAGCTCGACGCCCCGACGACGGTACTCACCCGCCTCCGACCGGGCGCGCTCCTCGTCGGTCGCAGCCTCGCCCGTGCCGACCCAGTGCAGGCCGTACGGGGTCAGCAGCCTGTCCAGCTCCGGGCGCTCGGGCAGCGGTGCGGCCGCGGGGTAGCGCTCGCGCACGCGCTGGCGCAGCATCGCCACGGTCAGCTTCGGCACGTTGAGCACACTCTGGCTGAGACGCAGCACCCGCTCTGGCTCGAGCCCCTCCGGGTACAGCTCGAGCCGCGCCGACAGCTGGGCGTGCTGCGCCGCGGAGGCGGCGAGGCGCACCAGGGTCGCCGGCGGCGTCTCGGCCAGCGGCGTCCGCAGTGCGATGCGCTCGATCCGCTCGCGGACCACTGCGGAGGCGTGGAGCACGTCGGCGGCGGCGAGGCGGTCGGCCTCGGCGGCGATCGCCCGGAGCCCCTCGAGATGGCCCTGGCTCTGGCCGAGCCACAGCCGCTGATGGAGGCGCATCAGCACCACCGGCGCGTGCTCGCCGAGGACGGACCGGAGCTCCGCCACCAGCCGCACCAGCGCCGTGGCGGTGCGCAGCTCGGCGGCGTCGGGCTCGGCGGAGGCGCCGCTGCCGTGCGCGCGGGCGAGCTGCTCGGCCACGTCGGGGAGCTCGGCGACGCCGCCGGCGGACTCCACCACCGTGCCCACTGCCTCGAGCAGCTCACCGCAGCCCGGCGCCTGCTGCCAGCGCTGCCGGTGCTTGGTCAGGCCCTGGTAGACCCGCTGGCGCGTGACGCCGAACGCCTCGGCCACCTGGATCACCTCCAGCGGCTCGGGGCCCGCCGGATCGCGGTCCTCGGCAGCGTGACCCGGGAGCGGATCGAGACCGAGGAGCGCCCGCACCTGGCGCTCTGCAGACGTCGGCCGGCTCGGGCGCTTCGAGGTGAGCATCGCGTCGGCCCAGCGCTCGAGGTCGGGCCGCTGGTCCTCGTGCCGGGCGATCCGGCGGAGGGTGGCGCGGACCGTCTCGGCGGTCTCGGCGCCAAGGAGGCGCTCCACGCGCGCCGCCGGCGCCGCGGCCAGGTCGGCGGTGGTGGTGAGCGCCGCATCGGCGAGCACCGCCAGATCGCGCCGGGAGAGACCGTGGGCCTCGCTCAGCGGCTCGGAGCGGGTGCGCAGGTCGGTGAGGAACCGCTCGGGCCCGTCGTCGGAGGTGGCGGCGAGCTGCTGGCGGAGCCGGTCGGCAGCCGCCACGATCTCGCGGGCGACCTTGACGCCGACGCCCCGGATCGCCGAGAGGTGGTTGCGCGGCAGGGCGAGCAGCTCGCGCACGGTGAGCACGCCGGCGCGGTCGAGGGCGTTGCGGGCACGTGTGCCGAGGTCGAGGAGCTCCACCGAGTCGTCCAGCGACAGCTCGGCGACGGGCGTGGCGCGCTCCTCGATGGGCGGCACCCGTTGCTCGGCAAACAGCGCCAGCCAGTCGGTCTTCATCGTCTCCGCGGAGACGAAACGCTTCTCGGCGTCGGGGTCGAACGCGCGCGCGAAGAAGTCGCGCATGCGGTCACGGACCGCCGGATCAAACCGCTCCGCCTCCACCAGCACCTCGAACCCGCCTTCGCGCTCCACGACCTCGGGACGGGAGCCGGTGAGCATCTCGTACAGGATGACCGCTGCGCCGTAGCGGTCCGCCGCGCTGTCCCAGGCGCCGCGGCGGGCGAGGAACGGATCGCGGTAGGCCGGAGTGCCGGCGTCGATCTGCGCAGCCGGCAACGGGGCGAGCGAGAAGTCGAACAGCAGCAGGTGGCGCGCTTGCTTCTCGCCAGGGGTGAACCCGACGTTGCCCGGCTTGAGGTCGCGGTGCTGGACGCCGTGCTCCTCCAGATGCTGGAGGGCCGACAGCAGGTCGTCACCGTAACGCCGGGCGAGATCGAGGCCGATCGTGCCCTCCTGCTGGAGACGGCGCGCCAGGCTGTCCTCGCCGGCGAAGTCGAGCAGCAGGCAGGCCCGGCCGCCGATCTCGAGCACGCCGTGGCAGCGGACGATCGCGGTGTGCCGGAGGCGCTCGAGCACCTCGGCCTCGGCGCGCAGCCGCTGCACGCCGCGCTCGCCGAACGGCACCTTGAGGGCGTACTCGCGGTCGCCGCGGCGGACGCGCACCACCCGGGCCGTGGCGCCGGTGCCAAGCTCCTGGACCACCGTGAGATCACCCTGGAGGCTCTCGCCTCGCTGCGCCTCCAGCGGGTCCTTCACCTCCGACGGCTCCTGCGTTGGAGCGGTCGCAACCTCCTCGATCAGACTGAACCACGCCCTGGCGGAGTCAGCGCGGTGGCTGGAGTAGGGACCCGTGGCGTCGGCGATCAGCTGATCGAGGTCCTCGGCGTAGCTGTCGCTGACCGCCCCGATGTGCAGGGCGCCCTCTCGTCGCAGCCGTTCCTGCAGCTCCTTGACGCTTGGCGCCGGGGGCTCGCCGGTCAGCACGAAGTACGCCACGGCGCCGAGCGACCACATGTCCGACTGGATCGACGCCTTTGCCGGATCCACCCAGATCTCCGGAGCGCGGTAGACCATGGCGCTCGGGCTCCCGAGCTCGGTGAGGTGCACGGTGCCGCTGGTGGTGCCGTCCTCACGCTGCGCCACCTGGAACGAGTGCACCTTGACCTCGATCGTGTCCCCGAGCTTGCGTACCAGGATCGTCTGCGGCGACAGGGCGCGGTGGAGCACACCCTGGCGGTGGCAGAAGTCGACGGCGTTCGAGACCTGGCGGAGGATCTCGATCCGATCCGCGAACGGCAGATCGGGGCTGACACGGATCAGCTGATCGAGCGGCAGACCCTCGTCGAACGGCTCGAACAGCAGCGATGGCCCGCGGTCGGAGGTCGTCACGAGGTGCAGGCAGCGCAGAATCGAAGGATGCTCGCCGAGCCGCGTCAGCGTCTGGAACTCGCGGCGCGCAGCGCGCTCGAGCTGCGCTCGCCGCTCGGCGGTGGTGGCGCGGGCCACCAGGTAGCTGCGGATCCGGACCCTGCGGTCCGGCGCCTCGCTGTGGACAGCGAAGTGATCCTGGAAGCCGTTACCCTCGGTGATCAGCTCCTGGAGCTCGTACTCGCCCACCAGGCGGCGGGCGGCGCTGGGGCGTAAGCCCAGCTCCTCCATGGCGCGCACCACCGCCCGCATGAGTGGCCGGTTGACCGTGTGCCGCGGGTCGGCGCCGCGGTAGTCTGCGTGGGTCAGCGCGCGAGCCGCCGTGTCATGGGTGACCACGTGGCTGAGAGCCGTCTCATCCAGCTCCACCTTCAGCTCCGGATGGGACAGGAAGACGAGCGGCTCCACCCAGATGTTGTGGTCGGACGGCAGCTGCCGGCGGACCAGCGACGCCAGCACCTTCGCCTTCTTGTTGATGAGCTGGAACGGGTTGTCGATCGGGCGCTCGCGCCGCTCTGGCATCGTCAGAAACCAGTCGCGCCAGTCACCGCGCACGGTGCCGGGCCAGCTCTTGATCTCGATGACGTACAGGGCGTGCTTGCCCAGCACCATCAGGTCGATCTCGTACAGGCGTCCGGACGACGGATCGAGCAGCTCGTGCAGGGGCCACGCGTGGTAGGGGTCGACGTCCGGCAGCTTGGCGAGCAGGCTCTGGATCGCGTCCCACTCGTGCGCATGCTCGGTCTCGGCGCCCTGGTGGATCCGCGCCTCGGACAGCGCCATCTACCCCTCCAGGCCCAGCGGCGAGCGCACCAGCTCGACGAGACGGCGCGCCCCTCGCGCGGCATCCTGGCTGAGCACTGCGCGGTCCAGGGTCGTGAAGCCGGCGGAGCGGATCGCAGCCACGGCATCGTCCTGCGGGCTCGAGTCCGGCAGCGGCGCCAGCAGCCGCGTGGCCTCGGTCTCGCCGAGGAGCACCGCCGCCAGCCCAGCCAGCTGACGCTCGGTGGGCCGATCGGACACCACCAGGACCTGCTCGCTCCAGCGCAGCCCATCGCTTGCCGCAAACCCTTCGACCGCGGCCTGCACAGCGCCGACGCCAGCAACCAGCAGTCGTGTCGATGGGGTCAGTGTCCCGATGTCTGGCCGATCGCCAGGCTCGACCTCGAGCGCCGCGGCGGCCCGGGCGAGCAGGGCTCCGGGGTCCTCGGCCGGATCGAGCGCCTCGGCCTCCTGCCAGAGCTGGCGTCCGGTGTCCTTGCTCAGCCGCGGCCACTGCGCCC
>CAZEJK010000382.1:0-4457 GCA_964512045.1 uncultured Thermoanaerobaculia bacterium
GGAGATCGCCGGTGAGAGCCGTTCACGTTAGCGACTCACGGAGCCGCATCTTCGAAAATTCGAAGCATGATCGCCGGGGGCCGGATGGCCGGGATCCGGCTGTCGGGGCCGGGACCGGGGCCAGGACCAGGGCGGGGCTGCGGGGTCGTCGCTCCTGCGAGTGAGTGTGGGTGGGCGGAGGAGCTGATACCCAACGTCGAGTATCTTACAGCTACGCGGTACCGGGACCGGCGCCGTCGGAGCATCACTTTGGGTGCGGCCCGCGGCCGCGTTGGAACGTTGGGATCGCGGGGCTGTCGTGCCCCGCATCAGCGCCGCCGTGTGCTGTGGGCCGCACACCACGCCCGCCAGGCATCGTCACACGATCGGCAGACGCGGACTCTCGGATCGATGGTCAACGGCTCGAGCGACGCCTCAGTGTGGCAGACCGCACACCGACCGACGGTGTGGCGCACCACGACCCGCGAGCCGTGGTCAACGTGCGGAGGTTGATGATGTGCTGCCATCAGTTGCGTTCTTTGCCACGCGGGGGCTCAAGGGTACAGATGGGAACGCTCGGCCTCATCGGTGATGTTCTCTCTGAACGGGAGTACGAACACATGCCCGGGATACGCCGCCGTCTGCAATCTGCGATGATCGTCGCCACCCTCGTAGCCGCCACCATCGCGACCGGAGGCCTGGCAGCGCCATTTGGCGTCAACGCCCACATTCCGTCCGCAGCGCTCCTGG
Source organism: uncultured Thermoanaerobaculia bacterium (assembly GCA_964512045.1). Taxonomy (GTDB): domain Bacteria; phylum Acidobacteriota; class Thermoanaerobaculia; order Thermoanaerobaculales; family Sulfomarinibacteraceae; genus CAZEJK01. Next base: position 730 of record CAZEJK010000382.1, read on the forward strand.
ACGAGGCCCAGGATGCCGGCATCCACTGGGTCCGGATCGATGTCGTCTGGTCCCTTATCGAGCCGAAGCCCGACGTCTTCGAGTGGTCCGTGTACGACACGCTGGTCGAGGCTGCGCGCGAACGCGGGCTCCGCCTGTACGGGACACTCCAGGGCACACCGGCATGGGCAACGGGCGGCAACGAGTTCTCCGGGGTGCCACGGGCCACCGCCGACTGGCAGGAGTTCTGCTACACGGTTGCCACGAGGTACCGGGGCCGCGTCGCCGCATGGGGCTTCTGGAACGAGCCCAATCTCGATAGATTCTGGGATGGCTCGCGCGAGGAGTACATCGACCGGATCCTGCTCCCCGGGATCGCTGCGGTCCGCACGGCCGACCCGGGCGCCCTCGTCTGCGGTCCGGATCTCGCTCACCTGTCCGCCGGCGACTGGGAGAGCTGGCTCGGCGCCGTCGTCCGCGCGGCTGGCGGTTTGCTCGACGTCGTCACCCACCACGTGTACCCATCCGACGGCGGCCACTGGGAGGTCACCGCCAGGCTCGACAGCTCCCCCGCGTACCCATGGGACGCGCCGCCCGTACGGGAGGTCTTGACCGACAATGGCTGGCGCAACCGGCCGGTCTGGCTCACCGAGACAGGGGTCCAGAGCGACGAGGTGGGCGAGCTCGGACAAGCCGGCTTCGTCGTTGGTCTCCTCGGCACGTGGTTTCACCCCCAGCGGTCACGCAGCTGGCTGAGCAGAGTGTTCTTCTACGAGCTCGAGGACGCTCCAACGTCGACCTGGGGATTTCTCACAGCCCCCCCAGCTCACCACCATAAGCTGGCGCATGAGGCCCACCGCCGCTACGTCCAGGACACCGAGGTGGACGACAGCGAGATCCTGTGGAGCGCCGTGCCGGACACGGTTCGCGCCGACACCACGAGTGCGCTCCGCCTACTCGTCCGCAACAGCGGCTCGAGCACCTGGTCGCCAGAGACACACGCGTTGTTCGTCTCTGTGGACTCCGAGGAGGCGTGGCAGCTGTCGGTTCCCCCGCTCGACCGGCCGGTCGAGCCCGGCGACACTGTCCTGCTCGCTGTCGATCTGACAGCCCCGACGTACTACCCGTACGTGCTTCCGGTTCCTGCCACGATCACCCTGCGGATGGAGCGGGTCGGAAAGTGGACGTTCGGCCAGGCGGTCCACCGGAAGATCCTCCTCAGCCAGTTCGATCCGCCGGAGATCCTCGAGCAGCCCGCAGGAGCCGTCACCTTTTCAGGCGATCGGGTCCAGCTCAGCATCGCGGCCGCGAGCTCCACGAGACCGACCTACCAGTGGCGGCGCAACACCGTAGCGCTCGTCGACGGCGACCAGTATCGCGGAGCCAACAACCCGACCCTCGAGATCGTCCGCGTCGACAGCGCCACTGCCGGCGACTACGACTGCGTCATCACCAACATCGCCGGCACGACGCACTCCGCCCGCGCGACGGTGAGGACTGTCGACCGCAGAACGCCGCGCACGGTCGACGGCCGCATCGACCCGAGCCTTCCCGATCGTTGGCTCGCCTGGCACCGGTTCCGTGGCCTCGCACCCGCTCCACTCGTGACGGCGCCGCCTGCTGTCAAGTAGCCGCATTTAAGACGCGGTCGCAACCAGCCGCCCGTTCCGGTATGATGGCCCGCCGGATCGGCGCCGATATCCGAACCGGAGGTCGTACCGACCTTGGAGGTGATGTGAGTCAGACCCTGCGCATCGGCACCCGCGGATCCGACCTCGCCCTCTGGCAGGCGCGGCGGATCGCCACACGGATCGAGGCCGAGCTCGGCCGCTCGGCCGAGCTGGTGATCATCAAGACTCAGGGCGATGTGATCCAGAACGTGGCGTTTCACAAGATGGAGGGCAAAGGGTTCTTCACCAAGGAGCTCCAGCTCGCCCTTGCCGATGGCTCCGTCGACCTGGTGGTCCACTCGCTCAAGGACCTCCCGACCGAAGAGCCGGAAGGTCTCGAGGTGGTTGCGATCCCCGAGCGGCACGAGACTGCCGACCTGCTCTTGGCTCGCCACGAGCTGCGACACGCGACAGCGGATCGTCCGCTCGGGCTTCCCGAAGGCGCGGTCCTTGGCACCTCGTCACTGCGTCGTGCGGCACAGGTGCTGGCGCTCGAGCCAACGGTGGAGATCCGGGCACTGCGTGGCAACGTTCCGACCAGGATCGGCAAGCTCCGGGACGGTCTGTACGACGCGATTGTGGTCGCGGCCGCCGGAGTGGGCCGTCTCGGGCTCACGCTGGATGATCTCGATGTCACACCTCTGCCGCCGGAGGTGATGCTGCCGGCCCCCGGCCAGGGTGCGCTGGCGATCGAGACGCGCGCGGACGGACCCGAAGCGTCCGAGCTGGCCCGGCTGCACAACAACGAGGTGGCACGCACCATCACAGCCGAGCGGGGCCTTCTCGCCCGTCTCGGCGGGGGCTGTCACCTGCCGCTCGGCTGTCTGGCCACGGCCGAGCCAGACGGCGCCGTCCGCCTTCAGGCCGTCCTCGGTGCGGTCAACGAGGCGCTGACGCGCGCTGTCGTCTCGCGGGTGGGCGCGTGCGCTCCGACCCCCGAGCAGGCCGCTGAGGCATGCTTCCACGCCCTCGAGCAGACCCGTCCGGAGCCACTGCTGGCATGATCGATGGCTCGATCCTGATCACCCGTACCCCAGAGGACTGCCGCCAGCTCCAGGAGCTGCTCCGCCCATGCGGTTTGCGCCTGCACCCGTTTCCGGTCCTCCTCCGACTCGAGGTGGACGACGAGGCGGGATGGAGCGCTCTGGAGGGATGGTGGTCCGAGGCTACCACCGCCGAGCGCGCCGCGTCCTGGATCCTGCTCGCCTCACCACGAGCGGCCGCACCGTTCGCCGACCGCGCCCAACGTCGCGGCCTGTCGGAGCTGCTCGCCATGCCGGTGGCCGCGGTCGGGGTCGGAACCGCCACGGCGGCGACCGAAGCGGGGCTTGCCGTACAGCTCACCGGTCCCGGGACCGGCGAAGGGCTGGCTGAGCAGCTCCTCGCGACCCTGGCGCAACCCACCACTGTGGTGTTCCCCTGCGGCCACCATCGCCGACCCGAGCTCCCCGAAGCGCTGACTGCCGTGGGCCACCGGCTGCTGCCGGTGGAGGTGTACATCATGCGCGCCACGTCGCCTCGGGAGCTACCGGCGCTGCCACGACATCTCGGCGCCGTCGTGGTCACCTCTCCACGTGCGGCCAGGCTCTACCTGGAAGCGGTCGGCGGCATCCCCCTCGACTGCCCCCACTGGGCACTCGGTGCCACCACCCGCTCCGCCGCCCAGCGTCTGGGCTTCGACTGTCTGATTCCAGAAACCCCAAACCTCGAGTCCCTTGCGGAGGCCTTATGTCAGAGCTGATCATTCGTCCCCGTCGCCTGCGCACCACCGCGGCCCTACGCGACCTCGTCGCCGAGGCACGTGTGGATGCGCGCATGCTGGTGCAACCACACTTCGTCGTCCCCGGCACCGGCATCTCCGAGCCGATCGACGCCATGCCCGGCATCGCCCACGAGTCGGTGGACCGGATTGTCGAGCGGGTCGCCGCGGACCTCGATCTGGGAGTCCGGTCCGTTCTCCTGTTCGGAGTACCCGATGACAGCTCCAAGAGCCCGGACGGGCATGCCGCCTGGGCCGAGGGCAACGAGGTGGCGCGCGCTGTCGGCGCGATCCGGGAGCGATTCGACGACCAGGTCACT
>CAZEJK010000383.1:0-4332 GCA_964512045.1 uncultured Thermoanaerobaculia bacterium
TAAGAACTTAGAACTCAACCCAGGCGCTTTGCTTCGAATTTTCGAAGATACGGCTACGTGAGTCGCTAAAGGCAGGTCGTCACCCGCTCCACGCGGCGATGTCGGTGATGGTCACCTCCTCGCCACCGATCTCCACCGTGTCACCGACGCTCCGTCCGAGCAGCCGCTGTGAGATCTCGGCGCCGTTGGCGTAGATCCGTCGGTCCAGGTCGGCGTCCCACGGTCCGAGGATCGTCAACGGCTGACCCTGGTCGAAGTGCACGACCGTGCCGATGTTGACCCGCGAGGTATCTGCGGCGCCGGGCTCGAGAATCCTCACCTGGGCGAGCTCGTGCTGGATCTTTGCGGCGCGGGCCGATAGCAGCTCCTGACGGTCGCGGAGCATGTGGTACTCGAAGTTCTCGCGGAGGTCGCCTTCGGCTGCCGCTGCATTGATGCCCTTCAGAACCTTCGGGATCTCGTGCTCCTTGAGCTCCTTGAGCTCGGCTTGCTTGGCCTCCACCGCTGCTCGTGTTGCCACGAACATCGGTCGTTCCTCGCGGTCCGTGCTGCCGGCAGCCTGGATCTTGGCCTGCTCGAGGAGGCGCAGGCGAGCCGGCTCGAGCGCGTCCAGCCGGGCGACGCGATCGTAGAACCGAGTGGCCTGTGCTGGAGTGGCGGCCTCGAGCACAACCCGGATCGCTGCCTGGCCGCCCTCGAACAGACCCTTCACACGCGCCCTGAGATCTGCGTAGTCGCTTCGGGTGAGCATCTCGGGGAGGCGCTCGAGGAGCGAGGCGGTCCGGCGTCGGATCAGCGGCTCGGGGGCGGTGTCTCGTACCATCGCCTCGCACGCCCACACGAACTGTGCCCGGTGCTCGTGGGGCTTGCGGAAGATGACCTCCAAAATGTCGTCCAGCGGTTGCTCCTCGCCTGCGGAGGCCAGCGCGTTGGCGATGGTGGTCAGCACCGTGGGGTGGGTCTCTTTGAGCGCCCACCCGGCCCACAGCTCTGGCCAGCGGTGCGGCTCGGCGTTGCGCAGGGCGGTCAGCGCGTCCTCCCGTGCCTGGCGATCCTCGATGCCGGCCAGTAGCGCGTGCGGCTCGACCTGGCTCAGGAGCCGTTGGCGCGAGGCTGTAGCCGCCTCGCCGCCTGCGGGAAGCCCGGACAGCACGCCGGCGGTCTCCCAGGCGAGCCCGGGATCGTTCCGTTCCAGGCCTGACAGGCTTTCGAGGAGGATGTCACGGGCCGTTGCCGCAGCCTCCGGTCCGCGCTCGGCGGCACGCTTGATCACAGGCAGGCGTTCACGCGCTGACTTCGTGCGTGCCTCCTCGAGGAGCGAAAATGCCGCGTCCTCGGCGCTGGCGGTGACGTCGTAGCGCAGCCGCGAGCCCGAACCGGAGGTGACGACTCGGGGGTGCTTGCGCGCCTTGCCCCACCATGACGTCCACCGGCTCGATGGGAGAAGGCCCTCCAGGGCGCTCTTGATGGCCGCCACCTGGGCAGGACGCTCGATCGACTCGAGAATCTGCACCAGCGCCTCGCCAGGGTCGTTCGTGACGAGCTCGGCCAGCGCCTCGGGCTCCTCCACCTTGCGCCACAGGAATGAGCCTCTCGGCAGGACCCGGACAAACCTCCGCACTGCACCGAACGGGACTGAGACTGGACGCTCTCCGCCAATGTCGACCTTGATGTTCTCGAGCTCCAAGTTGAGCTCGGTAACGCGCCCTACTCCCTGGCCGATGATCTCCACCACCGTGCCCACGTCGTAGTCGATCCACTGCTGCATGGTGGCCAGCGTGTCCAGGGTCTTGCGACCTGTGGTCAGGTTGCTGGCTGCGAGCACGCGGTCGAGCGAAGATGCCCCGCGGTTGGCGTGTCGGAACGCATTTACCAGCCGCTCGAGCAGCTCGCGGGGGGCCTTCGGGGTGGCGGATACGAGCGCCGCCAGCACGCGAAGTGCGTCGTCCCACTGGCCGCGGCCTTCGAGGCCTTCGGCGAGAAGCTCGAGAATCGTTTTCGCCAGAACCTTGCGGTGAGCCTTGACGAGCCGCTGGCGGATCTCGAGGAGCTCGTTGGCCGGGATCGGATCGTCCTCCAGCGTTTCGAAGATCAGCTCCTCGACTCGTTCCCAGTCCTCGTCCGTCACCGCCTGCTGCATCCTTGTGAGCGCTGTACTCATCCACACCACCTCGTCTTGGAGTCCGGCCGGTGCCGTCGCGATTGTACCGAAGGTTCGGCCGGCCTCCGAGCTTCAAGTGCGCAAAGGTACCATGGTCGACGTGGTCGCGAGACCTCGAGCAGCGGATCGAAAGGAGTCACGATGCGACAGTGGATGCGAACCTGTTCAGCGACGTTGGGATGGTGTGTGGCAGCGGCGGGTTCGGTGGCGGCGGTGGAGCTCGATCTTCTCCCCATCGGTGATCCCGAGCGCGCGTATACGATCAGTGGCGCGGCGGCCGGAGAGCTGTTCGATACCCATGCCGGCGAGACGGTGGAGCTGGCCGAGGCGGTGGCCAGGATGGGCCGCGCCGACGTTGTGCTGCTGGGGGAGGAGCACACTTCGATGGCGCAGCACCATCAGCAGGCCGAGATTGTCCGAGCGCTGGCCGACGAGGTCGATCAGCTGGTCGTCGGGATGGAGTTCTTCCGCCGCAGCGATGATCCGGTGCTCGAACGATGGGTCGGAGGGGCGATCGGTCATCGGCAGCTTCTCGAGGAGACCGGCTGGTACGAGCGCGGGTCGTTTCGGTTTGACTACTATCGCCCGATTTTGCAGGCAGCACGCGAGGGTGGGGCTCGGGTGGTCGGAATCAACGTCGATCGCTCCATTCCGAGGGCAGTGAGCCGCGGTGGATTGGAGGCCCTTTCCGACCCGCAGCGTGAGGAGGTAGGAGAGATCACGGTGGGCGGCTCGCCCGAGCACAGGTACCTTGTCACACGCTACTTCGGCGAGACGGCCGTGTCGCTGCCTGCGGTGTGGCTGGAAAACATGTACGCCGCGCAGAGCGTGTGGGACGTTGCGATGGCGCGTTCCATCCTCCGCCAGCGTCCAGCGAACGGCCCGGTGGTGGTGATCGTCGGATCTGGACATGTGGCGTACGACCTTGGCATTGCTCGTCGTCTGCGGGAGGAGACTGCCGGTGAGGAGCTCGATGTGGTGACCTACTGCCCCGTTGCTGCGCCTTCTCGCGACGTGAGCGACGACCCGATGGGCCACCCGATGGGTCACGGCATGACAGCAGCTGCACCCCAGGCGATGTTTGTTCGTAGTCTGGCAGATATCGTAGCCGTGTTCGATGCGTCCGGGGTTCCCGAGTTTCCGAGCTTCGGTCTGAAGATCGGCGATGGAGACGACACAGCGGTGGTGGTCGAGCGGGTGTGGCCGGACTCACTGGCGGAAGAGGCGGGATTCGAGACCGGCGATCAGATCCTCGACCTGAACGGCGTTGCGGCCGACGACCTGACATCGTTTCGGTTCGAGCTGGCTGCGCTGGGCTGGGGCGCGCGCCTGGACTGCAGGGTGCGTCGTGGCGAGAGCCCGGAGCACGTTGTGGCACTCGTCCAGCCAGACGTGGTGGAGGCGGAGGCACAGATGGTATCGGGCTGGGATGTCGAGCCTGCCCAACCGTTCGATCCGACTGGTGCTCTACCGCCAGCTGCAGCCGAGCTGCCTTCGACAACCACTCACATCGTCCGCTCGGACGGTGTGGCTGTGCGCGTCGAGGTGCGGGACGGCAGCGGTCTGGCTGCTTTCCACGAGCTGGACGGTGGTGGACTCGCGGTGCGCTCGGTGTACCGCGACCCGCGAACCGATGGTGCGGTCGAGGTCCGTTACGAGCGGGATCCGGATGGTACGGTGATCTCCACCGAGCGCCGAGATCGGGCTGGTCGTCCAGTCGTGTTGCCGTAGGGGCTCGTGATGTGCCCGTCCGGCGGGCAGGTCCGGCGCCGGTACTGGCCCATCAGCCTCGCAGAAGCGACAACGCTACAGCCCGGATCCGGATCCGGATCGGGACCCGGACCCGGCCCAGGCCCCGGCCATCCGGCAGCCGGCCCCGGAGCTCTGGAGCCCTGACCATCGGGTTGACCGGCACGCGTACTGACTGCCGCGCAACCGCTCTCCACCACGGAATCCCAACCGCCGACCACCGCTCCACGAAGCCCACGAAACCCCGCCAACCCGTAGCCTCCACCGTCACTGTACGGCCATCATCCGGGACCGGCTGCCGGCTGCCGGGCCCGGGGCCGTTGACCGGGACCGAGGCCGCGACCGCTGCCGAGGCCGGAGGGCCATCGTGCTCCCACGGGATCTCTCCGCTCGCCAGGTGCTGCGCTGAGCTTGGTACGGGA
>CAZEJK010000384.1:0-4310 GCA_964512045.1 uncultured Thermoanaerobaculia bacterium
AGGAATCGATGGTTATGAATCCTGACGAAATCCTCGACAAAGGCGACGAGGATGAGTGGCTCAGGGAATTCTTGAAGTACTCAAACACGGCAACAACCGCCAAGATGAACCAATCGCGCGTCGCTAGCGAGGTCTTCTTCGCCCGAACCATTGCGCAATCAACTTCGAGACTTGACGCCACAATGATCGATCTCAACAGTCGCCTGGTTGCCGCGTTCTCGGATCACGCCAAGGCGTTAAACAAGTCAGCTAACGCGGCAAATGAACACGCCCGAAGCCTCAAGGTGGCCACTTGGGCTCTGGTGCTGGCAACGATCGGTCTGGTTGTAACAAGCTGGCTGTCGTAAATGAAACACCAGCCTAACCTCCCGTTCCAGGCGGGCCGCGACCCGCCCGAAACATGCACTAGGCCCCGCTGCACCCGGCGCAGTGTCATATTCGTGATCGTTGAAATGCCTAGCCCGCGAGCACTCGACTTGGTGCCTTAGACTTCGAGATCTGCCTGATCGAAGTCAGGTGCCGCGTTGGTGTTCTTTGCAAAATCTTGATACCTGCCTACATACAGTTAGAGTGGCTGGTTGTCACCGAACATCTGTCTCCATGAACAATCAGTCAGCCGTCAACCTGGGCACCGCGGCCCCCGAACAAGACCCTATGGAGGTGGCCACGTGATTTCGAAGTACAAAATGCAGTCAAACCTAGGCATAGTTCTGTGGGCGGCATTCAAATTCGCAGCAATCATTTCGCTGGTCTTTGCTGAGCCGAAGGAACCTGGAACGGAAGCAGCAACGCCCATAGCGTTTATCGTGCTGTTCGGCCTTGGGACGATTTCGTTGATGTGGGGCGCGTGGGCGCAGGCAAAAGGGAAGGGATATCCGGCCGCAATGTTTCTTCTTGGCGTGTTGGAGTTACCTGGACTCATAGTGCTTGCATTGTTGCCCGACAAGGTCAGATAGTCGAATGGCGAGTATCCTCGCAAGTACCGTAACGCTCTTCCCGCTGATCAGGAGGCGTTTTGGGACGACGGATTCTCTTACACTATTCAGTATGAGTAAACTGCAACAGGATTCATCCTTGTGAGCTTCGGTAGACGAGGCGAGAGCGACCGGTTAGACTACTGGTTTCTTCGCGCGTCCGGTCCTCTGATGATTGACGTGAGGGGCGAGGCCCGAGCCGATCAGGTTCTCTCCGATGTAGGGTGGATAGGTCATGCCTACAAGTAGCGCGGCTCCAGATATCTTCCTGGTGCGAGGCGCCTCTAACTCCCACTCAAGCGGACGCCAATCGCTTCGCGCTTGCCGCCGCTTAGTTAATAGTTAGAGCTGACGAAGTGCTCACCTGAAAGCGAGTGATTGTGAGTAGTACGGGATCGCAGAGACGCAGCTTCACTCCGAAACAGGGGCAGTACCTTGCATTCATCTATTACTACACCAAGATCATGAGGCGCCCACCTGCGGAGTCCGACATGCAGCGATACTTCCAGGTCTCTGCTCCGAGTGTGCATCAAATGGTCCTTACTCTTGCCAAGCACGGCCTGATTTCGCGCGTTCCCGGTGCTTCCCGGACTATCGAAATCGCGCTTCCTCGTTCAGAGATTCCGGATCTAGAGTAGAAGCTCTCGGCAATATGAACGGCTCTAACTCTCGTCCCAGCGGACGGTGTTCGCTGCGCGATCACCGCCGCTGAACTCTACGTTAGACGCACCAAGGCAGCGTCGGGCCCCATGGGTGGGCGTGGCCGGGGGGTCGGAGTGCTCGGAAGCTTGATCCGGCCGGGCGGTTCCGAGTAGACTTCCGAGCACGATGGACTTGGTCGAACTGCTCAAGCACCCCGAGGGAAAGACGCTGGAGTTCAAGCGCCAGCTCTCCGCACCGGATGGCGTGTTGAAGACGCTCGTCGCCTTTGCCAACACCGCCGGTGGGACCCTGCTCCTGGGCGTGGAGGACAGAACCGGGCACGTGCGCGGCGTCGCCGAGCCCCTGGACATGGAGGAGCGTCTCGCGAGCCTGATCAGCGACCGGATCGCTCCGCGCCTCCTGCCCGAGATCGAGATCCTGCCCTGGCGCCGCACCCAGGTCCTGGCGGTCCAGGTCCACCCGAGCCCGTCGCGGCCGCACCATCTGATCCGCGAAGGGGTCGAGCGTGGCGTCTACGTCCGCGTGGGCTCGACGAACCGCCTGGCGGACCGCGAGCTGATCGAGGAGCTGCGCCGGTTCACGCGCGGCGAGAGCTATGACGAGCAGCCGATGCCCGGCCTCGACTCGGAAGCGCTGGACTTCCGAGCCGCTTCCGAGTCCTTTGCCCGGGTCCGCAAGCTGACCCGCCGCGACCTGCGGACGCTGAGGATGCTCACGGACCACCAGGGGCGCACGGTCCCCACCGTCGGCGGCCTGCTGCTCTTCGGACGGGAGCGCACCGAGCACTTCCCGGACGCCTGGGTCCAGGCGGGGCGCTTCGGGGGCCGGGACAGGAGCCGGATCCTCGATCGTGCCGAGATCCGCTCCCACCCCGTCCGGGCCATTGAGGAGGCGGTCGCGTTCGTCGCCAAGCATGCCCTTCACGGAGCCGAGATCGGGCCGGTCCGGCGCCGGGAGAGCTGGAACCTGCCGCCCGTGGCCGTGCGCGAGGCGGTGATCAACGCGGTGGCGCACGCCGACTACGCCCAGCGCGGCGCCCCGCTTCGGGTGGCGATCTTCGACGACCGCCTGGAGGTCGAGAGTCCGGGCCTGCTGCCCTTCGGCCTCACGATCGAGGACCTCTCCCACGGCGTGTCGAAGCTTCGCAATCGCGTCATCGGGCGTGTCTTCCATACACTCGGCCTGATCGAACAGTGGGGCAGTGGCGTACAGAGGATGATGAGCGCCTGCCGCGAGATGGGGCTCCCGCCCCCGCGCTTCGAGGAGCTCGCCACCCGCTTCCGCGTGACCCTGTCCACGGAACGGGTCGGACCGCCGTCGTTCGACGAGCGCGACCGGTCGATCCTCGACGCCCTGGCCGACGACGAGGCCCTGCTCACGAGCGAGATCGCCGCGATCATCGGCCTCACCCCGCGCGCCACGCGCACGCGCCTGGCGCGGCTGGTCGAGCAGGGCCACCTGCGCGAGCTGGGGACCGGCCCCCAGGACCCCAAGCGCCGCTACGTGCGAACCCGCTGAAGGACGAACGGAGAGCCATGGCCAAGAAGAAGACCACGAAGAAGCGGGCAAAGGCCCAGAAGAACGACGGCGCCACCGTCGGCTACGAGGCCGAGCTCTGGCGGATGGCGGACGCCCTGCGCGGCAGCATGGACGCCGCCGAGTACAAGCACGTCGTCCTCGGCCTCCTCTTCCTCAAGTACATCTCCGACGCCTTCGAGGAGCTGCACGCGAAGCTCGAGGCCGAGCAGGCGAGCGGCGCGGATCCCGAGGACCCCGACGAGTACCGCGCCCAGAGCGTCTTCTGGGTGCCGCCCGAGGCGCGCTGGGCGCACCTGCAGAACCAGGCCAGGCAATCCACGATCGGCCGCCTCGTCGACGACGCCATGGCCGCCCTCGAGCGGGACAACCCGAGCCTCAAGGGCGTGCTGCCGAAGGACTACGCCCGCCCGGCCCTCGACAAGACGCGGCTCGGACAGCTCATCGACCTCATCAGCAACATCCAGGTCGGCGACGAGGAGGCCCGCGCCCGCGACGTGCTCGGCCGCGTCTACGAATACTTCCTCGCGCAATTCGCGAGCAAGGAGGGCAAGAAGGGCGGCGAGTTCTACACCCCGCGCTGCGTCGTCAAGCTGCTGGTCGAGATGCTCGAGCCCTACCGCGGCCGCGTCTACGATCCCTGCTGCGGCTCCTCGGGCATGTTCGTGCAGTCGGTGGAGTTCATCCGCGCACACGCGAACGGCAACGGCAACGGCGGCCGGGCCAAGGCCGACATCTCGATCTACGGCCAGGAGTCCAACTACACCACCTGGCGGCTGGCCAAGATGAACCTCGCCATCCGCGGCATCGACGGCCAGATCGCCCACGGCGACACCTTCCACAACGACCGCCACCCGGACCTCAAGGCCGACTTCATCCTCGCGAATCCACCGTTCAACATCTCCGACTGGGGCGGCGACCGCTTGAAGGACGACAAGCGCTGGCAGTACGGCACCCCGCCCACGCGCAACGCCAACTTCGCCTGGGTGCAGCACATCGTCCACCACCTGGCACCCGCGGGGGTGGCCGGCTTCGTCCTCGCCAACGGCTCTATGTCCTCGAACCAGTCTGGCGAGGGCGAGTGTGACGTTGCACGCCCGGCAGTGATCCCGTTGCAGTGTTGATGGCAGTAGGCGG
>CAZEJK010000385.1:0-4299 GCA_964512045.1 uncultured Thermoanaerobaculia bacterium
AGTGGGATTCTGTGGTCAACCCGATGGTCGGGGCTTCAGTGTTCCGGGGCCGGCTTTCGGCTTCCGGGGCGGGGTCCGGGGCCGATGCCGGGCTTGCCACGGTAGGATGACGGTATGAGCGGAGAGCTTCCGGAACCCAGCGCCTGGGCGGACCGGTGGTCCCTGGATCCGGCCGTGTGCTTCCTCAATCACGGCTCGTTCGGCGCCACGCCGCGCGCGGTGCTCGATGCTCAAGCGCAGCTCCGGGCCCGGATGGAGGCGGAGCCGGTCCGCTTCTTCACGCGCGACCTCGAGCCGCTCACAGACACGGCACGGCGTGAGCTGGCACAGTTCATCGGCGCAGACCCGGAAGGGCTCGCGTTCGTGACCAACGCCACGACCGCCGTGAACACGGTCCTGGCGAGCCTGAAGCTCACCTCGGGCGACGAGATCGTGCTCACGGACCACGCCTACGGCGCCTGCCGCAACGCAGCCGTCGCATGGGCTGCCCGATCTGGCGCCACGGCCCGGACGGTTCCCCTCCCGTTCCCAGTGGACGATCCCGAGGTGATCGTCGATCGGGTGGTGTCCTCGATTGACGCGCGGAGCCGGCTTCTCCTGCTGGACCACGTCACCTCGCCGACCGGCCTGATCGTCCCTGTGGAGCGGATCGTGGCTGCCGTCGAGGAGCGTGGCGTACCCGTGCTGGTCGACGGAGCCCACGCGCCGGGCATGGTGCCGCTCGCCCTCGACCAGCTCGGCGCGTCGTACTATACCGGCAACTGCCACAAGTGGCTCGGTGCGCCAAAGGGCGCAGCGTTCCTCTCCGTGCGATCGGACCGTCGGCGAGCGATCCGCCCGCTGGTGATCAGCCATGGAGCCGTTGCAACGAGACCCGATCGCAGCCGGTTCCTGCTGGAGTTCGACTGGACCGGCACCGACGATCCCACCGCCCATCTGGTGATCCCCACGGCTATCCAGGTCCTGGGGGCTCTGCTGGAGGGGGGATGGGCCGCGCTGCGAGGGCACAATCACCAGCTCGCCGTCAGCGGTCGGCAGACGCTGTGTGAGACACTCGGGATCACACCTCCTTGTCCCGAGGCGATGCTCGGCTCGATGGCCTCGGTTCCCCTCCCGGCCGCCCAGGCATCTCGGCGCCTCGGAGGTCTCCACGGCCTCGATCCCCTGCACGACGAGCTCTTCCACCGCTGGCACGTCGAGGTCCCGGTGATCCCCTGGCCGGGGCCGCCGCATCGGCTCCTCCGGATCTCGGCCCAGCTGTACAACAGCCACGATCAGTACCGGTACCTGGCGAGCAGCCTCACCTCGGTGCTGCCGGGGTACACTGCCCGAGGAGGTACATCATGACCGTCTCCGAGGAGCCGACCGCTCCCATCGCGTTCGAGGTGTGGGACAGCCGCCCGGTCCTGGTGCTGATCCACGCGTTTCCGCTGGACCGGAAAATGTGGCTGGCACAGGCTCACGAGCTCTCCGAGCTGGCCACGGTCGTACTGGTGGATCTCCCCGGCTTCGGTGAGTCTCCTCTCGCGGAGGCATCACTGGACGCCTGGGCCGATCACCTCGAGGACACGCTTGACGGCATGCTCGGCCAGTCACCGGTGGTCGTTGGCGGTCTGTCGATGGGCGGCTACGTCGCCCTGCGGATGGCCGAGCGGCACCCGCATCGGCTCGACGCGCTAATCCTGGCGGACACCCGTGCCGGGGCCGACTCCAACGATGGCCGCGCGGCACGCGACGCGGCCATCCAGGCCGTGGAAACGCACGGCGTGGCGGCCGTGGTGGACGGCCTGCTGCCGAAGCTGTTCTCACCGGGCGTCGACCCGGAGGTCCGCGCAAGTGCCAAGGAGCTGATGCTCGCGCAGGCGCCGGAGGCCGTCCAGAATGCGTTAGCGGCCATGCGCGACCGTCCGGACTCGACGCCGCTGCTGTCACGGATCGAGGTTCCCACGCTGGTTCTCGTCGGCGCCGACGACGAGCTCACGCCGCCGAACGAGGCCGAGATGATGGCACGTGCCCTACCGTCCTCGTGGCTGGTGAAGATCCCCAACGCAGGGCACCTGGCCAACCTCGAGGCCCCGGCAGCGTTCTCTGCTGCCGTCGCCGGCTTCCTTACAGGCCTGTGATGACGGACGGATCCATCGGCTCGACCCTGGAGGCTGTGTCCGAGCGCGGCCGGCACCTGGCGGCACCGCTTCCCGAGCTGGAGTACCTGGAGACTGCCTCCGAGGTGATGGCCGATCTGTGGAGCCCGGACAACCCCAGAGGCATCGTGTCGCTTGCGGTCGCCGAGAACATTCACGTGGGCAGTGGCGCCATGGACCTGGCGACCGCGGCCGTGGTCAAGCGTGGGTTCGAGGACTGGGTGCCGTTCTACGGCGACTTTCGCGGTCACCCGCGTCTGCGGGACGCCATCGCTGATCACCTCGGTCGACACGTCCTCCTCGACCGCGGGTCCCCGATCGACCCTGACGCACGGCTGACCTCGGAGGACGTGCTCGTCGCCAACGGCTGCGGCCCGGCGCTGGAGCATCTTCTGTTCGCGCTGACCGACCCCGGCGACGGGGTGCTGACCCCGGCACCGATCTATGCCGGCTTTCTGATGGATGTGGGCCGGCGCGTCGCAGCACACCTGAGCACGTTTCCGGTACCGGTCAGCACGACGCCCCGTCTCACCCGGGAAGCTCTCGACGACGCCGCGCGCTCGGCCGAGGCCGCGGGCCATCCGCCGCGCGTGCTGCTACTGGCAAGCCCGTACAACCCGCTCGGAGTCTGCTGGAGCCTCGACGAGCTCGCCGCTGCGATCCACTGGTGTGCGGACAGGGATCTCCATCTGATCTCCGATGAGATCTACGCCGCTTCGGTGTTCTCATCCTCTGTCCGTTTCTCGAGCGCGTTCTCGCTCACAGGCCTCCATCCCGACTGGGCTGAGGACCGCCTGCACCTGCTGTACGGCTTCTCCAAGGACCTCGGAGTGAGCGGGCTGCGAGCCGGCGTCATCGGAACTCGCAGCGCAGCCGTCCACCACGTGCTCGATGGACTGATGTACTTTTGCGGCTGCTCGAACGCCACCCAGAACCTGCTCTTGACGGTGCTCGAAGATCCGATCCGTCGCGACGGGCTGATCGCCCGTAACCGCTCGACGCTGGCGCGACTCGCCAGCCAGGTGGCAACGGCCCTGGACACTGCCGAGATCCCACACACTCCGGCGCAGGCCGGGTTCTTCTCGTGGATCGATCTCCGGCGTTGGCTACCGGAAGCAACCGGGGACGGCGAGTCGGCTCTGTGGAGCTCGCTGCTGCGGGAGGCCCGCGTGCTGCTCACGCCGGGGCTCTCGTGCCGAGCAGCCGAGCCGGGGTTCTTCCGTCTGTGCTTCGCAGCCGTCTCCGAGGAGGGCCTCGCCGAGGGGCTCGACCGGCTCACACGGTTCGTGGCACAGCGTTAGCGAATGAAGACCGGTGCATCTTCGAAAGCTCGAAGCAAAGCTCCTGAGTTGAGTTCTAAGTTTTTAGTTTTGAGTTCTTAGTGCCGCCCACCCGCCCGGCCCGCGAGACGCGGGCCACTACAATCGGACTGACTGCTCTTCAATTGTGGCAGCCGGCGTCTCGCCGACGGGTGGGCGGAAGGGTCCGCGCTCACGAGCCATCCAACGAAGCTACCCGGCATTGGCCCCGGACCCCGCCCCGGTAGCCGGCAGCCGGCCCCGGAACACTGGAGCCCTGACCATCGGGTCGACCCAGAAGCCCACTGACTGCTACCCAACCGCTATCCACCACCGAACCCCAAGCACCGCACGCCAAACGACGGAAGCGAACGCAACACGTCGACCCGTAGCCTCCGAAGCCGCTGTTTGGCCATCATCCGGGTCCGGCTTCCGGCTCCCTGGGCCAGGGCCGATGACCGGGGCCGAGGCCGCTGACCGCTACCGAGGCCGGGGCGCCATCGTTCTCCCACGGGATCTCTCCGCTCGCCACGTTCTCCGGTGAGACCGATGACGCAGTCCGCACCGGGGCCATCAGCAACGTCACGACAGCTCGGTCGAGATGACGGGGTGGGCGAAGGACGAGGCTCTCCGGTCGTTCCTTCACCAACCACCCAACGAAGCCTTTCCGGCTTCGCTTTCCTCCAGCCGCCCACCGCGGCTACGCCGTGGCAGCCCCGGGGCCGTTGGCCGGGACCGGGGCCGTTGGCCGGGACCGGGGCCGTTGGCCGGGACCGGGGCCGGCCAGTGCTCCGATCGCCTGCGAAAATGAGAAGCCCGTCACCCACCCGCCCGGCCCGCGAGACGCGGGCCACTACAAT
>CAZEJK010000386.1:0-4289 GCA_964512045.1 uncultured Thermoanaerobaculia bacterium
TTTCCTTGCGCCCTCGCGCCGTGGCGCCTTTGCGTTGATTCCGAGCACCTACCACTCCCAGCGGTCAGTGCCCCCCGGAGCATGCCCCCGGTTTGGCTCCGGCTCGTCCGGGTTGTGTATTGGCTCCCCGACCCACCCATCTGCCTTTGCAGCAGGCGTCGAAACACCCTTCGATGCCGGAAGCGCGCAGAGCAGGCTCCGGGGTGGGCGGGCGGCATTAAGAATTCAAAATTAAGAACTTAGAACTCAACCCAGGCGCTTTGCTTCGAGTTTTCGAAGATGCGGAGTTCTGAGCCGCTCAGATTAGGGTAGAGCAACGCGGTCGCGGAAGGTCACTGCTGCGTTGGCAGGGGGCCGCACAGCCTACTCGTCGTCGTCGCTGAGGACCTCCAGCTCCGCTGGGGAGTCAGAGGGCGCATGCACCAGGACGACGCACGTGCCATGGCGCGAGCCCGAGACGACATCGAACGGTATGTTCGGTGGCAGCAACGCGAACCGCTCGGTCTCGAGCTGGATGACATTCCCCATGATCTCGACCCGCGCGCTGCCTTCCAGGACCTGAACGTGCCACTCTCCGGGGGAGGGTTCGACCCGCACAGGCGCGTCGCCGCGGATCTCGAGGTGGAGCACCTCCATGTGGTGGGAGCGCACGGTTCGCAGCTGACATCGTTTGCCCAGCTCGGTCGGCTTGACCGAGCGCCAGTCCGAGTGAAAGATCCGATAGCCGCTCACTGCCGATTCCTCCCATTGACATCGATCGTGCCCGGCCGTACGATCGCCGCGCCGGGGCTGTAGCTCAGGTGGATAGAGCAGAGGTTTCCTAAACCTTTGGTCGGGGGTTCGAGTCCCTCCAGCCCCGCCATGTCGTCGAGCCAGGCAGGCTCGGCCGATCCCGAGCCGCTGCTACCCGTCTCCAAGCTCACTCTTTCACCACCCCGCCACTGTCACGTGCTCAGATTCCACCGTCGTCGCCTCATAACGACGGCGCGATACCGCCGAGCCGGCGGTACCGGCCGTGTTGTCTTCATGCACATCTCTCCGATCAGAGCTCCACGTCGGTCAGGCGTCCATGTGGGCCCGGACGCCTGTCTGGAGGGAAGCTCAGAACGGAACGTCGTCCATCTCATCAGGCGGCATCGGGTCGCCGGGCATGTCGGACGGACCTCCGCCGCCGCGCGACCCGAGGAACTCGACGACATCCGCATGGACCTCGGTAAACCACTTCTTCTGTCCGTCCTGCTCCCAGCTCCTGGTCCGGATGCGGCCCTCGATGTACACCTGTCGCCCCTTCTGGACGTACTGATCGCAGAGCTCCGCGAGCTTCCCCCAGGCAACGATCTGGTGCCACTCTGTGTGCGGCTCGCCGTTCTGATCCTTGAACCTCGGCTCGTTGGTGGCAACTGTGAACTTCGCCAGGTGTGTTCCGCTTGGTAGTGCTTTCAGCTCCGGCGCCCGGCCGACGTTGCCGACAAGGATGACCTTGTTGATACCCATGGTTTCGTGCCTCCCCGCGTGGACGAGCATGGCCACTGTAGCCGTGCACCCTTCCCCGGTCAAGGAACCGGTATCCTCGTCGTGGAGGGAGGCCGGTGTGAAGATCGTCGTGCAAAGGGTCGCGAAGGCGTCGGTTCGGGTTGGCGGAGAGACGGTGGGTGCGATCGGCACGGGCTTTCTGCTGCTCGTTGGCATCGAGCGTGGAGACGGGGTGGAGCAGATCGATCGGGCGGTGGCGAAGGTGGCGACCCTCAGAGCGTTCGAGGATGAGGACGGTAAGCTGAACAGGGATCTGACTGACGTGGGGGGAGCAGTCCTGGCAGTCTCGCAGTTCACGCTGGCAGGGTCGATCCGGCGTGGCCGGCGGCCGAGCTTCGATCGGGCGATGGGGTCCGAGGCGGCTCGACCCCTGTTCGAGAGGTTCGTTGCCGGGCTCCGTGAGCGGGGTCTGGAGGTTGCGACCGGGGCGTTCGGCGAGCTGATGGAGGTGGAGCTGGTCAACCACGGTCCGGTCACGCTGCTATGGGACGATGTGCCCGTTGACGGGACGAGCCCGTAACATCCGAGGGAGGTGAGTCGATGTCCGAAGGCGTGCGGTTCAGGCTCGAGGACACAGCTCCTGGATCCGGGAGCCCCGACTGGGTCGTGCAGTGCGACGACGAGGAGTGGATCGACTCGTTGCTCAGCCTGCTGGGTGAGACCCTCCATGTCCATCTGGTTCCTCCCGAGCTGGAGCTCGTGGGCCATCAGGAGATCGGCGACGTCTGGTGTGTCTTCGCCAGCGGCGCCGGGACGCGGGACGTGGTCGGATGCCTGGTGCCATCGGAGGTCTACGGCCGGTTCGATCTCGATCCGTTCGTTGCACTTCCGACCTGGCTGGGACACGCTGCGCCGGTCCGGGCCCTCAACCCGGACACGGTTCCTGAACCGACGCGGCGCGTGGTCAAACCGCTGGACGTCCGCGAGGTGGGCGAACCGTACCTTCGTTTTGCGTACGGGTACTTTCTCTCCTGCGAGCGCGCTCTGAGGACGTCAACCTACTGGTCGGTTCTGCCGCCTGGTGTGCCGGCGAAGCTCTCGCCGCTGTCATGCTTCGCGGTGGACCCGCCGAGCTCAGCGGAGCTGACCCTCGACGAGCTGTTCGGGGCCCAGACGCAGGGGCGACAGCACCGGACCTCGTCTCAACCGGACTGGACCGCCCTGGAGCTGGAACGTCCAGAAGCGCTGCTGGAGCCTCCTCTGAACGAGTCCGACGGCGCCGCTGAAGGACCCGATGACGACCCAGGAACACCGCCGTCCGTTGCTGCGCTCAGCCAGAGGCTGCGGCGACTGCGGCAGCTGTGGATCGCGTCCGTGGTGGTCCTGGTGCTCGCGGGCGTCGGTACGACGTGGGGAGCTCTCCGCTGGGGCGCCGAGCAGCTGGCCGACGTCAGGGACTCGTCGGTGCCGCTCAGCGTGCTTCTCGAGGGGCTCGATCTGCCGGAGGACGGTCGTGCGCCGGAGGAGCGGATCCGGGCCGCGCTGCGGGATCTGAGCACGGTTTCCATCCAGAGTGGAGCGTGGCAGGAAGGGCTGCGCAGCCGCGGCGCTGAGCCGGAGGACGTGCTCGGAACCCTTGTCGATCTCTCGAGCCTGTCCACTGAGCGGATTCGCAGGCTGGTGGAAGCCGAGGATCGAGTCGTCGGGCTTGCCGAGGACGCCGCGACGCTGGGTCGGCTGGCAGACGCAGAGGGCGAGCTCCAACAGCTCGTGACCGCTCAGCCCTCGCTCACTGCGCTGGCTTCGGCTTCGGATCAGCTGATGGAGCTGGCGCCTCGGAGCGAGCCGATCCTCAAGCTGGCGGATGAAGCGGACGCCCTCGGTCGCCTCGCGAAGCGCAACGCGGCCCTCATTCAGATCGCACGGCAGCAGGGAGACCTCGAGAAGCTTGTGGATCGCGCCCAAGTGCTCGCGACCCTGGCCGACCAGGCTGCCGGCATCGTCACGTTTCTGGAGCGAAGGCAGCGTGCCCTGGAGGCACTTGCCGACCGCTCCGAGGAGCTGGTGTCGCTGGCGGAGGCATCCGCCAGCATCCGTGAGCTGGTGGCCCGGCAACGCACCATCGAGCGCCTCGTCCGGTCATCATCCGACCTGTTTGCGGTGGCGGAGAATCTGCCTCTTCGTCAGCTGGCCGAGCGGCGCGAGCTGCTCGCTCAGCTCGAACGGGATCTCGCTGAGCTTGCGGCCCTGGCCGAGAATGCCCCAGCTCTGCTGGAGCTCGTACAGCCAGGATCCGACGATCCCGCGAGCGAGTGAAGCCTGCTGCAAGGGAGTGATCCAGCGGTCCGAACCGTCAAGATGTCTTGTGGCGGCGCTGCTCCTCGGCCAGAAGCTCCGCGATAACCGAGCGGACTTGCAGGTGCCCAGGCTGACGGTCGAACAGGATCGACCGCAGCACGTGCTCGAGCCGCTGGAGACGGGCGCTCACCGCATCGAGGTAGGTTGTCGGGTTGGTGTCGTCGCCGGCGTCCTCTCCGGTGATCACGGAGAACGCGAGGTGCACAGTGTCCTTCCAGACGGAGTCGGGGATGGCGTTCGGGCGGTTCGCCTGCCGATCGAGGTCGCGGAAGAAGATCTGGGTTTTGGAGAGCACCTCCGGGAACGCAGATATCGTGACGCTGACGAGGTCGTCGCCCGGTCCGATCTCATCGATCTCCACCGAGCTGAGGTGGGTGAGGATCTCTTCGATGACGGCCAGGTCTTGCCGATCGTTGACCAGGAGGACGCGCAGGAACACGACCCCCAACGAGTAGAGA
>CAZEJK010000387.1:0-4259 GCA_964512045.1 uncultured Thermoanaerobaculia bacterium
AGCTGGAGCCGAGCGAGCAAGGCGGACGCGTTGTCGAGTGGTGCCAGCATCCGCTCTCGACCCGACCGATGGTGGTTGTGACGGTTGACGCGAGCGGTCGAGATCGTCGTCGCCTGACGGTCGCGATCCGCGAGAAGCTGGCAGACCTCGATCCCGTTGCGGTTGTCCAGCTGCGTGTTGAAGGAACGGTGACACCGGAAGCGAGGCCAGCACTCGCGGCCGCCGCGATTCGCGAGACCCACCCCACCACCATGATCGTGCAGCTGAAGGAACCGAACTACAGCCGACGACAGTGAGACGCATCTGAGCCCATCTTTGCTATCTCGCCGGCGGACGCGGAAGAGAAGCGCGGCCGGTTCTGGCGAGACCATCCCAGTGGCGCAGCTTGGAAGATGCGAATTGACAAGCTCTTGACGGTCTGTTGACAAGATGCTGACGATGAGTGAGTTGAACCGTGTTAGGTTTCGTGCGCTCGCCCATGCGTGTCAGCACGCGTTCTCGGTCACCCATTGCCCTCAGGAGGAGTCAGGTGTCTACTCAGCGTATCGAAATGATTCTCGATCTTGAAAGTGGCGGGGCGGCGCGAGGTGATGGCACGAAACGGCGGTGGGCCGGATGGCCTGTCCGTGCCGCTGTACTGGCTCTGGCCGTGGTTGCCGTCGTTGCTGCTCCGGCCTATGGGCAAGGGAATACCGATCTCACGGTCGAGCCGCTGACCTGGAACGTGATCGGTCTCGACAGTAACGATGTGACGACCGGGCCGAACCGTTTTCCAGTCGGCGCGCGAGTCTGTAACACCAGCGGAGCCAGCACGAGCAACCTGTTGGCGCAGCTCGTCTGGGAGTCCGATGGATACGATGCGTTTACCGATGACGGAAACCCCCACCCGTACATCAACCTCCGTGCTGGTACCAACTTCCAGATCTCGGAGACGAGCCTCGCTGATGGGGTGTGCATCGACGTCTACTTCGAGGTCGAGGTCACTCGAGATGCTGGCGCGTACGAGAGCACTCGCGGCTACCACATCCAGGCCACCGCGGATGGGCTTGACGCAGCGACGAGCCCGCAGCCGCGTGAGCTGTTCGTGGAGTATCTGATCTCGCAGGCGAGGAACTCGGTGACGGATCTCCAGCTCGATGGGGTGTCGATCCCCGACGGTGGCACCATGGCGCTCGCGGTCGGCGAGACCTACGAGATCACGCTGGTCGGCTCGACGGCAACCAACGGCTACAACCAGATCGAGACGTTCGTCAACTTCCCGAACACGATCTTCCGGGTCCTGTCGGTGGAGACGACGTACACAGCGGAGACATCCGGCAACATGGCTCCACCCTACGATCGGATGTATGGCGATGCGTGTGTGTGGGAGAACGACCCGAACAGCCCCAACTACCTGGCCTGTAACGATTCCGGTAAAGCTGGCGGTGCGATCTCGGTGACCTATCAGGTCGAGATCCTGGAGATGCCAGCGGCTCCGCTGGTGAACCCCGAGCCTTTGAGCACGTTGATCTATGACTTCTCGGGCTCGAGCTTTCACTACAACGCGGACTTCGGAGTGTCGACGCGCTACGCGGCGGTCGTCGATCCGCCGACGCTGTCGATCGCAAAGTCGCTCAGCCCGGATCCGGTGAACGTGAACGGCGTCTCCGCGCTGACGTTCACGATCAGTAACCCGAATCCGGCCGCGGTCTCCGACATCAGCTTCGGCGACACGTTTCCGACCTCGCCCGGCGCCATGGTCGTCGCCGATCCGCCGAACGCCACCACCAGCGGCTGCGGCAGCCCGACATTTGCCCCGTCTGCGAACGACACCTCGTTGTCGTTCTCTGACGGTACTGTAGCGGCCAACGGGACCTGCACGGTGACCGTCAACGTGACCGCGGACGCGATAGGGTCGTACACCAACATCTCGGACAACCTGGTCGTCGGGACGGTGGACACCGGCGACGACGCGACCGCCGGTTTGACCGTGATCGATGGCCCGACGCCGCCGGCGTGCACGCCCGGGCTCGAGCTCGCTCGATGGACCATGGACCCATCGCAAGGTACGACCGCTCCGCCGGCTCCGTCGTTCGTGAGTAGCCTTGCATCCTCGGCAACGGCGAGCTATACCGCGCTCGCGCCCGGCGGTCACTTCATTGACAGCGTTGACAACGGGAACCCCCTCAACTCGTGGATCGGCTCTGGCGAGTGGTCTTTGCCCCCGGGTACGGCTCCCACATCGACTGACGCCCCGTACTTCCAGTTCGATCTCGACACCAGTGGCTTCACAGACGTACAGATCTCGTTCGATACGTTCCTTCAGCAGCAGGGGGACTGGGCGAACCCGGGGAACAACTTCGTGTACGTGTTTTCGGATGATGGTAGCGGGTGGTCTGGAGCGGAACCAGACCTCGCGAACACCGGAATCACGAAGAACGCATGGGTGAGTGTGGGCCCCTTTACGGCCACGACGACGGGATCTTCGACGACCAGCTTCAGGATCACCTATGCTGGGCGCAACAAGAGTGGAGCCGAGGCAGTTCTCGACAACATCGTCTTCACCGGTTGCGGCGTCGCGGCACCTCCGGCGCTCAGCAAGGCGTTCTCGCCGGATCCGGTGGCGGTTGGCGGAACCTCGACACTCACGTTCACGCTGGAGAACGAGAACAACGTTCAGCTCACCGGCGTGACCTTCACGGATGATCTGCCCTCTGGCGTCCAGGTGGCGAGTCCGGCCAACGCCTCAACCACCTGCGGGGGCTCGCCAACATGGGCGCCATCGGCTGGTGACACGAGCCTGACCTTCGGCGACCCGACCGGAGCGACGATACCGCCACGCGTGGGCTCGGTCAACGGAACCTGCACAGCTCAGGTGGATGTCGTAGTAACCTCCGCAGGCCCGCATACCAACGTCAGCGGTGTCGTGAGCTCGGCTGAGAGCGGCCCGAACGATGGGCCGGATGGGATCGCCACGGACACGATCACGGCGGTCGTGCCACCGACGATCTCCAAGCTGTTCAGCCCGAACCCGATTCTCGAGGGTGGAGTGTCGACGTTGACGTTCACGGTCACCAACCCCAATCAGAACAGCTCGTTGAGCGGTATCGCATTCGCCGACACGTACCCGACGGGTGTGCTCAACACGTCTCCGTTGAGCACATCCGATGGATGCGGTGGGGCGATCATGGCGACGGCCGGTGGGAGCTCCATCAGCTACTCCGGAGGGAGCCTGGCAGGTGGCGCCAGCTGCACCGTCTCGATCGATGTGACCGCTGCGTCCGCGGGAACCTACCCCAATGCCAGCGGGAACGTGTCGCACATCATCAACGGTGTGACCGAGACCGGAGACACCGCAGAGGACACGCTCACGGTCAACGCGCCAAACCCGGGGGTTGCGATCCGAAAGCAGGTCGGCCCGACAGGCTCGGGAGCGTGGTCCGCATTCCTCGCGCGAGCCTCGAACGACGATGTCTACTACCAGATCGTGGTGGAGAACACCGGCGACGTCGAGCTGAACCCGCTGACGGTCTCGGATCCGGATCTCGATCTGAACGGCTGCACGTGGACCTCACCGCTGCCCGTCGCGGACGCGGCAGACGACGACCACATCACGACGTGCGTTATCGGTCCGGTGTCGGCCGTGTCGGGTGAGACGCCCAACACGGCGACGACGAGCGGCACGCATCCGTCGGGAACGGTGGAGGACACATCGACCGCTATCTACGCGACGACGGGTCTTACCCTCGTCAAGACCGTTGCCGAGTCCGGGTTCGAAAACATCGGCGATGAGCTCAACTACAGCTACGAGGTGACCAACAGTGGCTCGGCGCCGCTCAGAGGTCCGGTGACCGTGACCGACGACAAGGTCACCGTCAGCTGCCCCGCCGTCTCGACCGTCGTGCCAGACGGCGACGACTTCCTGGATCCCGGGGAGAGCATCGTCTGTACCGCGACCTACACGGTTGTGGCCGGCGACCTCAATGGGACCGTGACGAACACCGCAACTGCGACCGTAGACGGTGTCGACTCCAACGAGGACTCGGTCTCGGTAGGTTGGGTCCCGGTCGAGCTCCTCGGCTTCACGATCCAGTAGCTCGTTCTCGGAGCCCTTGGAGTAACTGGACTGACGCCCCGGCGCGCGCGCGCCGGGGCGCCTTTTCTTCGCAGCAGAGCGGAGGGGTGAAGGGATATGGGTTGCTGGAGACAGCAATCGGGTCGGCCTGACGCTGACACGATCGTGACATGCGGCTGATCTGAAACGCACCGCTCGTTCCTAT
>CAZEJK010000388.1:0-4256 GCA_964512045.1 uncultured Thermoanaerobaculia bacterium
TGTGGGTCGGGACCACGCTGAGCAAGTCGTTCTGCGCCCACGGCGCGGTCTTCGTTGGGCCGCGCGATGCCGTGGAGCGGGCGCGCACCGCCCACGCGCTGCGCGGCTCGGCGCCCGGCTCACCGATCTCCGCCGCGGTCGGTGAGGCCGCTCTGCGCTACGTCCGAGATCACCCGGAGCGGTGTGAGACGCTGCGCGCCAACGTCGCCCACCTGCGGGTCGGACTGCGAGAGATCGGTATCGACACCGGCGACTCGCCGGCGCCGATCGTGTCCTTCGCCTGCGGCAGCTTCGAGGCCAACCGCGGTCTCCAGCAGGCCCTCTTCGACCAGAGGATCTACGTGCTCCACTCCAACTACATCGGCGCTGGCCCCGGAGGCATGCTCAGACTGTCGGTGTTCGCGGACCACACCTTCGAGGACCTCGACCGCGTCGTGGCAGCGATCGACGCCCACGCACCGGAAGAAAGGAAGAGTACATGAGCAATTCCCCTCCGACGGACCGCCTCAACGAGATCGGGGTGCTGAGGCGGCGAGAGATCGAGGCCCGGATCCTGATCCCCGTGCTCGACGCTCTCGGCGAGGAGCTCGGCCGCGAGCGGGTCCTCGAGATCGCCGCGCGGGCGATCCGAGAGGTGGCCCAGGCGCAGGGCCGGCAGCTGGCGGAGGCGATGGCGGGCAACAGCCTCGCGCACTTCGCGGCGAGCCTCGACCACTGGAAGACCGACGGCGCCCTCGAGATCGAGGTGCGCGAACACAGTGACGAACGGTTGGTATTCGACGTCACCCGCTGTCGCTACGCCGAGATGTATCACGCCCTCGGCCGGCCAGATCTCGGAGACACCTTCTCCTGCGGCCGCGACTTCGCCCTCTGCGAGGGCTTCAACCCGAAGGTGCGCCTGACCCGCACCCAGACCATCATGGAGGGCGCCTCCCACTGCGATTTTCATTTCGAAGCTCTGGAACGGGCCGAAGAAGGCGAAAAGACCGACTGAGTCGTGGCGGTCGTATCGGCGGGGCACGATCCGTGAGCGCCTCGAGCTGTCGACGCAGCGCGAGCTGACGGCGGAGGACGCCCTTCAAGGTGGCGCCGAACGAGCCGTGGTTCAGGAAGGCGATGCCCGGGTCGAGGCACCACGAGTCGCGGAGCATTGTGCTCATCTCGTTTGGCTGCTCCGGTCCACGGCACGGCGGGTGGGCAGGGTATGTGGGAACGTCATCGTCGGCTCGAAACGTCTCGGATCCGGACCAGGCCCGCGGCGAGATCCACGTGTTCGAGGGTGCCACGCACCGTCACGACCCGCTCGAGAAGATCGGTGACGGTGATACGGTCGCCGTCCACGTCGATCCGTGCGGCGTTGTCGCAGATCGACGACTCGTCGCTTCCGTCTGGGTGCAACAGAATGACGTGGGCCAAACACATCATTCGCCTCCGTGGGCATCGAGGAGCTGCACGACCTTCGCGAGCTGCTCGTTGCCATGCTCGTACGCCTCGGTGCTCTTGGAGATCGCCGCGGCGAGTCTCAGCTCGCCGGCAGCCTGGTATCGCTGCGCCAAGGCCCTGAGATCGTCCAGGTGGCTCCGGTTGTGTTTCACCATGTGACGGAGGAGGGCGTCGAGCTCGGCTCGCTCGGTCGTGGCGTCAGGCTTTGGTGTGGCGGGGTTGACGGGGTCGTGCATCTCGGGCTCCTCAGCCTTCTCGTGGCAGCTCGTAGCTCATCTCTGCCTCGTCCAGCATCAACCGGGTGAGCCGTCGCACAGGGCCCAGAAGCGGCGAGGACTCGGCGTGGTGTCCGTTGTCGTCCAATCCCGAGAGGAGCAGCTTTTGGTGAAAGGGCAGCGCGCCCAGGAAGCGGATGCCGCGATCAGCGAGCTCGTCGCACAGCCGCTCCTCGACCTCAGCTGTCGGCACCCGGTTGAGGATGGCTCGCACCCGCCGGATTCCGAACCCTTCGGCCATGTAGCGAATCGTGTTGGTGAGCTCGACGGAGTCCATGGTCGGTTCCACCACCGCGAGCACCGTGTCAGCGCCCCGTTCCAACCCGCGGCCGAAGCTCTCGACGCCGGCCTCGTTGTCGACGACCACCACCTGCCGGTCGCCGATGCTGAGCTTGACCAGTAGATCGCGGACAAGGTCGGACATGCTGCAGGCGCAGCCCTGGAACGGCTCGCTGATCTTGCCGGCGGTCAGGAACCGGACCGCGCCGGAACGGGCCATGAGCGCATCCGGTATGTCCTCGAGTGTGATCTGCTCCTGGGATAGCCACTCGCGGTCGATTCTCTCGAAGCCTGCGAGGCTGCCTCCGAGCAGCGCCGACATCGGTTTCGGTGGTGTCGTGATGCCGAGCTTCCGACCCAGCCCGGGGTTCGACTCGTCGGTGTCAACCACCAGCACCTCGTATCCGAGATCCTCGAGGGATTGTGCAACCAGAGCCGTGAGGGTGCTCTTGCCGACACCGCCCTTGCCGCAGACAGCAATCTTCTGGATCAGGTACTGCTCCAGGCGGCTCGCCGACGCGGCGCGCAGGTGCTTGCGGACGACGACCGAGGCGGCTCGAAACTCCTCTCGGGTCCTTGCGGTGCACAGGCCGCAGCCGACACACTCGTCGCTGCCGAGGCTCGCTGCGCCCAACGGGCAGTGGAAGACGCCCACCGTCGGCGTCGCCTCAACCCACCGAGTCGTGGATCGGCTGCGGTCCACCCTTTGGCACGTGGTCGGCGGGTCGGGTCAGGCGGAGCCGCAGCGCACGCCCCTCGCAGTTGACGACACACACGCCGCAGCCCATGCAGAGGTCATTATTGATGAGAATGGCGTCGTCCTCCCGGGTGATGGCGCCGAACGGGCAGGCGTCGGCACAGACGTCGCAGTGGGCGCAGCGGTCCTCGTGCCACTCGCAGAGAAACCGGCTCGGCCGGATCGCGGTGGTGAGATCTTCCGCCACGTCGGCGCCGCGGCGGATGATGCAGCAGCACGAGCAGCAGGTGCAGAGCCCGCCGAGCACCTCGCGGGCGTTGCCGATCATGTGGTAGGCGCTTGTGTGCTCGGCCTTCTCGAGCACCTGGAGTGCCTCCTCGACGCTGACATAGCTGCCGACACCCATGTTCTCGACGTAGTGCTTGGCGGTGTCCCCGAGCTTGAGGCAGATACCGTCGTGGTCTGTGATCTTCTCCTGGTCCCGGCAGTTGGGATGCTGCTCGACCAGGCGGCAGATGCATCGAGCAAACGCGATCCGTCCGTCGAACTGGCCCAGGATCTCGCGCACGTCCTCGCACGGCATGACTCCGGGTACCGCCTTGATCGACCTCCATCGCGGCACCACCCGCCAGTTGCAGTCGCGTCCGTCGGACTCGCGGTACTTGCCGAGGTAGCTCTCGCTGTCGCGGAACGCTGCAAACATGGCAAGGAGGTCGTCCGGTCGCTCGCCGTCGAAGTACGGCGTGGCCAGCGCGAAGTCCGCCATCTGGTAGACCTCGCACGGGAAGGTGGCGGTGCCGGTGCTTTCGTTGAGGAACGCCACACCCTTGCGCACCAGCCGGTGGACGATGTCCGCGACTGCGTCCCGGTCAAGGTCGAGGTTCGCGGCGATCTCCTCCACTGTCGCCGGCATCTCGAGGGCGATCTTGCACTCCTCGAGGCCGATCAGCCGGCTGAGAATGAGGGGGGCGAGCACGCCGTCGTTGTCGTTGAGCTTCGCTGCGAGAACTCGGTAGCTCTTGTCGACCGAGTCAACCGGTGGATGTCTGATCATAGTGCTCTCCAAACCCGGGTTCGAAGCCAGCTTGCTGTCGGCAGTACCCGTCGTCGAACGTTCAGCCTGCGTCCCACTTTGTATGACGTGTATTGACGGTGGATGGACACCAGCCTCTGTCCTTTTGAGCCGTGCGGTTCTTCAGGCGGTGAGTGTCCTGACGGTCAGTATCGACGTCTTACAGGGTAGACGGTGGATGTCGAAAGGAGGCGGTAATGAAGGGTTGGATGCGGGGGACCGCTGGGACTAGGATTGGGGGCGGGACACTGGTGGCAGAGGGCACTGACCAGGCTCACCCAACGACACTGGAGGTCGTGCTCGAGACCACAGCCGGCGACATCGGGATCACTGTCGATCCCGAGCACGCTCCGGTGTCGGCGGAGGACTTTCTGCGGTACGTGGACCAGGGGCTGTACGACGGGGCGGCGTTCTACCGGGTGGTGCGGGAGGACAACGACCACGGTACGCCGCGGATCCAGGTTGTGCAGGGCGGACTCGTCGAGGAGGG
>CAZEJK010000389.1:0-4239 GCA_964512045.1 uncultured Thermoanaerobaculia bacterium
TCAACCCAGGCGCTTTGCTTCGAATTTTCGAAGATACGGCTCCGTGAGTTGCTAAAGAGGGCCGCGATCCGGCTGCCGGGCCCTGTTCCGCCGCCGCCACCGGGGCCTTGAGGCCACGGGTTTCGTCGAACCGAACCGCTCTCCACGCCAGTGGTACGATACGCAACGGCCGGGTGGCTGGACATCCCGGCGGGGAGTGGAGGTCGTGATGCACGCTCTGACGGCGTTTCGGAAGATCGCCGCCACGGTTGGTTGGGCTTTCTTCGGTGCGTTCGGCTGTGGTGCGGCGGCGGTGGCGAGCGCAGGCTCGGCCGAGACGTTCGTGGACCGCGCCACGGACGTGGGCATCGACTTCGAGCACTTCGCGGGCGTGTCCGGCGAGTGGTACATCCCCGAGATCAGCGGCCCGGGCTGCGCCTTCTTCGACTACGACAACGACGGCGATCTGGACGTGTACCTGATCCAGGGCGCCATGCTCGGCGAGGGCAAGAAGCCCGAGGAGGCGACGTTTCCACCGCAGAAGGGCTACCCGCTGAGGGACCGGCTCTATCGCAACGACATGGAGGTCGCCGACGACGGGACGGTGACCTTGAAGTTTACCGAGGTTACCGAGGAGGCCGGGATCGAGGCGACCGGCTACGGGGTCGGGGTGGTCACCGGCGATTATGACAACGACGGCTGGGTCGACCTGTTCCTGACCAACTTCGGCGGCAACCAGCTGTGGCGGAACCGGGGCGACGGCACGTTCGAGGAGGTGATCGCCAAGGCCGGGATCGACGACCCCCGCTGGAGTGCCGGGGCCGCATGGCTGGACCTCGATCGGGATGGCTGGCTGGATCTGTTCGTCGGCTGCTACCTCGACTTCAGCTACGACAACCACAAGATCTGTCGCAGTGCATCGGGAGCGCAGGACTACTGCGGCCCGCAGGCGTACGGCACGGTCACCAACCGGCTGTACCGCAACAAGGGGGACGGGACATTCGAGGATGTCTCCCGCTCCAGCGGTGTCCAGGCCGCCGAAGGGAAGACCCTCGGTGTGGTGACCGCTGACTTCAACCTGGACGGTTGGATCGACGTCTACGTGGCCAACGACGCCGTACCGAACCACATGTGGCTCAATCAGCACGATGGGACGCTGCTCGACGATGCTCTGTTCGGCGGGACCGCGGTGAATATGGACGGGCAGTCCGAGTCGTCCATGGGCGTCGACGCCGCCGACTACGACAACGACGGCGACGAGGACCTGTTCATGACCCATCTCATCGTGCAGACCAACACACTGTACGTGAACGACGGGACCGGGCTGTTCGAGGACACCTCCGCGACCAGCGGGCTCGCCGCGCCCAGCGTCAGCCGGACGAGCTGGGGCGCCGGGTTCTTCGACTACGACAACGACGGCTGGCTCGACGTGATCACGGTGAGCGGCGACGTGATGATCATCGAGGAGCTCGCCAGCAAGGGCGACCCGTTCCCGATGCACCAGACGAACCAGCTGTTCCACAACACCGGCAAGGGGACGTTCGAGGATGTCTCCGCGAAGGCCGGCGCGGTGTTCGAGCACTCCGAGGTGAGCCGTGGTGTCGCGTTCGGCGACGTCGACAACGACGGCGACACGGATGTGCTGATCGAGAACTGTCAGGGGCCTGCGCGGCTGCTCATCAACCAGGTGGGCAGCTCGAACCACTGGCTCGGGCTGCGCGTGCTGTCGGGATCTCCCGGGCGCGATGCGGTCGGGGCGTGGGTCGGCGTGATCCGCAAACGGGCCCCGAGCCAGTGGCGGCGGGTGCGAACGGAGCGCGGCTTCGCCTCCGCCAGCGATCCGCGGCTGCTGTTCGGCCTCGGGGGCACGACGGCCGTCGAGCGGATCGAGGTGCACTGGCCGGACGGGTCGGTGGAGTCGTTCCCGGCGCCTGAGGTGGATCGCTACAGCACGATCCGTCAGGGCGAGGGTGGATCGAAGCCCACGACGAAGTGACGGCGGAGGAGACGGTGGTGAGTCGAGCGTGCGCACGTGCGAGAGAACAAGCTCTGTACAGGGTGCAACGAGGTGTGGTGCTGCTGGCGGTCATCGGCGCCCTCGTGGTGGCCGGAAGCGCCTTTGCAGTCGACCGCTCGGAGCTGCAGCCGCTGCCGCAGCCGAACCTCGAGGAGATGCGGCAGGTGGTGCGGGACAAGCTCGAGCGGCTGCGGCAACGCGTGGAGGAGGTCCGCTCCTCAGGAACGGATGCCGAGCTGGCAGAAGCGTACGGAACGCTTGGCCAGCACTACCTCTCGCAGCGGCTCCTGGACGGTGCTCGAGTGGCGCTCGAGAACGCGCAGGCGTTGGCGCCGGAGGACCGCCGGTGGCCGTACCTGGTGGGCGTGATCGCCGAGAACCGCGGGGATCATGAGGCTGCGAACGCCAGCTTGACACGGGCCCATGAGCTCGATCCGGCGTACCTGCCGACCCTGCTCTACTGGGGTGACGTGGCACTCGCGCTGGGTGACAACGAGGCGGCGCTGGAGCGGTTCGAGCAAGCGCTCGAGCGCGATAGAGACAGCGCGGCAGCCCACTTCGGAGCCGGACGGGCATTGCTGGCGCAACGCCAGTACGAAGGCGCGGCCGAGCACCTCGAACGCACGCTCGAGCTGCAGCCTGACGCTTCGGTAGCGCACTACCCGCTGGCCCAGGCGCTGCGTGGCCTGCGCGACAGGGAGGGGGCGATGCAGCACCTCGAGCTTCGCGGCGACACCGAGGTCTTCTTCTCGGACCCCATCCTCGAGCAGGTGGTGCTCCTGTCCAAGCTCAGCGCCATCGACGTGATCCGGGAGATGGCGTGGGACGCGGCCCGGGGCGGATCCAGAGACGAGATCATGGGGTTTGCGATCGCGCACCTCAGCACCCTGATCGATGCACCGCAGCAGCTCAGCAGGGTGATCCGGTCGATGCAACAGGATGCCGCGGGCCTGGCGCGAGACAGCGAGGAGATGGCAGTCAACCGTCGGGCTCGAGGGTGCCTCCACTGGGTGATTGGCGGTCTGCTCGAGCACCACCGCCAGCACGAGCGCTCGGCCGCCGAGCTTCGGATTGCTGTGGAGCTGGTGCCGGAGTGGCCGGAACCAGCTCTGCAGCTCGCCTATGCCCTCGAGCAGATGGGGGAGTTTGCCGCCGCGGTCCAGCTGTACGATCGGCTTCTTGACGGCACCAGCCCGGTCGATGAGCTCGAGGTGCTGAGCTACCGTGCTGCGGCACTCGTTGAGGCCGGCGACGTCCAGCGGGCCCTCGCTGATCTCGAGCAGCTGCGCGAGGCGCTCCCTGAGGAGGTCCGCTACCATGTGCTGTCCGGCGTCGCGAACGCACAGCTCGAGCGGTTTGAGGCGGCCCGCGCACACTACGAAACGGCCCTCGAGCTCAACCCGGACCCCGAGGCGGCCGCGCAGGTGCACCTCCACCTGGGGAACATCGCCCGAGAGAACGGCGACACCGAGCAGGCGTTGAGCGAGTACCTGCAGGCTGTCCAGCTCGACTCGGAGCTGGTGGCGGCGGGGCACCGGCTCGCAGCGTTGCTCGGGACCGAAGAGCGGTATGAGGAGTCCGCCGCGGCGTACCGGGCGGTCGTGGAGGTGGATGGTCGCGACGTTGCCGCCCGGCTCGGCGAAGCGGTTGCGCTCCATCTGGCCGGCGACGACGCGCAGGCTGTCGCCCGACTCGAGGAAGGCTGGAGTGCGATCCCGGAGAGTGTCGAGCTGCTGGCGGCGCTGGCGCGGTTGCTCGCGTCGTCGCCGAACCCCGAGGTGCGCGACGGCGAGCGTGCAGTGGACCTCGCCGAGCGGACGTTTCGGGTGGGAGCCACCTTCGACCGGATGGAGACGTTAGCCATGGCCCACGCCGCCGCAGGCAACTGGGACACGGCGGTCCGGGTCCAGCAGAAGCTGCTGCATCGCGTTGCGACTCGCGATCTGCCCGAGATGGAGGCCCACGTCAAGGCCAACCTCGAGCGCTACCGGCAGCAGCAGCTCCCGCTCGAGGCCGTCGGCCAGGCGCCTGTCGATCCGTAGCGCCCTGCGTGAGCGGGGTTGCGGACGGTGGTCGGGGCCTCGTGCCCCGACAGACACGACCTCTGCGAAGCGCGAGCGGTCGGGGCTGGAAGCCCCAACCACCGTGGCAACAGAGAGTACACCGTGCGGCACCGACCGCGGTTGAGGCG
Source organism: uncultured Thermoanaerobaculia bacterium (assembly GCA_964512045.1). Taxonomy (GTDB): domain Bacteria; phylum Acidobacteriota; class Thermoanaerobaculia; order Thermoanaerobaculales; family Sulfomarinibacteraceae; genus CAZEJK01. The sequence continues at coordinate 4,188 of CAZEJK010000389.1, forward strand.
TCGGAGAAGTGTCACGCTCGCAGCGAGGCCGGATGCGGACAAGATGTCCGCG
>CAZEJK010000390.1:0-4210 GCA_964512045.1 uncultured Thermoanaerobaculia bacterium
CGTGTTCCGGAACGTGCACGTCACCTGCTCGCCCGGATCCACGTCGAGGCTCGCGCTGCCCATCGCGAGATCGATAGTCGTCCCACCATCCGGGTCCTCGCACACGATCTCACTGAGCTGCCAGCCATCCGGCACGCTCTCGGTCACCCCGTAGCTCCCGGGCTCCAACGAGCCCACGCTGGTGCTCTCGCCGCCCACCAAGGTGAACGACCCGAGATCACCGGCAAACTCGAACGCCTGGCTCGACCCCGAGGGCTCCGTCTGCTTGATGATCGTCGCTGTCCCCAGCTGCGTGTTCCGGAACGTGCACGTCACCTGCTCGCCCGGGTCCACGTCGAGGCTCGCGCTGCCCGTCGCGAGATCGACGGTCGTGCCACCGTCGGGATCGACGCACGCAAGGTCCGTCAGCTGCCAGCCCGCCGGCACGCTCTCGCTGACCTGGTACAGGCCCGGCTCGAGCTCTGTTCTGGTCGTGCTCTCGCCGCCCGTCAGGTTGAACACTCCGAGGTCTCCGGCAAACTCGAACGCCTGACCAGCGCCAGCCGGGGCCGTCTCCTTGATGATCGTCACGCTGCCTCGCGCAGCTTCCACCGTGGCGCAGTCGATGATCTCGTGCGGCTCCGCACCGGCGCCATCACCCGAGATCGTGTAGAAGACACAGACCGGCTCAACCGGCGTCGCTGGTGCGGTAGCATCCACACAGAAGCTCCACGACTGCGGAGGACAGACCTCCCCGGCGCCTCCGTCGCTGTCGACGAAGGTCACGTTCTGGCCGCCGGCCGAGCAGCTCAGGTCCACCGGGTTGCCGTCCGAGTCGACCGCCTCTTGCGTGCCACAGCTCACGCTCCACCCGTCTGGATAGCCCAGCGCGATCTCGTCGGCGCACTCGGGATCGGGCGCCGTCGGCCCTCCGTTGGTGCACGTCCAGCACATGGTGGTCGTGCTCCCGGGGATGAAGGGATCCGTGGTCGTGCACGATGACCCGCGGACACTGGCGAGCGCTGGCGCCGCGAACACCACGATACAGGCAGCAGAGAAGAGTGCTCGATTCACGAGTGCCTCCCGTTCCACCGGTCCACGCTAGAACCGGTAGGCCACGCCGAGCTCCAGCGTGACCGGATCGAGGTCGAGGGTTTCGGAGTGCTCATCCACCGCACCGTCAGAGCGCGTGAATCGCCGTGTCACGTCCTGATCGGTCCACGTGTAGCGAGCACCGATATGGAGCGACCACCGGCTCGAGCCGAACGGCCAGTCGAGCCCTGTCTGTGCCCCCCAGCTCACGCCACCGTCGACCTCGTACTGCAACGAGCGATCAACGGCCAGAGAGTCCCCTCCCTCGACATCGCTGTAGCCGACGAAAGGTCCGGCGTACCAGTCGAGCGAAGCGTTCGGAGTCAGGTGGACGTTCAGACCGATGCTGAGGTCCCAGTAGCTGCGTTCATCGCTCTCCTCGACCGCGACCCCGTTGGCTCCGATCCAGAGATCGTCGTCCAGCTGCGAGTACACCCCACGAAGCTCGAGGCCGAGGCGCTCGCTGAGCCGACGCTCTGCACTGAGCCCGAACCCGTAGCCGTCGTCGTACCCGTAGGCAGTCCCCACCGCACAGGGACACGCCTTGTAACGAAGGCTCGTCCCGGTCGGCCCGAGCGCACCGGCGAGCTGGTTCCCGCTGGTGAGCAGTGCTGCCGCAAACGGTCGCACCGCCCAGTTGATGCCGAAGGCGTCGATGGAAGCTCGGCACGTCTCGGTTGCGCCCAGCTCGTTGCGCACCGTGGCGACGACCGTGTAGCTCCCGCGCCGTCGCACTATGAACGAGCCGGACTCAGCGACGAGCTTCGGATCTGCAACGGGGTCTCCCTCGTACTCCAGCCCGACATCGAGGCCCGTCCACTCGCCAGTGACCTCGTAGGTCACGAGCTCCCCGCGACGAACGCGGGTGTCACTGAGGTCGATCGCACATCTCGGTGGTGGAGGAGGCGGCGGCGGGCAGCCCTCTGCCGTGACAGTCTTCGTGCACGTGACAGGATCGCCGACACGCTGGGTCTCAGTCCTCCCGATGAAGGCGAGGTTCATGCACTCTCTCGGCACGAGAAACCGGTACGTTGTGACCGACTCCGTCGTTGCGGCCTCGTTGACGACGGTGAAGGTGTACTCGGTCGGCGCCCGGGCGTCAGAAGGCGCCGTCCAGGTCGTCTCGCCACCTTTGAGCTGTGTGCTCACACCTCCAGGACCCGCCACTGTCACGCCGGCACCAGACGGCGTGCGAATCCAGAACACGCTCGGCGCACCGGCCTGACACTCCCGCGTCACCTCGAGGCCGCACTCCGGTTCGCTTCCAGTCGTCGCCGTGACAATCGGCACCGCAATCTCGAACGCCGGCGCCGCCTCCCGTAGCCGCAGACACACATCCTCGATGGTGCGCACCTCGCCGCCCTTGCGGTACGCCATCCACTCGAGCTCCTCGCCCTCCGGCATGACGCGCTCCGAGATCCCCACACCGTCTCGAACGGCGGCAAGCAACGCATTCACCACATCGTCACGCAGACCCTGGCTGGCCAGCAGCGTCCGGATCGCATCCTCGTGGTCGGCAAACTGCGCCTGAAGATCTGCTCTGGTTTCGACGCCCCCCGGCGCCAGCGCGTTCGGCCCGCCCAAAGCCGTAATGGTGTGCCGCGCGTCAAAGCGCTCACACGGGCTGTCTGCTGCGACACGGGGCGCATACCCGAGAGCCCCCATCCCCATCAAAAGAATGGTCACCACGACCGAGATGCTCTTGCGACCACGAGTGCACATCGTGCCACCCCCGAACGTTGTCCGTTTGCCAACCACCTTAGCGCGAGAACGACAGGCAGACAACCGCCAGCAGGCCCCCCCTGCGATCGAGATCACAGTTTACGCCCGTTGCGGATCTTCGCCGAGCGCACTGGAGGCTCGGCGCCCCACCGCCTGAACCGCCGACAGCTCGATGCGACCTGCTGACGCGACACCAGGCAAACCAACGGTTCGTCAACGAGGGCCAGAACAACAGTATCTCTTCGAGCATGATCATCGACGGCACGATCACTCAGGCCGATCTCTTCACCGACACCGCAGTCTCCGGCCAGGTGCTCGCCACCGACGGGGTCGACTTCCTCTGGCGAAACTCGGCCGCTGGGCTGCACGGTCTGCAGGAGTTCACGACCGACGGCACCTGGACGGCACCATCGGGGATCACCTCCGTACTGGTGGAGGCATAGGGAGGTGGCGGAGGCGGCGCCGGTGGACGTGCGAGCTCCGGCGACATCACCCGGGACGGTGGCGACGGCAAGGAAGGTGCACACCGCAATGGGCACGACCTGGCTGAAGGCCTTGGCCATGCTTCTCATGACGTCTCCTTCGATACTGCTCGAGTGCACCACTCACCAGACTGGTAGGCGGTCCGTATGCACTGCACACATCTATCCGGTCTTGCATTTCCCGAAACTTTACGTATACTGAGAATCACTCACAAAAAGGAAGGACCAATGCATCGTATCAGCGGGCTTGAGAGAATCGTCTTGGTGATCGCAGCTCTGATGACGGCGGTCATGGCGCCCGCCACGGCCACTGGGCAGGAATTGGGAGAGCCGGACGCGGCGATGGCGGCCGCTGCCGACACCCCGACCGTGGACGACGTCGCCTGGCTCGCCGGCGCCTGGCACGGTGAAGGCCTCGGTGGGACGTTCGAGGAGACCTGGAACCCGCCATCCGGAGGCACGATGGTCGGCATGTTCAAGCTGCTCCGCGACGACGAGGTCGTCCTGTACGAGATCATGCGGATCGCCGCCGTCGACGGCCAGGTGGCGCTGGAGGTGAAGCACTTCTCGCCGGACTTCGTTGCCTGGGAGGCCAAGGACGAGTCGATACGCTTCCGGCTCCTCGAAGCGCGAGATGGCTACGCCGCGTTCGACGGTCTGGTCTTCGAGCGCCAGGACGGCGGCACTGTCGTCGCCAGCTTGCGTATGGGCGACCCGACGACCGGCGAGACGCACACCGAGACCCTCACCTTCCGACGGGTCGCCGCCGGGGGCGGTGGATAGCGACGGCCATGCTGCGACTGCTCTACTGCGGTGTTCCCGCGCTGGTCGTAACGACCAACGCGGCCGCGGGCCGCAACCAAAGTGATGCTCCGAAGCTGCCGGTCCCGCGCCCGCGTAGCTGTCAGCGGTTAGGTGTTAGCCGTTAGCTCCCC
>CAZEJK010000391.1:0-4177 GCA_964512045.1 uncultured Thermoanaerobaculia bacterium
GGGCGGGTCACGGGCCTATCAACCACCGAACTGATCGGAGTACCGCCGGCTCCCGGTCCGTGCTCAGCCCACGGCGGAGAGCGCCTGGAACCAGGCCGACCAGGCCTCGGAGGCCGACTCGCGCGGTGCGGTCAGAAAGGCGACGATCGCGGCGGCGAGGCGCTTTGAGGGAACCGCCGCGGCCAACACCATCAGCACCTCGGCAGCGCGCACGTCGGGATGGTCGTGATCATCCTGGGGGAGCACGTGGTGGTCGACGGCGCGGCTGGCCCAACGGTGCAGCGTGATGGCGCGCATCCGGCCCGAGCGCCACATCCGAACGCGTAGGAGCACGTCGTTGGCGCTCGGCGGCTCGGTCGGCGCCTCGCGGTGGTGCTCGACCTCGGCCTCGGCGGCGGTGAGATGGTGGTAGGCCAGCGCGATCTCGGTCTGGTAGGCGCTGTCGTCGGCGGCGTCGTCCAGCAACGCCTCGAGCCTGCGGCGGGCGTGCCGCGCCGCAGCCCGCTCACCGGCCGTCGCGCCGCGCCCCTCGAGCTCGGCGATCGCCTCCAGCTTGGCCAGAATGTGGGACCGTCGCACCGTACCTCCAGAGCCGCATGGTACCGCGTCCTTGGAGCCGAGTGAGGCCGCAGTCCGGTCCCGGCCCCGACAGCCGGAGCCTGGCCCTCCATCGAGAAGTGGCGCGGCGGCTCCGCGATCGTCCCGAGCTCCTCGACCGTGCGCGAGCCCGAGTCGAGCGCTGGGCACAGGAGGGGAGCCTGTCGACGTACTGGGTCGAGCGTTGGCAGCAGGTGCTCGCCGGGTCAGTGGAGGATGTTGCTGCTGCGATCGTCGATCCGGGCGAGGAGGGTCGCGCGTTGCGCCAGAGCTCGCCGTTTGCAGGCTCCATCGACTCTGCGACTCGTTGGCGGATCTTGAGAGAGTGTGAGCGGGAGCGGCGGGCTCATGACGCGTGACGAGCTCGCGCGATTTTGACGCCGTCAGAGGGCCCTGAGAGCCGCTCCTTCGTCCTACGTTAGCACCCCGTTCTGCGTCTGCCGCCACGAGTAGACGATGAGCAGGATCGCCACGACCCAGATGACCGCGCTGAACGCGAGGCCGGCGCTGCCCATGATCTCGAGCCCGTTGCTGAGCACCAGGGTGTACAGGGAGCTGACGAGCATGCCGAGGAATGAGACGACGAACGCCCAGAGCGCCCACCGTTTGCGCGCCAGCAGCAGTATCGAGCCGATGAAGGCGCCCCACACGCCGAACGCCCAGCCGGAGACCGCCCACGCCGGGAAGGCGTAGAAGTACTCGAGCTGCTCCGGAGAGTACTGGCTCATGTAGAAGTCGAGCTTGAGCTGGGTCGCGACGTAGTCGAACGCTCCCATCGCGTTCCAGAGTAGCGACAGAACCCCGACGATCCAGAGATGGATCGGAGTTCGTGAACGGGCGACCTCCGGTTTCGAGCTGGCCATGGGTCCTCCTTGAGCTTGAGACGTGTGTTCAGTTGTGCCTGGAAGGATAGCGGGGGCCGGTCATGCTGTCGAGACGCAGTGCGGCACAGGGCGTTGAGGGGCGGTCCGGGTCGCGAAGTCGCGTGCGTCAGCTTGCCGGTACGAGCCGCTCAGCTCAGGTGTAGCCCTCATCGATCAGCGGCTCGATGTAGCGCATGCCGCCGATGGATCGGAGGCGTCGCGCCACGTCGTGCGGGTCGGTGAGATCGTTCAGCTCGAGCCCGAGGGTGCCTCGGGCCATGCCTTCGGAGCTGTCGATGTGGGCGCTCCGCATCTCGACCTTGAGCTTGCCGAGGACGTTGGTGAGCGCGGCGCCGAGCCCGCGGCGGTCGGTTGCCTCGAAGGCAAAACGCACGGTTCGTACGGCCGGCCGATGGGCCCACTCGGCCTCCGCCACCTGGATCGCGCTGCAATCCACCAGATGGCGGATCTCGGTGCACTGGGCTCGGTGGATCATGATCAGCTTGCGCGAGGTCACCGCCACGATCGGATCGCCGAACTCTGGACCGCAGCACTGTGCCAGCCGGATCTGGATCGGGTAGTGGAGGCCGTGGACGTGCACCGGGCCGACGACGGGCTCCTGGCTCGACAGGTGCTCCCGTGACCGCCGGATGAGGAGATCTCGCAACGCGTCGCGACCGTGAGCCTCCGTGGCCTCGATCTCCTCTGGTGACAGAACTCCGTCCGACACCAGGAGCTCACCCAGCGGATGAAGCGGCAGACCCTCGATCTCCGCGAGGATCACGGGGACCAGATGCTCGTGATCGAGCCGGCCTGCGTACAGCTCGCCGCCGAGCTCGCCGAGGCTCGCGAGTCCGAACCGTTCAGCCATCGCGAGGAGGTCGCCGTCGTCGATGTCCAGCCCGAGCTTGAGGAAGAACCCCCGTAGCCGGTCCAGGTGGGAGCGGACGCCTTCCTCCTGGACCTCGCTCAGCGCTGTCCGGATGCCGAGGGCGGCGCGCGTGGTGGTGACCGACTTGAGCTGATTGTAGCTGGGCGTGGCGCCCACTGCGGTGACGATCTCCACCTGCTGATCGGAGTGGAGGACCGTGGAGAGGGATCGCTTGACGCCGTCGATCCACGCCTCCACCGCCTGCCGGCCCACCTCGGTGTGGACTGCGTAGGCGAAGTCCAAAGCAGTGGCGCCGTGGGGCAGCTTGATGTACTCGCCCCGCGGTGTCTGCACGCCGATCTCCGGGAAGAACACCTTCGAGGACATCTCCAGCAGGGCGTCCGCATCGGCGTCTTCGGTGGACTCCTCGAGATCCTCCAGCCAGTCCATCCCCGGCTCCATGCCCGCGTTGATCTGCGCAATGATCCCGATCTCCGCCTCGCGGTGCATCGCCTCCGTGCGGATGATGACCTGCAGCTTGGTGGTGCTGTCGGGTGGCGTGCAGATGGTGTGGAGCGAGCGGTAGCCGTTGACCTTCGGGTCGTTGATGAAGTCGCGGATCAGGTTGGCGTGGTGGTCGAGCCGGCGGTGAACCTCGGCGAGGGTGCGGAAGCAGGCGTTCTCGTCGTCGACGACGAACAGCAGCTCCAGGTTGCAGCCGGTGTCGAGCCGCTGCTCGACAGCATTTGACGGGAGCGCCTCGAAGATCGCGTACACCCCCTTGGGGGCCAGGTGGTACCGGCTGTTGATGCCGAGGGAGGCGAGGAGATCGCAGATCTCTCGGGCGATCGGCTCGATGCTCCGCTGCATCTGCGTCTGGTTGCGGTTCAACCAGCGTGTGACCGCCTCGTACACGCTCGGCTTGAGGACCCGCATGACGCTGTCCTCCATGAACCGGGCCTGCTTGAACAGCCCGAGCCGGCGTGCGATCGGGACGAAGAACTGGAGCGTCTCGGTGGCGATGCGACGCTGCTTCTCGGGCTGGTGCACGTCCAGAGTGCGCGCGTTGTCCACCCGGTCGAAGATCTTGATCACCATCGTGCGCGGATCGTCGCCGCGGGTAGCTCGGAGCAGCTTGCGGAGGCTTCGGATGGTGCGCTCCTCGCCGGAGGCCTCGCCGCGTCCCAGCTTGGTCAGCCCCTCGACGATCCTGGCCACCTCCGGCCCGAACTCACGCTCCAGGTCGGCGCGTCCGAGGGCGGAGTCCTCGACGCAGTCGTGGAGCAACGCCGATGCCGTGCCCACGGGGTCGAGCCCGTGCTCGGCACAGCCGTAGGCCACCGCCAGCGGATGGACGATGTAGGGCTCGCCGGTGATCCGCGTCTGGCCACGATGGGCCGTAAACGCCGCAGAGAACGCCTTCTCGATCAGCTCCTGCTGCGGATCGTCGTGAAACCGCCGGAGCTGGTCGCAGAGTGCGGACAGACGGAGATCGTAGTTGCGAATGGAGTCGTCGATCACGTCAGTTGTCGCACCCATCGTCACGGCACCCCACGGTCTTTCCACCTTCCAGTATGCCATATGGGCCAACCGCCCCGGGACGCCGATGCTTGCTATGATGCCTCTGCGGTATGGTCCGTCGAGGCGCCGGAGTGGTGGAACGGTAGACACTGCGGACTTAAAATCCGCTGGACCTGAGGTCCGTACGGGTTCGACTCCCGTCTCCGGCACTCTTCTCGACGTCGATCCGTACCGCGGCGCGTGCGGCGCAGCGAGCTGGTAGCAGCGTTCCCAACGCGGCCGCGGGCCGCAACCAAAGGGCTCCTCCGAAGGTGCCGGTCCCGCG
>CAZEJK010000392.1:0-4144 GCA_964512045.1 uncultured Thermoanaerobaculia bacterium
TCGGCGGCCGCGACGAGCTGGTCGACCCCGAAGGCGCCGTCCATCAGGCGCGGGCCGAACGAGATCCCCACCAGGCCGCCCCAGGTGCGGGTGCCCACCAGCTTGCCGAGCCCGACCTCACGGAAGTAGAACGGGAAGTAGTCGCCGCCCGAGCCGGCGAGGCCGTTGATCAGCATGCACTTGGGACCGTGGTGCGCATCCGGCGGCCACGTGGCGTCGTTCTCCGTGCCCCGCAGCGCCCAGTAGTTGGCCACCGGGCGGTTCAGCAGCTCGATGAACCGGGTGGGGATCTGGCCGCCGCCGTTCCAGCGCTCGTCGATGATCAGCGCCTCGGCGTCGATCTGACCGTAGAACTGCCGGAATAGGTGGTTCTGGCCCTCCACTCCAGTGTTCGGCACGTAGATGTAGCCGACGCGGCCATCGGTGCGCTCGGCCACGTACTGCCGACGGTTCTCGACCCAGCGCCAGTAGCGCAGCTCGCCCTCGCTCGAGGCCAGCTCGACGACGATATCGCGGGCGTCCTCATCCAGCTCCGGCTTGGAGCTGACGGTGAGGACCACCGTGTCCCCGGCGAGCCCGATGAAGGCGGCCCACGGGTCCTTGGCGGCGTCGACCGGTGCGCCGTTGACGGCGAGCAGGTAGTCGCCCTCGGCCACCTTCAGGCCGGAGCGGTCGAGCGGGCTGCGAACGCCCACGTCCCACTGGCCGGCACGCAGGATGTTGGCGATCCGATACGCGCCGTTGGCCAGCTCGAAGTCGCAGCCGGGAAGGCCGACCGAGATCTGCTCGGCACGCTCCTCGTCGCCACCGAAGTAGTAGGCGTGGCCGACGTTGAGCTCGGAGATCATCTCGCGGATGACGTAGCTGACGTCCTCTCGGGAGGCGCAGTCATCGAGCATGGCGGCGTAGTGCTCGCGCACCGCCGGCCAGTCGACGCCGTGCATCCCCGGGTCGTAGAAGAAGTCGCGCTGGATCCGCCAGGCCTCGTTGAAGATCTGACGCCACTGGGCGCGCGGGTCGACGATGGCGCGGAGATCGTCGGTGGCGATGGCATCCTTCATCTTCTGCTTCGGCTTGGCGTCGACGATCGCCATCCTCGGGCCCATCCAGACCAGGAGCTTTGCGCCGTCCGCGCTCATCTGGTAGGCGCCCACACCGGCGATGACCGTCTTCTCCTTGGCGCCGTTGTCGTCGTCACCACCACCGGGTCCACCGCCCATGGCAGCGGCCAGGCCAGGGGGCATGGAGGGTCCGGAGTCGCCGGAGTCGAGATCGAGGAGCATCACGGCGGGCTTGCCGCTGACGCCGGCTGGAGCCTGGCGCACGTAGATGAGCTGGCCCTTGTCGTTGACGTTGAGCATCCGGAAGCCGCCGCGGTCCACCGGCAGGAGGACGGCACGCTGCTCGAACCCCTCGAGGTCGATCTGCAGCGGCTCTGGCTCCTTCTCCTCATCGTCGCCGTTCTCCTCGTCCGTGCTCTTCGGACCGTTCTTCGCAGGCTTGTCGTCATCGCCGTCCGCTTCGTTGTCGTCCTCGCCCCATGTCTCCTCGTCGCTCTCGGGAACCTCGGGCGGGTCGACGTCAGAGCGCAGCGGTACGGCGATCAGGCGCTCGGTGTCCGCGTAGACGAAGGTCGTTCCGACGTCCTCGTAGATTGGCTCGGTGAAGTCGCGGGCGCTGGCGAAGAACAGGTACTCTCCCTCGCGGTCGAAGGTCGGCCAGCTGTCTGCGAACCGGCCAGCGGTCACCTGATGCGTGGCGCCCTCGCGGACGTCGTACAGCCAGATGGCGCTGGTGCTCGGGTTGTTGACCTGGCCCTTGGTGTAGGCGATCCAGCCGGAGTCGTGCGACCAGCTCACTGACGAGACGTTGGTCCACGGGTCCTTGTCGATCTCGACAACGTTCCCATCGGTCACCGTGGCGAGGAACAGTCGTCCGGTCTGATCCCAGAAGGTGATGTGCTCGGAGTCCGGCGACCACACCGGCGAGAACAGGAAGCCGCTGTCGCGCTCGGTGAGCGTCTTCGCCTCGCCGCGGCCGTCGGACTGGGCGACCATCAGCTGGTACTCGCCGCTGGCGTCAGAGAAGTACGCCACCCACTGGCCGTCCGGGCTCCATGCAGGATCGCGCTCGGCAGTGGCGTCGGTGCGTGTCAGGTTGCGTGCTGTCCCATCGGAGGCCGGCAGCGTCCAGATCTCCCCGCGGGCGCCGACGACCGCGCGCTTGCCGGTGGCGGAGATGTTGCGGTTGTAGATGAGTTCCTCGAACTTCACGTGCTGCGGACGGACGTGCGGTCGCGCCCCGGGCACCGTGACCTCAACCGAGCGAACGGACTCGGTCGCGAGGTCGAGCACCTTGAGGGTGGCGCCGTGCTGGAACACGATCTCGCCGTCACCGTTTGAGCCGGGACCGATCGACGGCCACTTGACGTCGTAGTCGGTGAACGTCGTGATCTGCCGGCGCTCGTCGCTGACGGTGTCATAGACCCACAGGTTGAGACGGTGGTTGGGACCGGCATCCGACAGGTAGTAGACGCTGTTGCCGTGCCACATCGGCATGGTGTCGGTGCCCTCCCAGTCGGTGATCTGCTTGGAGGTGTGCTCGGTGAGATGGAACAGCCAGATGTCGGTGGCCATGCCGCCCCGGTACCGCTTCCAGGTGCGGCGGTCGCGGGTGTGTGGTGTGTAGGCGAGCCACTCGCCGTCGGGGCTGATCGCGGCGCGGGCGCCGTAGGGTACGGGCAGCTGCGAGGGGAGTCCACCGCCGGCGTCGACCGTGAACAGCTCGGTGGCACGCGGGTAGAACCCCATCCCACGGGCGAAGAACACCAGCTCCTCGCCGCTGGCCCAGTCGCACAGCATCTCGGTGGTCGGGTGGTGGGTGACCCGGTGCGGGACACCGCCCTCCGTGGGAACCGTGTACAGATCAGCGTCACCATCGTAGTTGCCGACGAACGCGATCGTGCTGCCGTCCGGGCTGAACTTCGGAAACTCCTCGGCGCCGGCCGGGCCCGCCAGCGGGACCGCGGTGCCGCCTTCCTTGGGCACGAGCCACAGGTCGTTGGCGTACAGGAACACGATATGGGTTGGACCGATATCTGGATAGCGCATCATCCCAGCGTGTGGTGTGGCGGCGTCGGCTGCGGGTGCAGCGAGCGCAGCCGTCACCACGATGAGGGCTGTAGCGGTGAACAGGCCGAGGTTGCGAGATGTCATTGAGTCTCCTTTCCGCTCATGTGACGTCGCACATGGTACCGCAGCCGACGATCAGGCGATTGACACCCTGCGGCGTGCGGCCTACGCTCGCCGTGGCTGAGCTCGAAAACAGGGAGGTGCCGAGATGATCGAGCAGTACCTACAACACGTGGAGGAGCGGAAGACGCTGAACGTTCCGCCGCTGCCGCTGGATGCGGAGCAGACCGAGCAGCTGTGTGCGCTTCTGGAGAATCCGCCAGCGGAGCATCGGGAGCTTGTGGTGTCGCTGCTGGAGGATCGCGTCCCCCCTGGCGTGGATCCGGCGTCCAAGGTCAAGGCGGAGCTCCTCGGCGCGATCGCTCGCGGCGAGCGCTCGTCGCCTCTGATCGGCCGCGAGCGGGCTGTGGAGCTGCTCGGCACCATGCTCGGTGGCTACAACGTCCTCGAGCTCGTTCGACTGCTCGACGGCAGCGATCTGATGGGTGCAGCAGCCGCGGCCTTGAAGAGGACCCTGTTCGTGTTCGATGGCTTCGATGACGTCTGGCAGCTCGCCCGGGCCGAGAACCATGCCGCGCGCGCGGTGGTGGAGTCATGGGCCGCGGCGGAGTGGTTCACCCGTCGCCCCGAGGTGCCGGAGGAGATCCGCCTGACGGTGTACAAGGTGCCGGGCGAGATCAACACTGACGACCTCTCGCCGGCCAAGCATGCCCCGACCCGGCCGGACATTCCGTTGCATGCGCAGGCGATGGGAGAGAGCCGGTTTCCCGGTGGCATCGAGGAGATCGCGCGTCTCAAGGAGCGCGGCCTACCGGTGGCGTTCGTCGGCGACGTTGTCGGGACCGGCTCGTCGCGGAAGTCGGCGTGCAACTCGCTGCTGTGGCATATCGGCGACGACATTCCGCACGTGCCCAACAAGCGTGCTGGCGGGTGCATCCTCGGCGGCGTGATCG
>CAZEJK010000393.1:0-4122 GCA_964512045.1 uncultured Thermoanaerobaculia bacterium
GTGTCGTCAGCGTCCGTCAGCCCGGCCTGCGACGTCCCGTGCCTCGCTGGGCCCGACATCGATCGTGAGCTGGACGCTGTCGGTGGCGCCCCATACATCAACGGCGGTGATGACGATCGTATGGCTGCCCGCGTCTGCCAAGCCAGGTCGCCAGCGCAACGTGCCGGTCTCCCGGTCCCACATCGCTCCGTCCGGCAGACCGGTGGCCGCGAAGTCAACGTCGTCACCGTCCGGATCGGTGGTCACGGGCTCGAGCGCGACGGTCAGGAGCTGACGGGCCACAACAGAGAGCGGAGCCTCCGGTGTCTCGATGGCCGGGGCACGGTTCATCGAGGCGCGCAGCCCGTCCCAGAAGTCGCAGCGCTGGGTGCGCAGGCCGCGGGCGAGCTCGAGGTCGGCGTCAAGGACCATGGAGGGGTCCGTGGTCGGGTCGTACGGCGACCAGTACGGATGCCACGGCACGTCGGGCGAGCCGGTGGCAGCCATGCGGACCCAGGTATCCCGCACCGCCGTCTCGACGGTCAGGTCGTCGGCGTCGGCTTCGATGTGGCCGGTGCTGAAGTGCTGGAACAGGAACAGCAGCTCGGAGGTGTGGTACGCGCCGTCGCCGAGGCGTGCCGGTGACGACATCGTGCGCGTGAACTGGTACCGGTACACCCCAGCGTCCTGGTTCTCGGTGGCCCAGCCGGCGATCCGGCGCGCCGTGCAGGTGAGGTTGCTGTCGGTGACCACCGCCACCAGCGCATCACGGCCGGATGGAAAGTCGGCCAGCGGGTACACCTCGAGGATCTGGCCGGCCAGCTGTGGACCGTACATCGACACCAGCATGTCCTCGTAGGCGGCATCCGAAACGTCTGCAAACCGGTGGGCGTACTCCTCGGAGGTGGTGCCGATCATGAACGGGACCTTGGCGTGCTCGCCGCGGTTGATCACCGTCTGCGGGTCCGCGTCGACGACCCAGCCGTCGATGTGCGGGCTGAACGTCACGTTGCCGAAGCCGAGCGGCCGGGCGGCCTCGCTCATGGCCAGCGTCTGGGCGTCCACGGCGCGCAGCTGATCGAGCAGGTCCGGCGCACTGCTATCAAACCCCAGCTCTGTCAACAGATCGTCGGTGTAGGCGTCGATCTCGGCGCGGGTGCGGATCGTGGCCACGCCGCTGTGCATCGCTGCGCGCGAGAACAGACCCCGCGCCAGCGGGCTCGTCAGCAGCACGCTGGTGTTGCGGGCGCCGGCCGACTGGCCGAACAGCATCACCCGCTCCGGATCGCCGCCGAACGCGGTGATGTTGCTCTGAACCCACTCGAGTGCCGCGATCTGGTCGAGGATCGCGTAGTTGCCGGAGGTCGCCGGCCCGCCTGCCGCCTGGTGCTCGGCGTCGAGCGCCGGCAACGCGAGGTAGCCCAGCGGTCCGAGCCGGTAGTTGATCGTCACCACCACCACATCTCCGGTGGCCGCGAGACGGGCGCCGTCGTACAGCCCGGCGCCGCCGGTGCGGTCGACGAGGGAGTCGATCGCCTCGGACGATGCGCCGGAGAGGTTGCCGCCGCCGTGGACGAAGAACAGCACCGGGAGCTGCTCGGCCGGCTGCCGGTCCGCCGGCGTCCAGACGTTGAGGAACAGGCAGTCCTCGTCGCCGAGATAGCCGTCGCTGCCGCCAACCCGGCCTTCCCGCGACTGTGGCGCCGGGTTGTCGAAGAACGCTGCATTGCGGACGCCGTCCCACGGCTCAACCGGCTGCGGAGGTCGCCACCGGTTGGCGCCGGTGGGCGGCGCGGCGTAGCGGATGCCGCGGAACGCGTGCGCTCGGTCCACCGCCACGCCGCGGAGCGTACCGTCGTCCACCGTGACCTCGGGACGGGTCGGCGCCGGGATCGGGATCCCGGTGCGCGCCCGCCACAGCTCGTAGACGATCCCGCCGCCGGGTCCCCGAACCAGCGAGCTGTAGTACACGAACAGCTCGTCGGCGCCAACGAACGTCTCCGGGTCAGAACGGAACACCCCGGGCTGGCCGTCGTCCGCGCGGCGGGCGAACGCCGGCCGGCCGTGCTCGTCCGCCTCAATGCCGATGATCCACACCTCGCCGGAGGTGGCGGTGGTCTGACTGTGGTTCGGCTGGTCCTTGACGACCACACTCAGATAGGAACGGTCGCCGATCACAACCGGCTCTGGCGAGCCGTAGTAGGCGTGCTGCGCCCCTGCCGGTACGGATAGGGTGGTTGTTCGGTGCCACGCGCCGCCTCCGAGGTCGCGGAGGATCGCGATGCGGGTGTCATCGAGGATCGCCGCGACCACCAGCTCGCCGCCATGCTCGGGGGCGCGCCAGCCGTTCGGATCGTCGTAGTGCCCCCCGTCGCCCGTGATCTGGACGTTGCTGCCGGTGTCGGTGTTGAGCAGGTGGACCCGGGCGAGCTCGTCGCGGTAGAGGATGTGGACGTCGTCGCGTGCCCAGCGGACGGGTGTGCGGCCGGTGATGTCATCACCGACCGCGACCACTGCGTGCTCCTCGGCCGGCGCCATGTCGTCGAACCAGGACGCCGTGCCCGCCTCCCAGCTGCCGGCGATGTTGAGGACGCGGGTGCCGGTGCGCACCAGCGAGCTGGTCACCAGCGGGGTCTGATGGCGGCTCCCGCCGGTGAGCATGATGCGGCTCCACCCGCCGTCGCCGAGCTCCGCCTGCCAGATCTGGGGCGCGCCGGTGGCGGGGTCCTCCTTGGTGTAGACCACACTCCAGCCGTTGGCGTCCATCGCCAGCTCCGGTCCGCCCCAGCTCACGGCGATCGGGAACGCGCCGGTGTCGACCAGCTCGTCCTTACCGTCGCTGCTGACGAACAGCCCCGTAGCTGGATCGAGCCACCCGAGCCACACGTCGCCGTCGCCCTCCTGAAACGCCAGCCCGGCGCCGACCTGCAGGATCTCCGGGTCGATGTAGCCCGTGCCGGCCGGGCTGAGCCGGACCGCGTCGGCGTCGAACGCCTGCGCCGCAACAACGTCGGCAGCCAGCAGCCCGACGAGGGCCGCACCACAAGCCAGGGCACGCGGTTGAAGGAAGCGAGACGCCTGTGCGAGTCCGAGAGTGCTGCTCATGACCACAGGACGCTGGTGCTCCGTGAACGGTTGACAGGCACCGGGGTAGGTCGGGGTGGCGAAGGTTCGTGCTGATGGAGCCTAGCCCGGCGTGCGATCGGGACAGCGATAGACGAGGGCGTTGACGTTCATCCCGGCGCCGACCGAGGCGAACACCAGGACGTCGCCGGCGCCGACCTCGTGACCATCGAGGCGGCCCTTGAGCATCAGGTCGAGCATGGTCGGAAGCGTCGCCACCGAGCTGTTGCCGAGGTCGGCAACGGTCATCGGCAGGACGCCGTCGCCGTTCTGCTGGACGCCGACGACGCGGTACAGCCGCTTGAGCATCGCGCGGTCCATCTTGCCGTTCGCCTGGTGGAGCAGGACCTTGGACACCTCGGGGAAGGACACGTCCGCTTTCTTCAGACAACGAGATACCAGATCGGGAACGGTCTGCAGCGCGTACTCATAGAGCTTGCGGCCCTCCATCTTCAAGTAGAGATCCCCGTTGCTCGCGCTCGGGTTCGACGACGGCCCCATGCGCAGGAGGTGGGCGTGGTCGATGGTGTCCGAGCGTGCGGCGTGTGCGAGGATGCCGATCCTTCCGTCGGACGGTTGCGCCTCGAGGATGACGGCGCCGGCGCCGTCGGCGTAGATCATGCTGTCGCGGTCGTGCGGATCGGACACCCGTGACAGGATCTCGGCGCCGATCACCAGCGCGCGGCGGGCGTCGCCGGAGCGCAGGAAGTAGTCGGCCTGGATCATTCCCTGTAGCCAGCCTGGACAGCCGAACGGCAGGTCGTAGGCGACGCACTCCGGGGTCTCGATCCGCAGGTTGTGCTTGACCCGGGCTGCGAGGGTGGGCACGAAGTCCGAGCGCCGGTTGTCGTGCGCCACGTCGCCGAAGTTGTGCGCCACGATCAGGTAGTCGAGGCTCTCCCGGTCGACGCCGGAGGAGCGCAGTGCGTCCTCGGCGGCCAGGGTGGCGAGGTCGGATGTGAGCTGATCGTCGTCGGCGTAGCGCCGCTCGCTGATCTCGGTGATCGCCTCGAACTTGGC
>CAZEJK010000394.1:0-4111 GCA_964512045.1 uncultured Thermoanaerobaculia bacterium
CACGGCAGCGGCACCGTCCGTCAGAAACGAGCTGTTGCCAGCCGTGATGGTGCCAAACCGTGGGTCAAAGGCAGGCTTGAGCCGCGCGAGCTGATCCATGGTGCTGTCTGAGCGCACACCGGTGTCGGCGGCCACAACGTCGAAATCTGGCGGAACCCGCGCCGGCTCGATCTGCCGGGTGAGAGCGCCCGAGGAGGTGGCTGCGGCCGCCCGCTGGTGCGACATCAGGGCGTAGGCATCCTGCTCGGCCCGCTCGATCCGGTACCGCTTGGCCAGCCGCTCACAGTTGTCGCCCATCCGCTC
This sequence comes from uncultured Thermoanaerobaculia bacterium, assembly GCA_964512045.1. Classification (GTDB taxonomy): domain Bacteria; phylum Acidobacteriota; class Thermoanaerobaculia; order Thermoanaerobaculales; family Sulfomarinibacteraceae; genus CAZEJK01. Next base: position 304 of record CAZEJK010000394.1, read on the forward strand.
GCCGGTGGTGTGCTCCGCGATCGCCATCGGCTCGGGGAGGAGATCTCGAGGGCGCAGGCCCTTCATCAGCTTCAGGTAATCGAGCGGTCCCTTCGCCTTCTGCGAGGCGATCAGACGTGAGCGCACCGGCCGCCGGTAGCGGATCGGCACGTCCGACAGGATCTCGGAACCCGCGGCGATGGCCACGTCGGCGGCGCCGTTGGCAATCGCGCGGGAGCAGTCCAGGAAGGCCTGGAGCGACGACACGCACGCAGCGGTCACCGTGAACGCCGGGCAGCTGTCCGGGAGCTGCGTGCCGAGGACCACCTCGCGGCCGAGATTGGAGGTGGCCGGATCCGCGATCACCCGCCCCATCACCAGAAGATCGACAGCGCGTGGATCGACCCGTGTCCGATGCAGCAGTGCCGACACCGCCATGCGTCCTAGCTGCACATTGCTCAGCTGGGCGAGCGGTCCACCGGACCTGCAGAACGGCGTCCGGCATCCGTCCACCATCAGGACGCGTCCCGGCTCGAATCTTGTCTCATACATCGTGCTCTCCCTGCGGCCCACGCTCGATGGCCTTTGAAACGATCGTACCGGGGTCGAGGCTCGTTTCAGACCGGGTTCGCCCCGAGATTCGCTCCCGGATCGCTCGCCAGGCCCTCACGGAGGTCACCGCTTGCTTCGGGTCGCGCTCGAGCTGCTACAGCGCTGCCCGCAGGGCGTCTGCCCGCCGTACGATCAGCCCGTACCCGCTGCGCTTGGCGGCTGTCTCGATCTCGTCCAGCGCAGCGCTGGCGGTCTCGGCACTGCCATCGGCAACCAGCAGCCGGGCCTGAACGAGCCGGGCCAGCAGGCAGTAGTAGTCGTCCTTCCGGTCGTCGGCGCCGCAGGCTCGCCCGATCAGATCCTGAGCTGCCGCCGCCTGTCCCTGCTCCAGCCTCAGGCCAGCCATCAGTGCAGCGACCAACCGTTCAGTGGACCGGCTCTGACCCGCAGCCGCCAGCTCGAGCGCCCGCTCCGCAGCGCTCTCGGCAGCGGTCGTATCGCCACTCTGCTCGAGGGCCAGAGCCAGGAAGGCGTGGGCCAGAGCCTGGCGATCGGCACGCTCCATCTCGGCATAGACCAGGAGGGCGGCGCGAGCGTGGTCCGCGGCCTCCTCGGGACGATCCAGCTCGACGAGAATCTGGGCGATGCTCAGCTGGCTGCTGGCGACGTTCTCTCGCTCGTCCAAGCTCTTGCGGAGCTCGAGCGCCCCCCGGTGACGCTCCAGCGCAGCCTCGAGGTCGCCCCCGGTCAGCGCCAGATCTCCCAGAGCGCTCAAGGTGTAGGCAACGGAGCCCCGGCGGCCCACGTCACGCTGGATCTCGAGCGCCGCCTCGTACGCGCTCCTCGCCTCACCGCCACGGCCTTGCGCCGCGTAGATCCTTCCCAGGGTCCCCAGGGTCTGCGCCGCCATGCCCCGGTTGCCGACCTCGCGATACAGCGACAACGCCTCGGTGAGGGCGTCGGCTGCCGCATCGATATCGCCTCGGCTGTGCGCGTTGATCGCCAGATTGCCGAGTGTCCGTGCCGCCAGCCCACGATCCCCGATGGACCGCGACAGCTCCAGTGCCCGCTCGAGCAGCTTCCGCGCCCTGGCGACCTCGCGCATTCGCTGGGCGTGGATGGCGATCGAGTTGAGTACATCCGCCTGCCCGGAGCGGTTGCCGGTCGCCTCCCAGATCCGGCCGGCCTCGTCGTACGCGTGCAGCGCTCCCTCGGTGTTCCCGAGCTTGTACATTGCTTCGCCCGCGAGGACATATCCGCGCGCGACCAGCTGATCGGAGCGCAGCACCTCACCCTTGGCCACGGCCCGCTCCGCAGCATCGCGCTGCTCCTCGTGGCGCGACAGGACCTGGCACGCCCGCGCCTGCTGGTAGTCGATCCGCGGGTCGTGACACACGGGCTCCGGCATCGTGCGGAGCGCCTCCAGCGCCACCAGAGCTTCGGGCGCCTGACCGGCCGACGACTGCGCTGCCGCCAGCTTGAGGCCGTACTCGAGGTTCCCGGGATCGAACGCGAACAGCTCGCCGTACAGCTGGGCGGCGTGCTTCCAGCTGCCCTGGCTCTGCATGTACCGAGCCTCCACCAGCAGCCGCTGCTCGCGCCCGATCGTCTCATTCGCCTGGATGAGCTCCCACGCCGTGGCAGCGGCCTCCTGTGCACGCTCGTCGTAACCGAGGGCGTCCCACGCGGCTGCCAGCGCCTCGTGCACGACCGGCGAGCTCGGATCCAGCGCGGCCGCCTGCATCAGGGTGTCGGCAGCCTGCTGCGGACGGAACGCGTGCAGCGCCTCGAGCCCCTCGACGTAAAGCCTGGTCGCTGACGTGCTGGTGGGAAACGACGCCGCGAGCACACCGGTCTCCGGGACATCAGACTCAACACCGAGCTGCCGCCGCAACGCCGCAACGGTTGTGCTCACCAGCTCGAACAGCCCGTCCTCTGCGCCCTCTCCGGTGAACGCCGCGACCTGCTCGCCATCTCTGACCTCCTGCACCTGGACGTTCAGCTTGAGCATCGGGTTGCCAGCGACGCGAAGGAAGCTCCCGGATACGAGGAGATCGGCGCCCAACCGGCGTTGCAGCAACGCCAGCGTATCCGGCGCCAACGACGACAGCCGCTCGAGCCCCAGCTCCCGTCGACTCCGTGCCACCGTCTCGCCAGGCACCGTACGGACCGCGCCGCCCGAGGCCAGCTCGGCTGCCAGGGTCTCGGTCAGAGCCGTGTCCAGCCACGCCGCCTCGGCCAGACCCGAGAGGTTGGCAAACCCCAGGACAGCGACCGTCTCCCGGTCCTGGGGCACCACCGGACCGCCGCCGCGAAGACCGAGAAAGCCGCCGACGACCAGCGCCACGGCACCAACCGTCAGCGCCGCGATCGTCGTCCAGCGCATCCGACGCCCACGCGCATCGACCGCCCGGCGCACCTTGGCCGAGCCCGGCGGCGGCGTCAGGGGCGACAGACCCGAGACGCCGACCTCGAACACATCGATCGGATCGGCGACGCCCTTGAAGGTGTACGGTCCGTGACTCCTCCACTCGAGCTGGCTCGTATCCTCGCCTGCGTTCACCGCGGCCCGACGGGCCAGGTCGTACGTGCCTCGGGTGAGCAGCGTCTGGCGCCCCTGGGCCAGTGACATCAGCCGCGCCGCCATCGGCTTGGCGAGCCCCTCGACCTCCAGCGGCTTGGCGCCGCGCGCCACGTCCTCCGGCGAGTTCTCGTACACGTACACCTCGCCCAGGTGGATCCCGGCTCGCGCCGCCAGCTCGATGCCGACGTCCTCGGACAGCGACGCCAGAGCACGGTGGTAGGCCAGTGCGTAGCGGATCGCATCCAACGGTCGCGAGAACAGGAACAGAAACCCGTCCGTCTTGTCGATCTCGCGGCCGTCGTAGGTGGCCAGCAGATCGCGCGCGATCCGGTCGTGCTTCTGGAACACCTCGAACGCCCGCTGGTCGCCCATCTCCTCGAGAATCCTGGTGGAGCTCACCAGGTCTGTGAGGAGCAGGGTGCGCAGAACGGAGCCGCTCTGAGACGAGTCGGTGCTGGACATGGCCGAGTGCGATTATGACCACGCCAGCGTCTGCTGTCATCTTCAGCCGCTTCGACGACGGCTACCCTGGCACTACCTCCTCGCACTCTCGAATCAGCGTCTGGTGGAGTCAGGCGTCATGGCGGCGGTGTGGCGTCCGGGCCTTCAGCAGCTCACGGAGCCGCATCTTCGAAAACTCGAAGCAAAGCTCCTGATTCGAGTTCTAAGTTCTGAATTCTCAGTTTTTAATGC
>CAZEJK010000395.1:0-4083 GCA_964512045.1 uncultured Thermoanaerobaculia bacterium
AGGGTCGGTGGCGGTCCCTCTTTCGTCAGAATACAGGCAGCTTACGAGCACCCAGGACACTCTCCTCCGCCGAACCCGTTCTCGATAGCAGGGATTCTACCAGCTGCTCTCCGCACTGTCCCCACACCTTCTCGACACGACCCCGTCATCCCGGCATCTATTCGTGCTGCATCCGCGATGCTGGTCCGTCTACAATTGCGTCGCGTCATCAGGAGGCGACCTTCACGGACCATGGACGACCCCTCGAACACTGACCTGACCGAAGCCGAGCTTCAGGACACTCTCCGGAAGCTGGTCACAGAGCTCAGCGCCGAATGCGAAAGACGCGCTGTCCTGGAGCACCAGCTCACTGAGCTGGAGAGTGCGTTGGATGAGGAACGTCGAGCGAACGCTTCGATGGCCGCGCAGCGGAGGCTGCTCGAGGCAGCGGTCGAGGATCTGCTCGGCTTCTTGGATCAGATCCACCGTCACTGTCGCGACGTGTTCGGCTCGCGGCGTTGGAGCATCGGGAGCTGGTTCGTCGACATGGCGTTGAAGCTGCGGGGACGTCAGCGGCCACCGACAGCCGAAGACCATCTCGAGGAGCTGTTCCGGCAGGTCGGAGCCTGGAAGCGTCAGCTCCGTTCCCTTCGCGCGGCGCCGACCCGTCAGCAGGTCAGGCCACTCGGGCGGATCACTCCGCAGTCTACCGACTCTACGTTCCATCGTCTGGTGGGCGCGATCTCCGACGCTCCTGAGTCCTTCACATCTGCCTTCGCGACCAGCGAGCAGACCATTGCCGAGCTCGCGGCGGAGATGCCGCCCGGAGCAACCAGGCCGCTGGTCTCGATCATCATGCCCACCTTCAACCGTGCCGGGATCGTGGACGAGGCGATCCGGTCAGTGCTCGAGCAGACGTACGACCACTGGGAGCTGCTGGTCTGTGATGATGGGAGCACTGACGACACGCATGAGCGCGTTCAAGCGCTCGCAGACGAACGCATCGTTCTCGTCCCGGGGCAGCACGCGGGAGCCGCTGCAGCCAGGAACCGCGGCCTTGCGCACGCTCAGGGCGAGCTGATCGCATACCTTGACAGCGATAACATCTGGCACCCGCATCACCTGGAGCTGTTCGTCGCGCAGCTCCTGGCACACACCGGCCATCACTGTGCTTTCGCGAAGTACGTCGATGTCGTCATTGACGGTGAACACAGCCTGCTGAAGAAGGCGCCGCGTCTCCGGTTTGACTACGAACGGCTCGGGCAGAAGAACTTCATCGACCTGAACTCGTTCGTGCATCGTCGGGAGCTGTACGAGCGCCTTGGGGGCTTCGACGAGACGCTTGTCCGACAGCAGGACTGGGACCTCGCGTTGAAGCACTGCTACCTGCGGGAGCCGCTCTCTCTCGACGCTTTCGTGTGCTTCTACCGCCGCAATCGTGAGTGGAACCAGATCACGGATCGCGAGCGCAACAACGAGTCCACCGTTGCGACGATCTCCTCCAAGGTTCAGGGCTACTACAAAGATGGGCTACCGACGGCTGTACAGAGCCCTCGGCCCAGCCTCACGATCGTGTCGTGGGACATCTGTCGCAACCACTTTTCCAAAGCGTACAACCTCGCAGAAGCCCTCTCGACCGAGCGGGACGTCCAGCTCATCGGGTTTCGGTTCTTCGAAGATCCCGTGTTCCCACCGTACCGAGACACGAGTCCGGCATTTGAGACCCTCTACGTGGACGGAGGGGAGTTCCCAGATCTCTTCGAGGGGTTCGCGCAGGCTGCCGCATCTGTTCGCGGCGACCTGGTCTACGCAGTCAAGCCGCGACTCCCCAGCCTGGGGATCGCGCTGCTGGCGAACAGCCACCTCGGATGCCCGGTCATTGTCGAGGCCAACGACCACGAGACAGCAGCAGCAAGTCCCGGCGAGTACGCCGCGGGTGGACAGGTGACCCGCCTACCCAGCGCACATCTCGATCTCGATCGCCTCGATCTGGGCGCCCCTGAGCTCGCGTCCCCCTACAGCACTCTGTGGAGCCGGGTGATGGAGGTGTTTGCGCACGAGGTGCCGTTGGTGGTGACGCACAACCAGAACCTCGATCGGCACTTCGGGGAGCGTTCGTTTCAGCAGCGGAATCTGAAGGACGAGGCGTACTTCGACCCGGACCTGTACGACCGGGCTGCGGCGCGGACGCGGCTGGGGTTCGGAGCCGAGGATCGGGTGCTGCTGTTTGGGGGGATGCTGCGCAAGCACAAGGGGATCTTCGAGCTGGCAGAGTTCCTGGAGCATGTCGGCGACGAGCGCACGAGGCTGGTCTTCGTCGGTTCGCGGGAGACGCCAGATCAGAAGCAGCTGGTGCGGCGGTACGGTCGGCGAGTGATGGTGCTGCCGCCGCAGGACCGCAACGCCATGGCCGAGATCAACCTGGCAGCGGACGCGGTGGTGATCTGGCTGGACCCGGCCATCCCCGCCAGCCACTACCAGATGCCGTACAAGCTCACCGACGCGCTGGCGATGGGCACGCCGGTGATCGCCAACCCGATCTCCGACCTGGCGAAGCTTGGCGAGCAGGGAATCGTGCGCCTGGTGGACTTCGCCGACATGGACGGCCTGGCCGCTGCGCTCGACGAGCTGACCGCAGACTCCGAGGCGACACGAGCGATGACCGAGCGTGGCCGTCGGCTGTTCCTGCGCGAGTTCTCGTACGCCTCCGCGCGACGCAACATGGATCTCCTGATCGACCGGGCAATGGCTCAACGGGGTCCGATCGAGGCGGCCACACGGTTTGCCGAGCTGTTTGCGAGGTTCTACGAGCAGTGGCGAAAAGGGGCTTCTGCATGAGGTGGGTGATCAAGAACCCGGCCCCCACCGACTCGCGCCTGAAGAAGTGGGGCGACTACCACTTCGGACGCTCAATCACCAAGCATCTCGAGCGCGCGGGTCACGAGGTGGTCTCCCACTACGACTCCGAGTGGGAGGCGCGTGCATCGGAGCCTGCCGACGTCGTCCTGGTGCTTCGCGGGAAGTACGAGCTGCCATCGACTGCCCGGCACGCAGGCGCTACCCACGTGATGTGGAACATCTCCCATCCGGCCTCGGTCTCGCTGGACGAGTACGCCTCCTACGACCTGGTGCTCGTGGCATCAAAGCCGTGGGCCGGAGAGCTCGCAGAGCGCATCGACACCCCGGTGCACGCGTTCCTGCAGTGCACAGACGCCGAGGAGTTCTTCGAGCCCTCCGATGCCGATCCGGCTTCACGGACCGGATGCGTGTTCGTCGGCAACACGCGAGAGATGGAGCGGCCAGCGGTCCTCTGGGTGGTGGAGTATGGAGTACCGTTGCAGATCTACGGACGTGGGTGGGAGAAGCTCGGGCTCTCTGATCGCGTCGTTACGGGCTACATCGATAACGAGCGGCTCGGCGGCCTCTACGCCCGCTCGCGGTTCACCCTCAACGACCACTGGGACGACATGAAGGAGTTCGGCTTCATCAACAACCGGGTGCTCGATGCGCTGGCATGCGGGCTTCCTGTGATCTCGGACGCGCACGATGCGTTGCGGCGCGAGCTTCCAGATGAGGTGCTCTACTTCGAGAGCCGGGACGACTTCACACGCTGCATGGAGGAGATGATCCTCGACTACCCGAGCGTCCTCGAACGGACACGACGTGGCGGTGCTCGGGTTCGGGCGGAGCTCACGTTTGCGGCCCGTGTTGCGGCGCTCGTCGAGCTCGTCGAGGGCACGATCGACTGACGGCAGCTCGGACCCTCGAGCTCTGAGCCGGCACGACCTCAACCGATCGATCGCGTCCCTCGATCCCTGACCTGCTCATAGACCGCCACGTAACGCCTCGCCATCTCGATTGTTGTCGGAATCGGAGTGCGCTCGGCGTCCAGAGCAGCGCCGCGGTACGCCTCCGGATCGGCGGCAATCCCGAGAATCGTCGCATGCGCCTGGACAGGGTCGTCGATCGGAACGATCCAGCCGGCGCCGTGGCGGCTGACGCGTTCGGCGAGGGCGCCGAGCGGGGAGACGAGCACCGGGATTCCTTGCGACCAGGCCTCGGTGAGGACGTGGCTGTAGGTCTCGGGCCAGGTTGAGAAGATGC
>CAZEJK010000396.1:0-4080 GCA_964512045.1 uncultured Thermoanaerobaculia bacterium
ACTCGCTGCGGTCGCTATCGGTCGCCAGCCGCACATCCAACGGGGTCGTTGTATCGAGGTGCACGTCGCGCTGCGGGAAGGCGATGACGATGTCGTTGTCGCGGAAGAGCTCGTCGATCCGGAAGCGGAGATCGGAGAGCAGACGACGACGGTCCAGCTGCGTGCGGATGGTGGTCCAGAACGTGCTCTCGAAGATGAGTGCCGAGTCGCCGAAGTCGGCGAACAGAACCGTTGGCTCCGGCTCCGCGAGGACCTTCGGGTGCTCCCGGAGAGCCTGGTAGAGCAGGCGCTCCACATCGCGGACCGGCGATCCGTAGGCCACGCCCACCACCAGTGTCGAGCGGATCGAGTAGTCGGCGAGGGTCCAGTTCACCACCTCCTTCTCCAGGAAGTTGGCGTTTGGCACGATGATATGGATGTTCTCCGGAGTGCGCACGAACGTCGAGCGGGGTCCGATGTACTCCACGCGCCCGAACGTGCCGCCGACCTCCACCAGGTCCCCCACCTTGATCGGGCGCTCGACCAGCAAGATGAGACCACTGATGAAGTTCGAGACCACGTTCTGGCTGCCGAAGCCGACGCCGATCGCCAACGCGCCGCCGAGCAGAGTGAACACCGTCAGCGGTATGTTGGCGATGCGGAGCGCGATCAGAGCGATGAGCACGATAAGGATGTAGCGGACCACCGTCTGTGTGGTGGCGATGGAGCTCTGGGTCAGGCCGAGGGGTGCACTGACCCGCCGCACGATCAGGCGGCTGATCCGGCGTGACAGGACGAGCCCCACGATCAGCAGCAAGCTTGCGACCACCAGCTTGCCGACGGTCAGCGGATGCTCGTCGTAGGCGATCAGCTCGTACTGCCAGACAGTCTGCACGCCTCTCACGAGGCGACTGATGCGCTGCGACAGCGCGGGCTTGGAGAGCGTTCCCTCCAGCTCGTCGAGCAAGCGCTGAACCTCGGTGCCGGCATCGCGCAGACGTTGCCGGTGGCCACGTTCCGCCTCGACGAGCTCACCCAACAGACGTGCTCGCTCGTTGAGCCAGCGGTTGTCCGCGGCCGCACTGTCGATCGCGGATCGGGCCGTCTCGTGCTGCTCGAGCTCGAGCTCCACCTGCCGCAGGTGGCGTTCGATCGTTGTCGTGAGCTCGGCGGCGGCCTCGCGCGCCGCAGTCATCTGCTCCCAGTCTGCCCGACCACTGAGGACTGCCCACCGCTGCTCCCACATCTCGCGGAGGGAGGGGAGCAGCTGGAGCTGCTCGGCAGCCATCGACGCACGGCGACGGGCGAGCTCCAGCTCTGCCCTGCGAGCCGCGAGCCTGGCGTCGGCCTGCGGCTCCTCGCGTCGCACCGTCTCCAGCCGGTTGCGGGCGACCTCCTCTGCATCTTGGGCCGCCTGAAGCTCGCGACGGAGGCTGTGCTCCTCGTCATCGAGAGCGGCCAGGATCGTCTTCAAGGTGTCAGGATGGGGCTCGACCCTGGATCGCAACGCATCGGTGCGCTCTTGGAGCAGCTCCCTGAGGCGTTCCAGCTGGGAGAGCAGCGATCTGGCGTTGTCCAGCTGCACACGGTGGAGAGTGATCTCGTCATCGAGGATCTCGAGCCTGCGCTCGAGCTCCACCCGCGAGGGGGCGCTCTCGACGTTGGTGTCGCTGCCGGAGCGGACCGCTCGCAGCCGACGTGAGACCTCCTCACGGTCCTCGCGCGCGGATGCCAGCTGGGTGCGTGTGAGCTCGACGACGTCGCGTTGGGCGCTCAGGGCCCCCGAGACACGATCGAGCTCATCCAGGGCTGCATCCAGCGTTGGCACCGAGACGGCGCCGTTCGGAACGGGTGTCGGCAGTGGGGCGGGCGCCGTCAGCTCGGAGCGCCGTTCCAGCTGATCACGGAGCTGTGCGAGAGCACTCTCGTGACGACGGAGCAGGGCCAGCCACTGGCTGTCGCTGTCGGAGGCGCCTTCGCGGATCTCGGCCCGAACCGCTTCGAGACGTTCGCTCACCCGACTCGCATCGATCTCCTGAGCAGGGGTGGGCGTTGCCACTGCCGGCGCCACCGCACCACCGATGCACAGAAGGACAGCCGCGCATAGCATCAGGCTGTGACGGCGTTCGCACGACCGGGTACCGTGTCGCATCCTCTCAGCGTACGAGCTTCAGCGGTCCGGCGCAATCGTCCTCGACCGGTCCTTTTCGGGTGAGCTAGAGTGACAGAGGCGGCTGCAGGCGGGTATCTGCGCTGCAGCTCGCGGAGGGAGATCGCTTGCGAGTCAAAGGAGCTGGAACCTGTTCAGTGGCGCTCATGCTGGTGTTGAGCGCGTTCGGCGCTGCGGTGCCGAGTGCGACGGCACTCGATGTGTGGGAGGTCCAGGGCGACGGGATGCACTCGCCGTACGAGACGCAGACCGTCACCATCGACGGATGCGTGGTCACGGCGATCGGACCGCGAGGGTTTTTCGTGCAGTCCACCGAAGACCGTGCCGATGGCGATCCGATGACCTCTGACGGAGTCTACGTGTACACCGGTGGGCCCCCGAGTGTTGCTGTGGGCGATGCAGTGAGCGTGCGCGGCGATGTGGAGGAGTACTACGATCTCACCGAGATCACCTCGCCGGAGGTGACGGTGCACGGCTCGGGAGTCGCGTTGCCGCCAGCGGTCCGGTTCGACGAGGCGACGCCGTCGCCCGATCGGCCTCAGCCCGCAACGGAGCTGGAGCGGTTCGAGGGCATGCGGGTCACCGTCGAGACGGGTGTGATCAGCGGTCCGACGGACCGATACGGCGATGCGTGGTGGAGAGCCGGGAGTGATCGAGCCTGGCGTGAGCCGGGGCTGCCGTGGCCGGGCGAGCCGAACCTGCCGGTGTGGGACGGTAACCCGGAGCTGCTCGAGATCGCGGTGACGGCGCTGGGCATGGACGAGATGGAGCTGCCCGCCGGATCGACCGTGAGCGGCGTCGAAGGCGTCGTGGCCTACGCCTACGGCGATTACCAGCTCTGGCCAACTGCCTGTACCGCGACCCCTGCCGAGCTTCCTCGTCCCGTGCGACCGCGCTCCCCCGGTGAGCTGACCGTGGGCAGCTTGAACCTGCAACGCCTTTCGAGCCGTGATCTGTCCGCATCGGAGCTCGAGCTGCGGGCGGACAAGCTCGCGCGATACGTGGTGGACGTAATGCGTGCCCCTGATGTGCTTGTCGTCCAGGAGGTCGGCTCGCCGACCGATCTCGACGACCTTGCGGCGGCGATCTCGGGACGTGCGGAAGGGCTGGCGTACACGCCGTGGATCGAGCCCTCTGACAGCGACATCGAGGTCGGGTTCCTCCTCCAGAGCACTGTTGTGGCGGACTCGTTGCAGGTTCTTGGCGAGGATGCTGCCTTCGGCTTCGATGGCAGCTCGTGGCGTACCTTCGATCGGCCACCGTCGCTTCTGACGGTGCGGTTCGTGGGCAACGGAGAGCCGTTTCCGGTGGCGCTGCTCGGGCTGCACCTGCGGTCGATGAACGGTATCGATCAGTCAGGAGACGGGCCGTTCGTGCGCGCCAAGCGAGACGCCCAGGCGCGTTGGCTGGCCGAGTGGCTGGACGAGCGTCAGCAGACCAGCCCCTCGGAGCGGTTGATCGTGCTCGGCGACCTCAACGCGTTTCAGTTCACGGATGGCTGGGTCGACGTTGTCGGTACGATCAGCGGATCGCCAGATCCGGCGGGCGCGATGGTTCCCGCCGAGGATCTGGTGGACCGTGACCTCACGGTGTGGACGGAGCGGATCGACTCAAGCGAGCGGTACTCGTACGTGTTCGGGGGCAACGCACAGGCGTTCGATCACGTGCTCACGACGTCGCCTGTTGACGGTTGGGTTCGCGACGTTGCCTACGGACGGGGCAACGCGGACGCCCCACCGACGTGGCAGGAGCAGGCCGACACAGCGCTGCGGTCGAGCGATCACGACGGTGTGGTGGTGTTTCTCATGACGGACCACGACGGGGATGGCGTGGGCGACGACTCCGACAACTGCCCGGCCGTGGTCAACCCGGACCAGCGCGATGCCGACGGCGACGGGGTGGGTGATGCGTGCGACGGTCGCGTCCCGCGG